>NZ_JCAKRV010000006.1:0-202574 GCF_059515165.1 Chryseobacterium sp. CS3K3.1 | reverse complement strand
AGTTTGGTGTCAGGATTGGTTGTTCCTACACCAAGAAGATGATTGGCTGCGTCTACAGAAACAGTATTTCCATCTACAGAAAAAGCATTGACCCTGTTACCTGTGAATGCTAGAGTATTTGAGCCCTGTGTTACAGTTCTGTTTCCTGTAAGACTACCATCTGTTGTATAAATATTAGAAGGAGAAGTTGTGTTTTCGCTACCTGCTGTAGCTCTCCATGATGAATTAGTGAAAACAAATTCTTTTATTTTATTATTACTAACAGTCGTTCCATTTAATACAGCATCAAATCCGCCTGTTGTATTATTATATACAATCAGACGCTGACCCGGATTAGGTGCTGCCGGTGCTGTAATAGTTATTGTTGCAGTAGCTGATCCTGTAAGTTGTACCTGGCTCACATTGCTTGGGATGGTAGCTGTATTAGCACTCACGGGTAAGGTTGTTTCACGGGTAGTAATAGCTCCGTTAATATCCAGTGTTGTTCCTGGGTTGGGTGTATTGATACCTACATTACCTTTCTGAGCATAGAGTGACAGGTTCACAAATAGTAAACCGACTAATAATTTTTTAGAAATCATCATTTGTGTTTTAAGTTTGTTATTTACCCGGCATGGGTGTTCTTTTTTTAGTCGGCAAAATTGCTTAAATTTTTTGTTTTTTTCGAAAAAGTGCATACATCAAATGTACAGCATTCATTTATGTGCTGCTTAAGAAGGGGGTGTGTTTTTAAGTTGCTGTTTTTTAATCTATTGTATAATGTTGAAATGCATTTTAATGCATGAATCAGAGGTGTTGTTTTTTCGAAAATTGAAAGTGATTTTCATGTTGTATGGATTAAAATTAAAATTTCATTTCATTCCAGATATTAAAATAATGCCACCCTGAAAAAGACGTTTTTTTGCTTCCTAAAAATACCGTAGAAATACGGATTTCGGTATGACTTTATTACTTCTATCTTTATCATGTACTTAAAAGAACAAAATAAAAAAAATGTTTGACCTGAATTACGACTATATAAAGAAGGAAATAGAATCTGAAGTGTGCAATGAACACGGTAGGCATCCGGAATTTGTAAAAACAGATGAAGGTTTCGGAATAAAAGCCTGCTGTGAACCATTCAGAGAAGAGCTTGTTGAAAAGTCAGGGAAAATGATTGAAGAAGCAACAAAGAAGATTCTTGAAGAAATGATGAAGGATCTGTTTAAAGAATAAGTTTTTACGATGTTAAGATAACTTTGTTATCGGAAGCTGCTTCGGAAGGGGTGGCTTTTTTTGTTGGAATTGCTGAATAAAATTAAAATAATAGAATAGGCACGTAAACAAAAACCGCCCCCAAACAGGGCGGTTTTCTCAGTAAAATAAATTGAAAAGTTATATGTTCTGTTATCTTTTCTTCATGCGCGTTCCAGCCAGGGAACTGATGAATACAAGGCCAAACCCGATATAAGCGGCAAATGCCGTCAGGTATATAATTAAGCTGTTAAAGCTAGGTTTTAAGGCGTATACCAACACTGAAAATGCAGCAAAACTTAACACCATCAACAGGCTCCATATATTCAATTTTGCAGCATCTTCATTTCTCTTAAAAATCATTTCAAAAAAGGCTCTCATCATTACTAACATTTTAAGGGTTATACATTAATTTATAGCATAAAGGCGCACTCATCACGGTAAAAAGAATATATTCCTTTACTGGGCTAAGGTTCACGATGACTTTGCCATTTATTTATATCATAACACCGGGCTGAAAGTCCGGGATATTTTTTGTTTTTTTTGAATCAATCAATGATTCCTGGTTATTGTGATACCAGTCAGATACGGGTGCAAAACTGCTGTGAAAAACTAACGGGGGTTAATTAATCACGGACCCGTATCTTTTACGGCATCGTAGAAAAAAAAGGATTCATATACTAGATATGAACTTGAATCAGTGGAAAAACTGAAAATCCACAGAAAACCTTTTTTCTCATCCTTAGTGTTTTTTTAATTTTTTCTCAAGAATTTACATGCCAATATCATGCCAAAATTCGGTTTGTGCGATTAACACTTTGTTTCACGGGATTGATGAGATGAGTAGTGAAGCATTTTTTCTTCTGTTATTTCCTTAAGCATAGAAAAATTTTCTGTTTTTGGCAGGGAATAATTTATTACGCAGAAAATATTTCGGAGAAATTATAATTCTGTAAATTGATACCATTCCAGAATATTTTAAAAATAAATCAGAAAGATTTTAAAGATCATTGAATGGGTAATTACTGATCGTAAGATGATGATATCATGAGGATTTTTTTGAGTTAAGGTTTACAACACTAATAACACCAATGATTTCACAAATAACACCAATAAATATAGGCAATCATCTGTGTCAATCTGTGGAATCTGTGGGATACATATAAGTTTCGGCTAAAGCCATTGGAAGAGATTCATTTAAAATAAACGGGCTAAAGCCCATTTCTATTGATATTATTAAATTTGTGTTATTCGTGAAAACATTCGTGACATTTGTGTTTAATTTTAAAACCACAAGTAACACCAATATTCCTTCACAAATAACACAAATATATATACGCAATCATCCGTGTCAATCTGTGGAATCAGTGGGATACTTATAATTTCCAGCTAAAGCCGTTTTAAAGGTATCCATAAAATATAAAACAAGCTTCCTTCGTCTACTTTCTGGATTACTGCCATTCCTATTGATGTTAGTGAATTCATGTTATTGGTGAAATCATTAGTGTCATTTGTGTTTAATTGTAAGAACCACAAGTAACACAAATATTCCTTCACAAATAACACAAATAAATTACACGCAATCATCCGTGTCAATCTGTGAAATCAGTGGTTATAAAAATCTTAAGTTTAGGTTAAGCCCCATTCCTTTTGAATTTGTGTTATTTGTGAAATCATTCGTGTCACGTGTTTAATTGTAAGAATCATAAATACCACCAATGTTTTTCACAAATTTTACTAATGGAATACTGTGAAATTTATTATGCATTACTATTAAAATAAAAAACCGCCTTTAGAAAGACGGTTTCATATTTTACCAGTTTTTATCAATCATATAAATAATCTGAGTCAAAGCGGTGGCTCCCAATAAAAGCTCCCTTCGGTTCACCTTTTCAAAAGTATCTTCTTCCGTGTGGTGAATATCGAAATATCGCTGCGAATCCGGCATCAGCTCAGCAGCGGGAATTCCCATGTCATGAAGCGGATAAAGGTCTGTTCCTGAAAACCGCTCTTCAAAATTATAAACTCCGTAGGGAAGAAAAAGATTCGACCAGCTTTTAATCTGATTTCTTTTTGCATCATCCATATCCAGAGCAATACCTCTTGGGGCAAAGCCTCCGGCATCTGTTTCAATAGCAAAAAGATGTTTTTCGTTTTTCTCTTTTACCGTTTTACCGTACTGGATTCCTCCTTTTACTCCGTTTTCTTCATTGGCGAAACAGACAACCCTGATGGTATGGTTATTCTGAATACCCAACTTTTTAAAGGTTCTTAAAACCTCAATGCTTTGTACAATTCCGGCTCCGTCATCATGGGCTCCTTCACCTACATCCCAGGAATCAAGGTGTCCACCGACAACAATAACACTCTGGTCTTTTTTACCTGTAATTTCACCAATAACAGAGTGGGAGAGCTTTTCTCCTTTCATTCCGCAGTTGGAGTTAAGTTTTGCATTAACTTTCTGGCTTTTCAGTAAACCTTCCAGTTCATCTGCAGTTGTGCTTCCGATGGCTACCGCAGGGATTTTGGAAACTTTGTCTTCATAGCGCATTGCTCCGGTATGAGGCACATCATCAAAAGCGGAAGACAGTGATCTTACGATGGCGAATTTTCCTCCCTTTTTAGCGGTTAAAGAAGCGGCAGTCGTTCTGTATTTGGCGGCATCACCATAGGCTTTGAAAGTCTCTACAAATGACTGGCTGAAAGGGTAGTTGAAGAACACGATTTTATCTTTCACTTTTTCAGCAGGAAGTCTGTCATATTCTTCCATCGATTTTACCATGATGATTTCTCCCGAAACATCTTTTCCTCCTGTTCCTTCAGAATTCCCAAGGGAAAGCATTTTAAGGCTTTTCCATTTTCCGTTGGAAGTCTGGATGTTCAGAGATTCTTTTCCTCTTTCCCAAACAGGAATCATGACTTCCTGAAGCCATACTTTATCAGCTCCGGCATCACGAAGTTTCTGTTCTGCCCATTTTACAGATTTTTCATAGGCTTCGGATCCACTTAAGCGGTGGCCTATGTTTTTTGTAAGCTCTCTAAGCTCTGTATATCCTTTTCCGTTGTTCAGGATTTCTGCAGAGATTTTTCTGAACTGTACAGAATCTTCTGTAGACTGGCCAAATGCAGCCATTCCAAAAAGTAATAATGAAGTTCCTAGTATCCTTTTCATTGTTTACCAATTTTTGTCAATCATATAAATAAGTTGTGTCATCACCGTAGAACCCAATAATAATTCTCTGCGGTTGATTTTTTCAAAAGTGTCTTCTTCGGTATGGTGGATATCGAAATAGCGTTGCGGATCAGGAACGAGTTCAGCTGTAGGAACTCCCATTTCGTGAAGCGGGGCAATATCCGACCCTGAATATTTTCCTTCAAAGTTGTAAACGCCATAAGGCAAAAACAGATTCACCCAGCTTTTGATCTGGTTTCTTTGAGGTTCATCCATTTCGAGGGAAATTCCGCGTGGTGAAAAACCTCCGGCATCAGATTCAATGGCGAAAATATGTTTCTCGTTATTTTCTTTGACCGTCTTACCATATTGTTTTCCGCCTTTTGTCCCATTTTCTTCGTTGGCAAAACAAACGGCGCGGATCGTATGATTATTCTGAATCCCTAATTTTTTAAAGGTTCTTAATACCTCAATGCTCTGCACAATTCCGGCCCCGTCATCATGGGCTCCTTCGCCGACATCCCAGGAATCAAGATGTCCGCCCACAACAATAACACTTTGATCTTTTTTACCTGTAATTTCACCAATAACAGAGTGGGAAAGCTTTTCTCCTTTCATACCACAGTTGGAATTAAGTTTAGCAGTAACCTGATGATTCTTTAATAATGCCTCAAGTTCATCAGCTGATGTATTTCCGATTGTTATGGCTGGTATTTTGGAAATATTTTCGTCATAACGCATGTTTCCTGTGTGTGGAATATCATCAAAAGCAGAGGAAAGAGACCTGACGATGGCAAATTTTCCTCCTTTTTTAGCCGTTAATGAGGCTGCAGTTCTTCTGTAGGGGTTTGCATCACGATAAGAAATGAATGTCTGTACATTTTCCTGACTAAAAGGATAGTTGAAAAACACAATTTTATCTTTCACTTTTTCAGCAGGAAGTCTGTCATATTCTTCCAGTGATTTTACCATGATGATTTCTCCGGAAACATCTTTTCCTCCGGTTCCTTCAGAATTTCCAAGGGAAAGCATTTTTACACTTTTCCATTTTCCGTTGGAAGTCCGGATGTGCAGAGATTCTTTTCCTCTTACCCAAACAGGAATCATCACTTCCTGTAGCCATACTTTGTCAGCTCCGGCATCACGAAGTTTCTGTGCTGCCCACTGAACTGATTTTTCATACGCTTCTGACCCGCTGAGACGGTTTCCTATAGTTTTGGTAAGTTCTCTCAGTTCATTGTATCCTTTTCCGTTGTTCAGAATTTCTGTAGAGATTTTTCTGAACTGGACAGAATCTTCTGTAGACTGACCAAATGTGGCCATTCCAAAAAGAAGTAATAAAGTTCCTGTTATCTTTTTCATTGTTACCAGTTTTTATCAACCATAAAAATCATCTGTGTTATGGCGACAGCTCCAAGAAGAAGCTCTCTTTTATTTACTTTATCAAAAGTATCCTGCTCGGAGTGGTGATAATCAAAATATCTTTGGGTGTCTACCACAAGCTCTGCCAAAGGAATATCCAGTTTTTTCAAAGGAGAAATATCCTGAATGGCTTCTGTCTGGTCAAAATCATAAACGCCATATGGCAGAAAATATTCTTTCCAGGGATAAACCAGTCTTCTTCTCTGCGGGGACATATCTAATGAAAACCCACGGGGAGAATAACCTCCGGCATCGGTTCCTAAGGCAAATATGTGTTTTTCGTCTTTCTTTTTCACATAAGCAGCATACATCTCACGGCCTTGTCCTCCGTTTTCACTGTTGGCATACAAAACAACGCGGATCGTATGATTGTTTTCATATCCAAGTGCTTTCAGCGTTCTTAGCACTTCGATACACTGTACAACACCTGTTCCGTCGTCCACGGCACCTTCGCCAATATCCCACGAATCAAGCTGAGCGCCTAAAACAATTACTTTTGAATCTTTTTTGCCTCCAATTTCAGCAATGATATTAGGATTCGTAGTATCACCTTTTGATTCTGCGGTCATGTTGATTTTCGCAGTCACTTTCTGTTTTTTCAATGTTTTTTCCAGCTCATCTGCAGACCTTACTCCAATTGATAAAGCCGGAATTTTAATTTTATCATCTGGCTCGTAGTAAATCATTTTGGCATGAGGAGTGTCATCAGTAGCGGTGGTCAGTGACCTTATAATTAAGGCTTTTGCACCTGTTTTGGCAATTACCGAAGCGGAAATTAATTTTGATTTTGCTGCCTGTAAATAAGAATCGCTTGTATTGATAACTCTCGGGTCCATAGGAACATTTACAAAAACTATTTTGTCTTTTAGCTGTCCCAGCGACATGGCATTAAGTTCTGATGTGGAATTGATTAAAACAACTTCACCTGTCAGATCTTTACCTCCTGTTCCTTCAGAGTTTCCGAAAGAAAGCATTCTGATGTTTTTCCAATCTCCATTTCCGGCTTTGATCTGTAAAGATTCTTTTCCTCTGATCCAGACCGGTGCTTTAGCTTCCTGTCTCCAGATCATATTAATACCAATTTCCTTGAACTTTTTTTCAGCCCATTCTACAGCTTTTGTATAACCGGGAGTGGCGCTGAAGCGGGGACCGATTCTTTTGGTAAGTTCCCCGAGATTATCATAAGCAGTGCCGTTGGTCATAATTTCATCTGAAATTTTTCTGAACTCATCGTGATAATTAAATCTGGCAACAGTACCTTTTTTTGCCGGTCCTTTTTGTGGTTTTTTTTGAGAAAATAAAAATCCACTCAAAAAGAGTGGAAGTATAATGAATATTTTTTTCATTTATTATTTACTTATCTTTTCCATTGATAAAAGTAGGAAAAAAATAGTAATTTATTAAGGTTTCATGTCGTACATTAACAAGGCTGTAATTAATTTTGGCTCAATAAATGTACATTTTGGAGGCATGCTTAATTTTAAATCTGAAATTTTAATCATATCATTAAAACTTACAGGATAAATTCCAAAGCCGACTTTGCCTTCACCATTGTCTACTTTTTCTTTTAAAAGATTGATTCCGTTGATGTTGGAGGTTCCTTTTACATAAGAAATAAGTTCAGAACTGTCCGGATCTTCAATTTTCAGGATGTTTTTGAAAATATATTTGTCCAAAAGGTGGTGATCCAGGTTATCCAGAGACATTTCTTTGGAACGGAGATCGTGTTTTACGTGAAGGGAATAGAATTTCCCATCCATATACATTGAGATATGGAATTTCTGAGAAGGGTAGTACGATGTTTCCCCTTTTTCATGGATCAGGAAATATTTTTCAAGTTCCTTCAGGAAATCTTCCGGAGAAATACCATTCAGATCGTGTAAGATTCTGTTGTAGTCGTGAATCTTTATTGACTGGTTGGAAACAATGAAACTATATACAAAGTTGTAAAGCTCTGTACCGTTATGTTTTTTATTTTTCTCCTTATGGTATTTGGCATTCATTGCTGTGGAACCAATTCTGTGGTGCCCATCGGCAATGTAGAACGAATCTATCTGATCAATCACTTCTTTAAACTGCTGAAGCTTCAGACGATTGTCTATTCTCCAGATTTTATGTCTGATACCCATAGAATCCACATGGTTGAAGATAGGAACATTTTTTTCTTCATGGTTCATCAGCAATTCAATTTTTGAATTGGCAGGGTAGGTAAGAAGTACAGGTTCTGCCTGCAGATTTACTTTTTCAAGGTAGTGAGCCAGTTTCTCCTTTTTCTGCGGGATGGTACTTTCATGTCTCTTGATTTTTCCATTCCAGAAATCTTCAATACTTGCCAATCCCAGAAGTCCTCTGAACATCTGTTTGTTGGGATAGATCTGCTCATAAAGATAGTAAGACGAATTGTCCTGGACCAATTTCTTTTCTTCCAGAAGTTCTTCAAAGGTAGAACGGATCTTTCGCAGGTTCCGGTCAATATCTTTAGATTTACTTACAACATAGGGTTTAATCATATTGATGTAAGTATTTTCAACTTGAGCTTTCTCCGCAATCTCTTCCTGGGTGAAATTATCCAGTGGATGGGTAGGGAAAGTACTCTCAAAGTCTCTATGAGGTCTTATTCCACGGAAAGGTTTAAAAACAGGCATATTTATCTTATAGTTTCTTTTTGTAGCTTAATAATTTGTTCTGCAAGTTCGACACCGATTTTTTCCTGCGCATCCACTGTATTGCCTCCTACATGAGGGGAAAGTGATAATGCGGGATTCATCAGTAAAGGCAGTTCCGGATTGGGTTCGTTTTCAAAAACGTCCAGTGCTGCTCCGGCTACTTTTCCCGACTCGATAAAATCGATAAGTGCCACTTCATTGATGACACCACCTCTTGCAGTATTCACAATATAGACTCCATCTTTCATTTTTTCAAACTGAGGGGTGTCTATAATATACTCATTCGTTTTCGGCGTATTGATACTGATGAAGTCTGCATCTTTAAGGAATGCATCCATATTATTGGTGGAAGTGATTTCAAAGTTCACAGACTGTCCGTTGAAGAAGTTCAGCGTAAGAACTTCTGTTTTCGGGCTTCTGGTCAGAACAGTTACTTTCATTCCTAAAGCGATTCCTATTTTTACAACTTCCTGGCCAATACTTCCAAAGCCGATTACTCCTAATGTTTTTCCTGAAAGTTCATACGCATTACTGAATGACTTTTTCATGGCGTTGAAATGAGTTTCTCCTTCCAGAGGCATCAGCCTGTTGGATTCGTGAAGGAATCTTGCCAGTGAAATAAAGTGGCCAAAAACCAGTTCTGCCACTGATTTTGAGGATGCTGTGGGAGTGTTGATTACTTTAACACCTTTACTTCTGGCATATTCCACATCAATATTATCCATTCCGATACCGCCTCTTCCAATGATTTTAAGGCCGGGGCAAGCATCAATCAGATCCTGTCTCACTTTCGTTGCACTTCTTACCAGAAGAACATCCACATTATTATCGTTGATAAAATTAATAACGTGATCCTGAGCCACTCTATTGTCCAGAATATCAATTCCGGCTTCTTTTAAAGTGTTTTCTCCTGCTTTTGAAATTCCGTCGTTTGCTAAAACTTTCATGAATTATTTGATTTAAAGATTGAAAGAATTACCATTTCAACATTTTAAAACTGGGGCGCAAATTAATAAATTTTAATGAACTGCCTTTAATTCTTTCAATCTTTGAATTTTTTACTATTTAATTTACTTGACAGACTTCATTACATCTACCAAAACCTGTACGCTTTCAATTGGCAGGGCATTGTACAAACTTGCTCTGTAACCGCCAAGACTTCTGTGTCCGTTTAAGCCGCTGATTCCTGCTGCTTTCCATGCATTGTCAAATTCTTCTTTCTTGCTTTCGTCTGTAATTTTGAAAGAAACATTCATTAACGAACGGTCTTCTTTTACGCAGAACGTTTCAAATAGCGGGTTGCTGTCGATTTCATCATATAAAAGCTTAGCTTTAGCTTCATTTCTTTGTTCTGCAGCAGCAATTCCTCCGTTTCTTTCAAGATACTGAAGGGTAAGTAAAGAAGCATATACAGGAAATACCGGTGGGGTATTGTACATGGATTCTTTAGCAATGTGCTGGGAATAATCCAGAATAGAAAACATATTTTCTCTTCCTGTTTTACCAAGAATTTCTTTTTTGATAACCACTAAAGTAACTCCTGCAGGTCCCATATTTTTCTGAGCACCGGCATAGATCAGGTCAAATTTTGAAAAATCCAGTTGTCTTGAGAAAATATCAGAACTCATATCACATACCATCAGTGTATCCACTTCAGGGAAGGATTTCATTTGAGTTCCGTAGATGGTGTTGTTGGAAGTACAGTGAAAATAATCGTATTCTGAACCAACAGTATAGTCTTTAGGAATAAAAGAATAATTGTCTTCTTTTGAAGAACCTACTACATCTACCGTTCCCACTTTTTTAGCTTCTTTGATGGCTCCTGCTGCCCATGTTCCTGTATCCAGGTAAGCTGCTTTTCCACCTACTTTCATCAGGTTGTAAGGAACCATTGCAAACTGCAGGCTGGCTCCGCCTCCTAAATAAAGTACCTCATAATCATCACCAAGATTCATCAATCTTTTTACAATGGCACGCGCTTCGTCCATTACCGCAACGAAATCCTTGCTTCTGTGAGAAATTTCAAGAAGAGACAATCCGATGCCGTTAAAGTCAAGGATAGCCTGTGCTGATTTTTCAAATACTTCCTGTGGTAAAATACATGGTCCTGCGCTGAAGTTGTGCTTTTTGTTCATATTTTTATTTTTTGGGTGCTTTGGGATTTCAATATCCTTCAGCTTTATTTTGATTTATTGGATTTTGGGTTAAAAAAAGCCGCCTCACAGATGATGAGACGGAATTTTTTTATTCGCCGTGTAAGAATGCTTTTTTATTAAGAAGAGCTTCTTCAGACTCTACATGATCTTCATCTGGCACACAGCAGTCTACCGGACATACAGCTGCACACTGAGGTTCTTCGTGGAATCCTTTACATTCTGTACATTTATCTGTTACAATGAAGTACACATCATCACTTACAGGTTCCTGTGGTGCATTGGCATCTACAGTAAGTCCCGACGGCATCGTAATTGTACCTTGAAGAGCCGTACCGTCAGAAGCTTTCCAATCTACAGCTCCTTCATATATTGCATTGTTTGGGCATTCTGGTTCACAAGCCCCACAGTTAATGCATTCATCAGTTATTTTAATAGCCATCGCTAATTTTTTTTAAATTTGCACAAAATTACAAAATTTTACCCAATTTTAAAGTAATTATGAATACCGAAAATCAAGTTTTAGGACTTATTAAATTAAGTGATTATATAAAAGCGTTTTTAGCGAAGAAACCGGAAGATCACAATGAAGATGATTCTGATATTGAATTATTATTGAAAAGGTCTGAAATAGAGAACCCGTGGTTTACTATTGATAATCAGAAATTTGCTTTACAGCAATGGACAGATCTTCTGACTGAAGAAAACATCAAAAACTGGCTTGGAAATTATTCTATCTCTAAAATTTCAAAAAGAGTTGGACTTATTTTAGCCGGAAATATCCCTTTAGTAGGGCTTCATGATGTAATTTCTGTAATTCTGGCCAACCATATTCCTGTCATTAAGCTGTCTTCAAAAGATAAGTATATGATTCCGTTTTTATTGAAGAAATGGAATGAGTTTTCCAATGAAAATGTAGCTTTTGAGTTTGTTGAAAAATTAGAAAATTTTGATGCCGTCATTGCAACAGGAAGTAATAATACAGCGAGATATCTGGAATATTATTTCAAGAATCATTTGAGTATCATCCGTAAAAACAGGACTTCAATTGCTGTTTTGAAGGGTGATGAGACAAATGAAGAACTGCAGCTTTTAGCAAAAGATATTTTCCAGTATTTCGGATTGGGATGTAGAAATGTAACGAGGATTTTTATTCCGCAGGATTTTGTGATTGACAGGCTGTTTGAAAACTTCTTAGGCTTTCAGGATATTATCAATCATAACAAATATGCCAACAATTATGATTATAACAGAGCGGTTTATCTTTTAAATCAGGATAAATTCTGGGATAATAATTTTGTGATGCTTAAAGAGGATGATAAACTGTTCAGCCCGCTTTCTGTAATCAATTTCAGCAGGTATGAATCATTGGATGATGTGAAAAGCTTTATTGCAGAAAATGAAGAAAATATTCAGTGCGTTGTGGCAAAAGATGAGTTGGAAATGAATGCGATTCCTTTTGGTGAAGCACAAAATCCGGGACTTGATACCTATGCTGATAATGTAGATACAATGAAATTTTTAGAACTGGTCTGATTTTCGTATCTTCCATCACTTATTTCACCAGAACAAAAATGAATACTATGAAAAAATTATTGCTGGGACTTGCTCTTGTGGGGGCACAGCTGGTTTTTGCACAGAAAGTAACAGGTGCAAAGGTTGAAAACAGTACCCAAAAAGAACAGCAGGCTTCCATAAGTAAGGAAAAGATCAGTTTATATAATGATAATTTCCAGAAGTTCGTTGTAGCTTTGCAGGCTTCAGACCGGAAGGCTATTGATGGATTGATTTCTGAGAAGGTAAAGGAAATCGTAACGGATGATGTTCTTAAGAAGGTCAAAGATGATATTGATCCCAACAAAAAACTTGAAGTCTTAAAGGCCGGATATTATAAAACAATGGACGGAATCAATCACCCGAGTATTAAATACAAATATGCAGGAGAATCTTCCAGGGAAGTTATTACCGCTGTATTTGAGGATGACGGAAAAATTCTTGGGGTATTGCCCTCGAAATAAGACTTAATTTTATTTTCGATTAACAAAAAAATATTAACTATGATGACAGATGTTTTAGTCGCTCATTCCTCAGATGTGGAGAAGGCGAATTTTTACAAGAAGACGTACTTACATGTTGCTTTATCGATTCTTGCATTTATTGGAGTGGAAACGATATTATTAAAAACAGTTCCGGTAGAATTGATTGCGATGATGTTTGGTCAGAGATATATCTGGCTATTGATTATCGGGGTTTTCTGGCTGGCTTCTGTTTTGGCTTCTAAATGGTCACTTTCACAGAGCAAATCTACCCAATATTTAGGATTAGGATTTTACATCTTGCTGGAAGCGATTATTTTCATGCCGCTGCTTTTTATTGCCACTAATATTGAAGGTGGAGCAAATGTTATTTTTCAGGCTGCGACGTTAACTGTTGCTATGTTTGCGGGTATTTCTGCAGTAGCATTCACTTCTAAAAGAGATTTTTCTTTCTTAAGAAATATCATTGTAATCGGTGGATTTATTTCCATCGGACTGATTGTAGGAGGGATGATCTTTGGTTTTAACCTTGGACTGTGGTTCTCGGTAGGAATGGTAATTTTAGCTTCAGCTACTATTCTATATCAGACAAGCAAATTAAAGGATTCATTTGGAACCAACCAATATGTAGGAGCAGCATTGCAGCTTTTTGCTTCGATTATGCTTTTATTCTGGTATATTCTGAGTATTCTGATGAGCAGAAGAAACTAATTGATAAGTTGTCTTTGCTTTAAAATATAGTCCCGGTGATTTTTCATCGGGATTTCTTTTTTTATGTAAACACAAATGTCACAAATGTTTTCACGAATAAACACAATTTACTAATATCAATAGGAACGGGCTTTAGCCCGTTTTACTTTAAATAAATCTTTTCCAACGGCTTCAGCCGAAACTTATAATAATATTTAAATATATTTTTGCCCACAGATTCCACAGATTAACACGGATGCTTGCGTATCTTTATTTGTGTTATTCGTGAAATCGCTCGTGTTATTCGTGTTGTAAACCAAAATCCAAAAAATCCTGATGAAAATATCACCGGGATTTTAATGGGTTATTCTTTACAATTTTTCATACAGCTTCCAGCTTCATGTGACCGGTTAAAGTCCTTTGAAGTAGATTTTAAGTTGAAATAAAAAGATTCTTAAAGAATAGAAAAAGTATAGTAATGAGGAAAACCTCAGGTATTGTAGTTTGTGTTTTTACATTCTTTTGGTTAAAAATAACCGAAAGATGTTATTTGTCAATTGATCCCAAAACCTTCTGAGCAAAAGAGTTTAAAGCATCTTTTTCGCTCATTCCGTTTTGTACATTCGCGTGAACTTCTAAAGCTCCACAGATGTTGGTGATCAATTCTCCTGCAACATTCAGATCTTCTTCGCTTGTTCCTCTGAATTCGCAGAAACTTTCCAGTACTTCTAATGTTTTTTCAAGATTTTCAGGAGTCTGATTCTGGTAAAACTGTCTGATTACGGGTAATTTCATTATGCTAATTCGTTAAAAAGGTTAATTAAACTTTCTGCCTGGTTAGATTGAACCTGGTTCACCAGTTCTCCGTTTTTAAAGATGGCGAAGGTAGGTAAGTTATCTACTTTTGCTAATTTTCTGCTTTCAGGAAGCTTTTCTGCATCTACATATAAAAATGGAATAGAATCATTTTCAGAGGCTAATTTTTTGAATTTCGGCTTCATGATTCTGCAGTTTCCGCACCATGTTGCGCCATATTGAACGACTACTTTTTCGTTTTCGTTAACTATATTCTGTAATGTATCTTCGGTTAATTCTGTGTACATAAGTTTATTTTTAAAAAAATAAACAATGTAACAATCTAAAAAATTGACCAATCTAACAATTCAAGAAATGACTTTTCAAATTGTTATACTGTTAGATTGTTACATTGTTATATTTAAATTAAGATATTAATTTTTTGCTAAGTATTCTGCTGTAGAAGTTCTGTCAGCTTTCATTGCTTCTTTTCCTTCTTCCCAGTTTGCAGGACATACTTCACCATGTTTCTGTACGTGAGTGTAAGCGTCGATTAATCTTAAGAATTCTTTTACGTTTCTTCCCAAAGGCATATCATTTACCGCTTCGTGGAAAATTTTTCCGGTTTCGTCGATAAGGTAAGTTGCTCTGTAAGTTACGTTAGAACCTGTGAAAACTTCGTTTCCATCTTCATCATATTCAAAATCCTGATCAACAATTCCCAAAGTGTTAGCCAATTGTCTGTGAGTATCAGCTAAAAGCGGGTAAGTTACTCCTTCAATTCCTCCGTTATCTTTTGGAGTGTTCAACCAAGCGAAGTGTACTTCGTTAGTATCACAAGAAGCACCGATTACTTTAGTGTTTCTTTTTTCGAACTCACCTAAAGCCTCCTGGAAAGCGTGAAGCTCAGTAGGGCATACGAAAGTGAAATCTTTAGGGTACCAGAATAAAAGAACTTTTTGCTGGTTGTTTACTGCTTCATCAAGGATGTTGATTCTTAAATCGTCACCCATCTCAGACATTGCGTCAATTGTTAAGTTTGGGAATTTTTTTCCTACTAAAGACATAATTTTTCTGTTTTTATATTTAAATTTCTTATGCAAATATATAAAAGATTCATCTATCGAACAAACTAAAATCGATAAATAAAATCTATAATTGTTTTTGATCTGCAGCTAAATAAAAAAGCCCTGATATCAGGGCTTTTTGTTTATTTTAATAACCAAAGATCTCAGTTAAATTAAGTTTTTTTACTTCGCCTAATTTCTGCATATCGGCCTCATTTACTTTGTCCTGAGAAGCGATAAGGCAATAGGTATAGTTTTTATTCTTCATTTCTTTATCATGGAAAGAATTGATATCTGTGAAAGACAGTTTGGGAGCCTGTTCATAAACATTCTTTCTCATGTCAAAGTTGTTTCCAAGCTTTTGAGATTTCAGATAAGAGAAGATGATTCCATCCTGAGTAATTCTCTCAGCGGCAATAGATTTTTTCAATCCGCTTTTCGCTGTTTCGAATAACTGCTCAGATTTCGGAAGGGTAGTCAGAAGCTCATTCATAGCTGTTGTAGACTCATTGAATTTGTCTGCCTGCGTTCCTACATAAGCCATCACCATATCTTTGTCTGTTTTCTTACTTGGAAGGGCAAAGTAAGAATATGTGGAGTAGGCAAGCGCCTTAGATTCTCTGATGGTCTGGAAAACAATAGATCCCATTCCTCCCCCGAAATAGTTGTTGAATAAACTTACCGTTGGAGTAGCAGATGGATTGTATTGTTCAGAATTTCTTACCCAGAACACTTCTGCCTGTACCATATCATAATGAGCAAATAAAACCTTGTTCTTATCAGTTGGGATCTGAGCGAAAGTTTTAGACTTAGGAAGATCTTTCAGGGTGGCAGGAAGTTTGTGGACAGGTTTCAAAGCTGCCACCACTTCATTTCCTGATTTGGGTCCGTAATACAATACTTTATGTTTGAAATTGAACAGATCATGAAGCACATTAATTAAATCTTCTGCTTTCAATGCATCAAGTTCAGCATCGCTCAGTACATTGTTGAAAGGATTTTGAGGACCGTATTGAGCGTAACTTCTCAATCCTGACATAATTACTCCTTTATTCTGTTTTGCGTTCGCTCTCGCTTTCTTAAGCCTAACTTTGTAAGCATCAAGAGCAGCCTGGTCTGCCTGACAGTTTTTGATTAAATCTTCAAATAAAGAAATGGTTTTATCAAAGTTTTCATTCAGACCTTCCAGTGATACGTAAGTTTCTTCGTTTCCTGCACTCACATTGAAGCTTGAGGCAAGTTTATAGAATTCCTTACTGATGATCTCCGAAGACTTATCTTTCGTTCCCAGATACTGAAGATATTCTGCTGCCAATGGAAGGATTTTGTTGTTCCATTTTCCTGAATCAAAGTGGTAATACATTCTGAATAAAGCATTGTCTGTATTTTTTACAGAAAGTACATCCACATCAGCTAATTTGTTTTTAGCAATGTCTTTGTCATAATTCAACCATACCGGAGCGATAGGGTTTTCAGGCATCTCGTCGATTTTTTTAAGGAAAGGAGACTGGTCTTCTCTGTTAACGGAAACCGGGGTAATCGTTGGCTTATCAACTTTTACAATGCTCTTATCTTCCCCTTTTCTTTTGTAAACTGCAACGTAGTTATTGTTCTGAAGATACTTGGATACGAAATCCATGATATCTTTTTTCGTCAGTTTTGAAATTTCGTCCACATATTCCAGCGATGTTTTGTGGTCAACGTCCGAAGTGAATTCATCCATCAGAATACTTGCTCTGGTTGAGTATTTTTCATCTTTTTGAATGATCCCTTTCTTTTCGTTGTTAACGATTGACTGAATCAGGTCGTCAGAAAACTCGCCCTTTCTCAGTTTGTCAATTTCCTGAAGAAGAAGATTCTTTACTTCATCCAGAGACTGCCCTTCAGTGGGTTTACCCTGTAAAAGTAAAACGGAATAATCTTTCAATGCATAAGAACCAGCGTATGCACCCAGTAATTTCTGTTTTTTTACCAGATCAAGATCGATCAGCCCTGCCTGTCCGTTGGTAAGCATATTTCCAACAAGATTCAGCATTCTGGCGTCTTTTGTAGAAGCTCCCGGAAATCTGAAACCAAGCATTACGTTTTCAGGATTCGGTCCTACCACTTCTTTTACAATCGGAGCAGTGATCGGTTTTTCCTGTCCAACTTTATATTCAGGGATTGCTTTAGGCTTCATATAAGAGAAAGCCTTGTCAATTTTTGCAATCACTTCATCCGGATTAAAATCTCCGGACATGATGATTCCCATGTTATTAGGAACATAATAATTGTTATAATATTCTCTGATCGCATGCAGAGAAGGGTTTTTCAGGTGTTCAATGGTTCCGATGGTGGTTTGCTTTCCGTAATTGTTGTTAGGGAAAAGGTTGGCAAACATCGTATCGAAAACCTTGTCTCCATCATCATCAAGAGATCTGTTTTTTTCTTCGTATACGGCCTCAAGCTCTGTGTGGAAAAGTCTCAGAACCGGTTCCCTGAATCGTTCAGCCTGTACTGCAAGGAATTTGTCAAGAACATTCGCAGGTACATCTTCCGTGTACACCGTTTGTTCAAAAGAAGTGAAGGCATTGGTGCCATCAGCTCCCATACCGGCCATCATTTTATCATATTCATTGGCGATTGCAAATTTTGCTGCTTCTCCTGAAACCCTGTCAATTTCTTTGTAGATTTCTTTTCTTTTGGCTTCGTCCTTAGTCTGATTGTACTTTTCGTAAAGAGCATCAATCTGGTCTAAAAGAGGCTTTTCCTTTGCCCAGTCTTTAGATCCGAACTGGTTGGTTCCTTTAAAAAGCATATGCTCCAGGTAATGGGCAAGGCCGGTGTGGTCTGCAGGATCTGTTTTACTTCCGGCTTTTGTGGCGATATACGTCTGGATTCTCGGATCCTTGTTGGTAGGACTTAAAATAACCGTTAAACCGTTTTTCAAAGTGTAATACCTTGCAGAAGTAGGGTCATTGGTTACGTACCTGTATTGGTAGCCGTTCGAAGTAGCTTCTTTCCATTGGAAATCCTGGCCAAAAGCATATCCGGCAAAACTTGCAGCGGCAATACTTGTAGCGATGGTTAGTTTTTTTAACAGATTCATTGCTGTCGTTTTATTTGGGGTTATTAGTTTTTTGTTAATTGAATTTCTCCAACAAGTCTTTAATTCTTCTCATCGCCTCTCTCAGCTCTTCCTCAGAAGCGGCATAAGAGAATCTGATACATTCCGGACTTCCGAAAGAGAATCCGCCTACACATCCAACATGAGCATTTTCCAGAAGGAACATGGCAAAGTCGTCAGAATTTTTAATTTCTGTTCCATCTAGGGTTTTTCCAATATAATACGAAATATCAGGGAAGAAATAGAAGGCTGCCTTTGGAAGGACCACTTTGAATCCCGGGATTTCTTTGATCAGTTCATAGACAAGATCTCTTCTTTTTTTGAAGGCATCAATCATGTATCTGTATTCGGAAGGGTCTGCTTTCAGGGCAACGATAGACGCTCTCTGGGCTACTGTATTGGCCCCGCTGGTCATCTGTCCCTGTACTTTTTCACAAGCTTTTGCCAGCCATTCAGGACATGCGGAATACCCGATTCTCCATCCGGTCATCGCAAATGCCTTTGACATTCCGTTGATTACAGCTGTCTGTTCATAAACTTCAGGAAACTGGGCAATCGAAGTGGTATTCGTTTCGTAATTGATGTATTCATAAATCTCGTCAGAAATTATCGTTATCTGAGGGTATTTGGCAATTACTTTGGCGATGGATTTTAATTCATCATAAGTGTAGTATCCTCCTGATGGGTTACATGGCGAGCTGAAAAGTACCGCTTTGGTTTTCTCTGTAATAGCTTCTTCAAGCTGTTCGGCAGTCACTTTGAAATCGGTAACATACGAGGTAGGAAGTATTACGGAAGTTCCGCCCATCATTTTTACCATTTCATCATAACTTACCCAGTAAGGTGCTGGAAGAAGAACTTCATCGCCATCATTGATAATAGCTGCCAAAACATTGATGATAGCCTGTTTGGCTCCGTTGGAAACACAGATCTGGGAAGGTTTGTATTCCAGATTATTATCCCTTTTTAATTTATAAGCAATAGCCTCGCGCAATTCCAGAAATCCCGGAACCGGAGAATAGTGGCTGTAATTTTGATTGATGGCATCGAATGCTGCCTGTTTGATATTGTCCGGAACATCGAAATCCGGTTCGCCAAGAGTTAAACTGATCACATCTATTCCGTTGGCTTTCATTTCTCTGGCTTTGTTTGACATAACAAATGTCTGTGAGTATCCTAATCTTTTTACTCTATCTGAAAGTTTATCCATTGTATTTTTTTGAATTTTAACAAATATATAATAAAAACGTGGTGTGGAGGTAATAAAAATAGGGGTCTTTTAAAGATTTTTATCAGGTTTTTGTCAAATTGTCTTCTGGGTTATAAAAATATTCTATTTTGAAGTAAGAGATTGATTTCAATCTTATTTTAGCCAAAAAACCGTAATTCAAAATAAATTATTGCAAGGAATAATTTTGCAGTGTAGGTTTTGTATCTTTAAACAATCTAAGACCGCTTCTATGAAATATTCTGTTTTTTTATTGCTCATTTCATGTTCTTTTTTCTCTCAAAAAAATTCAAAAGATGATGAAGTGAAAAAATATGTCTCGCAGGTGAATGAAGATTCATTAAAATCATATATCGGGAAGTTGGTAAGCTTTGAAACCCGGCATACCCTAAGTTCAACAGATGACCCAAAGCGTGGAATAGGTGCGGCAAGGAACTGGGTGATCAGAAAATTCAATGATTATGCTAAAAATTCGGGTGGAAGAATGGAAGTGTATCTGCAGCAGGAAGGCATTCAGCCGGATGGAAAACGAATTGACAAAGCAGTAAACCTTGGAAATGCTGTTGCTTTTCTGAAAGGAACAGATCCAAATGATAAAAGAATTTTCCTGATCGGAGGACATCTGGATTCCAGGGTAACGGATGTGATGAACAGAAATTCCAAAGCGCCTGGTGCCAATGATGATGGCAGCGGAGTAAGTGCTGTGATAGAATCTGCAAGAATACTGAGCAAATCTTCGTTTCCGGCGTCTGTTATTTTTGTAGCATTTTCCGGTGAAGAACAGTCATTGTTAGGATCTAAACAGTTGGCTGAAAAAATAAAAAGAGAAAATCTGCAGCTGGAAGCGGTTTTGAATAATGATATGATCGGCAATCCAAAAGCAGGAGAAACAGGAGAGATCAATACCCGTATTCTTCGTGTATTCAGTGAAGGCCTGCCTTATAAAGATCTTGATAAAAAAGCGATGATGATCAGAAATCTTGGTTTTGAAAACGACAGTGAATCCAGACAGCTTGCCCGCTATATCAAAGAAGTTACGGAAGAATATGTCAAAGGGCTGGAGATCAAACTGATCTACAGAAATGACAGATTTCTGCGCGGAGGAGATCACACCAGTTTTGTGAATAATGGATTTCCTTCTGTAAGACTGACCGAGTATTATGAAAATTACGACCATCAGCATCAGGATATTAGAGTTGAAAACAATAAGCAGTATGGCGATCTTCCTGAATTTATCGATTTTAAATATCTGAAAAAGAATGTTGCGGCCAATATTGCTGTCCTTGCCAATCTTGCAAAATCTCCTTCAAAACCGGAGAAAGTTGAAATGGATGTAAAGGAGCTGACGAATTCCACCACTTTACATTGGGAAAAACCAAAATCCGGAATACCAGCAGGATATTATGTGCTGGCAAGGGAAACAGACAGTCCGGTATGGCAGAAAAAAATATTCACCACAGGACTTTCTATGAAGATTCCGCTTTCTAAAGACAATTATATTTTCGCCGTACAGAGCGTGAGCCCGTCAGGAAACCTGAGTGTCCCTGTTATACCGGGAATTGCAAAGTGATGGATTGTGCTGAAAACCAGAATTTACATCAGGACCAGGAAAAGTTGATTTGAATACAAGAGAAATAAAACTTATTTTTGCGGTTTATAATAATTCACATGTCTGCATCGTTACTATTAAAATATTTCCCGGATCTTACTGAAAAACAGAAAGAACAGTTCTCCAAATTGGAAAATCTGTACAATGAATGGAATGAAAAGATCAATGTAATTTCCAGAAAAGATATGGAATCACTGTATGAAAAGCACATTCTGCACTCGTTGGGAATTGCAAAAGTGATGGAATTTGCACCGGGAACCAAAGTTTTGGATATCGGAACCGGAGGTGGTTTTCCAGGGATTCCTTTGGCGATCCTTTTTCCTGAAGTAGAATTTACCCTGATTGATTCTATTGGGAAGAAAATCAGTGTGGTACAGGCTGTGGCAGACGGAGTAGGATTAACCAATGTAACGGCTATCCATGGAAGAGCAGAAAAGCTGAAAGAAAAATTCCACTTTGTAGTCAGCAGAGCAGTAACCCAGATGCCGGAATTTTTAAGATGGCTGAAAGGGAAATTTGAAAAAGAACAGTTTAATCCTAAACATAACGGAATTTTATATTTAAAAGGTGGTGATCTTGCTGAAGAGCTTGCCGGAATTAAATGTGAAATATTCAATCTTAAACACTATTTTGATGAAGAATTTTTTGATACCAAGAAAGTAGTTTATGTATCAAAAGGTAATTTTAATTCCTGATTTTTACATAAATAAGGAATAATTTTTGCTAATATTTGTTAATAATCAGAAAAGTAAAGGTTATGAAAAAACTTTTAAATATTGGATCTTCAGTATTCCTGTTGGGCGTGCTTCTGGTTTCGTGTAATGATGATGATTACCATACCATCGAATCTATTGATAAAATCAAGATAGACAGCGTAAAAATTGTTAATGATACCATGGACGTTTACGCGATACAGAGCATAAAAACGTATTCCACCTATCCGTCTCATTGTGAAGGATTTTACGGATATGATTATGTTTACAATAATAACCTGGAAAGAACAGTTACTTCCTATAAATATATTACCAACGGCCCCTGTACACAAGGGAAATATGTAGGAGCAAATCAAATTAACTTCAGCCCGCAAAGTAAAGGAACCTATACTTTTAAATTCTGGAATGGAGGAAATAACTGGATTACAAAAACCATTGTAGTAAAATAATGAAGTTGACTTTCGTATTGTGTTTACTGGTAGTGCAGGTAGTGTACGGACAGAAAATTTTCTGGGAGGAAGGCAGAAAGCTAACCTGGGACAATTTTAAAAGCCCGGTTAACAAGAAGAAGAATCCTGATGTGGCAGCTTACACCCATTGTGGCTGGGAATTTTATGCTGAAAAATCTTCCGATCCCAAAGCACCGGTTGCCATTACTATCAAAACACTGTTTCATGAAGATAAATCATGGAAAGATGCCAAAAGAATGAATGATTATATTCTCCTTCATGAGCAGAAGCATTTTGATATTGCAGAATTATTTGTAAGAAAATTCAGAAAAGCTGTTGCTGAAAAAATCAAAAATTCAGGAGACTACAACAAATATTTCAAAGCAATTTACGACGGAATATCCGTTGATTATAAAAACTTCCAGATGGCTTACGACAGAGAAACCCGTCATGGGCTTGATAAAGAAAAACAAACCGAATATAATCAGTCGATTTCTGAACAACTAGACAACTTAAAAAGCTACCAAACCCTTTGAAATTCCTCAATAAGATCATTCACGAACTGCTGGCACAAAACACTGACCTTTCTGCGTTTAATATCATTCTGCCCGGAAAACGTCCCATTGTGTTTATCAGACAGATTCTGGAGGAAAATAACTATTCGGGGTTTCTTCCCAATTTTTTTACGATTGAGGAACTTATCAATAAAATAGCGGATCATCAGACGATTCAGGGGATTCCGTTGTGGCTTTTCTCGTTTGATGTGTACCGAAGCCTGAATCTTATCCCAAGAGATGATTTTTCTGATTTTCTGAAATGGTTTCCCACCTTACAGAAAGACTGGGATGATATCCTGAAATTCTCAGACAGTGATCAGGCAGTACTGCAGTATATGTTTGATGAGGAAAGGATCAAAGAATGGGCCCAGGACCTTGGTGAGGATGACGATGTTCCAAGAAAGAAGTTTCTTAATTTCTGGCAGAATATGAATGTTTTTCTCCCGGTTTTAAAGGAGAGACTGCAGGAGAGAAACTGGGCTACTTCCGGAATGATTCATGAGGCGGCTAAAGCCAGAATTGCTGATTTTGCGAAAAATACCAAAGAAGAATTTGTTTTTTGTGGCTTCAATGCCTTTACTCCGGTAGAAGAAAAGCTTGTAAGAAGCCTTTTGCAGTGGAATAAAGCGCAGTGTTTCTTTCAGGCAGACCGTTATTATTTTAATGATGAAAGACAGGAAGCCGGAAAATTCCTTAGAAATCATAAAACATGGAAAGAATTTGATGATAACAGAGCTTTTCAATGGATAGAAGACGATTTTAATCAACCTAAAAAAATTAAGGTATACGAAGTGTCCGGGAATGTAACCCAGACCAAAGTGCTGCCTGAGATTTTTAAAGAGATCAATAATAAAACCTACTCCAATACGGCAGTTGTACTCCTGGATGAAAACCTTCTTCCAGCCAGTCTTGATGTGATGCATGGTGTTGATAATTTGAATATTACAATGGGATTTCCGTTGAAAAACTTGTCTTTCTCCAATGCCGTGAAACGTCTTTTCTACCTGCAGAAACAATTGGAAAAAAACAAACTGTCTTATTATTACAGAGATGTTTTCCCCATTTTGGAAGAGCTGCCGAAATCAGCAGAAGATGAACAGATTATCAATGAGTTTAAAGCTAAAGTAGAAGAGCGGAATATCGTTTATATTTCCAGAAAACTTTTACATGAACTGCTGGGCGGCCTGTCTTATTATGGCCTTCTTCAGAAAGCAACAGGAACCAACGGTTACCTGGATATGCTTATTGATTTCTGCCAGCAGGTTAAATGGCTTGAAATAGATGATATCCAGTATGAGAATGTCTCTCACTTTGAGAATGCGTTCAGAATCATCAAAAACCAGCTGACTCCCTACAATATTGAAATTAAAATGGAAACGCTGGAAATTCTGATCAACCAGCATATCAATTCTGAAAGTATCGATTTTCAGGGAGAGCCATTACGAGGACTTCAGATTATGGGATTACTGGAAACGCGTCTTCTGAACTTTGAAAACGTTATACTGCTTTCCGTCAACGAAGGAAAACTTCCGCTTGGAAACTCACAGAATACCTATATTCCTTTTGATATCCGGAGATTCTTTGATCTGCATACTTTTCTTGAAAATGACAGCATTTACGCCTATCACTTTTACAGGCTGATTCAGGATGCGAAGAATGTCCATTTGCTGTATAATGCTTTAAGCTCCGGAGTGAATACCGGAGAGAAGAGCCGTTTCATTACCCAGATTGAAATGGAGAGTTCTCATGAGATCGAACATCTCATTATTGAAAATTCTTCAGAACCTATTGCCACCAAACCGATAGAAATTTCCAAGACACCAATTGTACAGGAGCGTCTTCAGAAATGGAAGGAAAAAGTATCTGCTTCCCACCTGACGAGTTATCTTTACAATCCGATTGATTTCTACCTTTCCAAGATTTTAAACACTTCGGAAACGGATGAAATTGAAGAAGAACTGTCGATAAAAAATTACGGAAATCTGGTTCATTATTCACTTCAAGAAGTGTATGAGGTGTTGAAGGGTAAAGTTTTAAAAGAAAGTGATTTAAAGAATTCAGTTAAAGCAGTAGATGAATATATAAATATCGCTATTGAAAAGCTGAAGCACCAGCCGGAATTCTACGAAAAAGGAATGAATTATATCCATAAAGCCATTGCTAAAAAGGTCATTGAAAACGTGCTGAATCATGATCTTGAACTCATAAAGCAAGGCAATAAACTGGAGATTATTGATATTGAAAGAAGGTTTGAAAACATTGATTTTCCTCTTGATGGAAATGATAAAATTTCTTTCTTCGGATTCATTGACAGGATTGATAAACTGAACGGTACTCTGAGAATTATTGATTATAAAACCGCCAGGACTAAAAATCTTACTGTAAAGATCGATCAGGATAACGTAGATGAATATTTCCATAACAGCGACAGGAAGCAGGCCCTTCAGCTTTGTATTTATCATTACGTAGTACAGCACCTTCCTGAGTTTTGGGGTTTCCCGATTGAAACCGGAATCTGGAGTTTTGCAGATGCCAAAAAAGGAATGGTTGCCCTGCAGTTTGATAAAGGAAATATTGATGATGCCATGAAATCTGTGAAAAGCCTTATCCTTGAAATTCTAAATCCAGATATAAATTTCATAGAAACTATAAAAACGTATTAAAAATTTTTAGTATTAATATGTTTTTTTCTATGTGTATTCTCAATAAATAAGCTGGCTTAGAATCGTTTACTTCACGAAATGTTGTGATAAAGCAGGTAAATTTTTGTGTATCTTTACTACTTATTAAAAACTTATAAAGTTTAAATCAGATACATTAAGCACCATCAATGAAAAAGATCCTGATATTTTTAGCTATTGCTTTTTCTCTTATTATCAAATCTCAGCAAAAAAATGATTCCCTGAATATTGCGCTTCAAAATGTAACCAAAGATACAAAGTTTGGTCTTGCACTCAGTGGCGGCGGGGCAAAGGGATTTGCACACATCGGGATTTTAAAAATGATCGATTCATTGGGAATCAAAGTAGATTATATCACAGGAACCAGTATGGGAGGGATTCTGGGAGGCCTATATGCAATGGGATATAATGCTGACCAGTTGAAACATACGATCTATAAAATGGACTGGAGCAGGATTCTGAGTAATAAAATTCCGTACAATAAAGTGAATATCAGTGAGAAGGACGAATATGATAAGTATATCCTTGAATTTCCTGTAGTCAGAGGGTTTCCGACTCTTCCAAGCTCTTATATTGAAGGACAGTACATGGGAGAAGTACTTAATACGCTTACGTTTAATGCAAAGCATATCAATGATTTCAGCAAACTGAGGATTCCCGTGCAGCTTACTTCCTCCGATATTGAAAACGGAGGTCTGGTGATGCAGAAAGAAGGATCACTACCATTGGCTATTCGATCTACATTGGCCATTCCTGCAGCGTTTGCTCCTGTTTATATTGATGGAAAGCTTTTGGTGGATGGCGGTTTGGACCGTAATTATCCGGCTAATGAAGTTCGTGAGATGGGCGCCGATTTTGTGATCGGAGGCTATACCGGATTCAGACTTTTTACGAAAAAGGAGATTGAAAATCCGATGAAGATGATCTATCAGACTCATGCCATCCGCTCTGTAGAAGATTTTAAACATCAGAAAGAATTATCAAATATTCTGGTTGATTTTGTAGATCCTCTGGGAGAAATTACCACGAAAGATTTTGCCAGATTCAGAAGGATCATAAAAATAGGAGAGATGGAGGCGAGAAAGCATCTTCCTGAGTTTGTAGCTCTGGCAGAAGCTCAGCGCAAAGCCGGAATTACGTATGAGCATACAATGATTGAAGAAGTGAAACTGCCTACCACTAAATTTACTTTTAATGAAGAAGACGGAACACCCATTACAGATGCTGCAGAAATTGAAGTGCTGAAAAAGCAGATGGGACTTACGGAAGGGAAGTATTACGACGCAAAAACGGTTAATGAAGCTATAGATCGAGTGTTTGGAATGCGGCAGTATGTAAAGGTGTATTATACCTACACGAATGTAAACGACGGTCTTGTGATGAATGTTTTTGTGAAAAGAGCAAAAAAGGGAGCATTTAAACTGGCGCTGCACTATGATACGGAACAGTCCGTAGGAATTATTGTCAATTATACGTACAGAAATATTCTCCTGAACAGATCCAGGTTTCTGGCAACAGTAGATATTTCCGAACGTTTCAAAGCGAAACTTGCTTACCAGCAGTTCCTGGATAGTGGTGAACGTTTATGGCTGGATCTGGAAGCCAAGATGGTGCACCTGAAAAGTAATGACCTGAACTTCAGGTTGTATGATATCAGTGAAGATGGCGGCGACCGTTTCCCTAACCATATGTACCGCAATATAACCGGAAAGATTGCACTGAATTATAATATCAATCCAAACGCCTATCTTTCATTGGGAACAGAATTCAGTACGGAAAGAATGTACAGCTTACTGGATAAAGTAGACCAGTCGAAGGTAGATAATTACAGCAAAAAGTTGTATAACCACAGCAATTTCAATACTTTCCTGAAATTTGAACAGAATAATCTTAATAAAAGGTATTTTACAACCAGGGGGAATCATCTTCAGGTGAGCACAAGATTTTACTATGGAGATCAGTATGAACTTTATGACCTGAATGTAGTACAGCCTCTTCTTTATCAGATCCTTAACCCGAAAGAATCTTACTATTCCGAGCCTAAAAACCTTGTTTCATTCACGCTGAATGAAAACTTTTTCTATCCCATCACAAGAAGGCTGACCGTAAAAGCAAATGTATTTCTTGGAACGAGTTTCGGTTCCAAAAAAGAAGATAAGGTTCCGTATCTGTTCCTGAACCAAAAGTATAATCTGGGAGGCAGCGAATACAATTACGATCTGTTAAGCCCTGAATTCAATGGTCTACGTCAGAAAGAACTTCCGATGACTTCGGTAGCTAAGGCGGCCATCTCATTTCAATACAGAATTATGAAAAAGCTCTATCTTACCCCGTCATTCAGTTATGGAAAGGTGAGTGAAGAGTTTTCTCCTTTCAATGACAGTTTTGATATGTTTGGCTACGGAGTAAATCTTGGCTATGAATCGCTTATAGGACCTATTGGTCTGAATATTTCCAGAAACAGCCAGCTTGATTTTTCAAGAATATATTTTAGTGTCGGATTTAAGTTTTAAGGATATGCTCCATTTATAATATTTTAAAATTATCGAAGCAAAAAGGCACTTCATTGCTGAAGTGCCAAAAATTAACTTGAAATGAAGATATAGAGGAGTGATTGATTTATAGTTTTACTTTTTTATTGATGATTTTTCCATTAGAAAGAGTGATCTGCACCAGATATATTCCCGGTTCCAGGTTTCCGGACTCAAACACCGGTTTATTAACTTCCTGCTGGACTATGAGAGAGCCAGATATACTGTAGATGCTGATGTTCTTAATATCATTCCCGGATTTAGCCACAATCTGTTGTCTCAGGGTATAAATATCAGTACTGCTTTCGGGTGATAATATGCCGCCAGCCGATTTACTGAACTGAAGGTTATAGTATGGAGTAACAACTTCAAACGTATAGTTTTTGTTTTCAAGATTCTGAATATTGATTCCTCCGGCCTCCCGATATTGTTTTGAGGAAATACTTCTGATCAGGGTTTTATTTTCATCAAAAATATTCACAGCAGTAAGTTCATCCTGATCTACTTTTAATTGCAGGACCGATGGAGTCACAGATTGTATAATTTCATTTTCGGTAACTTCCTTAGGCGTGTTTTTGATGTATGGAATGATTTTATTTTCATTGTTTTCCGATACTTTCAATAAATAAACACCGTCTTTTAAGGTTGACAAATTTTGGTTACCGGCCGTTCTGCTCTGGGCTTTTTCTTTATTGAAATCTGTAATTTCAACCAGCTGCATACTGCCTAGGTCCGGTTTTATCTGTGAAGACAGAAGGGAAGGTTTTTCAGAAGTTTTCTCCGATTGCTTACCGAAAATTGAACCTGCAATCGCCCATTCATTAAAAAGGCCGCCGCTTCTCAGGGTATTGAATTTCGCATTGGAAGCTAAAGTGAAGGGCAGAATTCCACCCACATGGCCCAATGGTCCCCAGTAAAAAGAATCCAGCTTATATTTATTAAGATCCCACCATGGATAATAGCCACGCTGAACATCAATGGTTTTTGAAGTATTTTCAGGCGGGATAGCTAAATCTATAGTAGAATGTCCCAATGTCATTGGAGTTTTATTGTACCAGTCATACACATCCTTAGGTTTCATGCATAGCCTTAGCTTGTTATTGGGATTATTGGTAACATCATTGACGAAACTGGTGGTAAAGAGCTTTCTCCATATAACAGGCCCCCACAAAAGTCCGCCGTTATCCTGAACGACATGATAGTTGTATTTGTCCAGATATTCTGCAGAAATAACTTCTGAAATGTCATTACTATAGGTTTTATATCCCGTATTGTTGCAGGTATGAAGGACATTGGCCAGGAATGAGGTGAAAGGGTAGATATCTTTTTCAAGGACTCCTTTATTTAAAGTTACTCCAGAAAAATCATAAGGGCCGTCGCCCATGTAAGCATATTTGAATTTGATATTACCGGGATTTGATATGCTTAACCTTTTTAAGGTAGACATAGCAGCATGAGCGCCCTGAGAATATCCGGCTAAGAAATATTCATCATAACGCTTGATGTTCAGTTGTGCCAGTACTTTATTGGCAGCGGTGATAAAATCTATGGTTGCTCCGGCTTCTGTGGCATAATCTACATATGGGTGAGTTCCGTCCCCGGTTCCCATCCCTACATAATCAGGGGCCATCAGAATATACCCGTTGAGTACATACGATAGTTCAACAACAAACCCAGCGGTTAAAGCTCCTTTGAAATTAGACGGAACATTATGCCTGCTGTCTGTAGTTCCATGGTCAGATACCACTGTTGAGAGTTTAAAAGGTACATTAGGATACATGAGTAATCCGGTAGCTTTTACAAGAACGTTGTTCTCATTTTTGGTGTAATAGGTGATTTTGTAACCTTTCAGCCCGATATTGAAACTGTTCAGGTAGTTGGCAAACTCAGGAGCATTCTGATCACCAAGATTATTGGCTATAAAATTGATGACTCCCTGTGGTGTTAAATCCAGTTTCTGTTCGGCACTTACAACATCACCCGCCTGCTGGGCAAAGTAAAATGGAGCTGTAAGACTTAGTAAAAAAGTTGTGATTTTTTTCATATTGTTTGTTTTTGTGTGGTATTAAAGTAATAAATTTAATAAAACAACAAAAACTTTGTAAGATCAATAATTATTCATTGAATATAAAATCCCTGCAAAGTGAGTAAACAAAAGAGTCTGACCATTGGCCAGACTCTTTATTATTTATATTGGTATATTTTTTTAGAAAGCGTTGATTCCTGTAATATCCAATCCGGTGATCAGTAAATGCACATCATGGGTTCCTTCATAAGTAATTACAGATTCCAGGTTTGCGGCATGTCTCATCATCGGGAATTCACCCATGATTCCCATACCTCCAAGGATTTGTCTTGATTCTCTTGCAATGTCAATCGCCATTTTCACGTTATTACGTTTAGCCATTGAAATCTGGGCTGGAGTTGCCTTATGGTCGTTTTTAAGGTTTCCTAGCTGAAGACACAGTAACTGAGCTTTTGTAATCTCTGTTAAGAATTCAGCTAATTTCTTCTGCTGAAGCTGGTAAGAACCGATTGGTTTTCCAAACTGTTTTCTTTCTTTGGAATACTGAACGGCAGTACAGTAACAGTCAATGGCAGCACCTATTACTCCCCAGGAAATTCCATATCTTGCAGAATTCAGACAAGATAAAGGTCCTTTCAGTCCTGTTACTCCAGGAAGAAGGTTTTCTTTCGGAACTTTCACGTTGTTAAATACCAGTTCTCCGGTTTTGGAAGCTCTCAAGCTCCATTTATTATGAGTTTCAGGAGTGGTAAAACCTTCCATTCCTCTTTCAACGATCAATCCCTGTACTTTGCCTTCCTCATTTTTTGCCCATACTACAGCGATGTCGCATAAAGGAGAGTTGGTGATCCACATTTTTGCTCCATTTAAAAGATAATGATCTCCCATATCTTTAAAATAAGTTTCCATAGAACCAGGATCAGAACCGTGGTTAGGCTCAGTCAATCCAAAAGATCCGATCATTTCTCCTGCAGCAAGTTTTGGAAGATATTTCTTTTTCTGTTCCTCAGAACCGAATTCGTTAATAGGGAACATCACCAATGAACTTTGTACCGAAGCAGCAGAACGTACTGCAGAATCTCCTCTTTCCAGCTCCTGCATAATCAGACCATAAGAAATCTGATCTAATCCTGAACCGCCATACTCAACCGGGATATAAGGTCCCAATGCTCCGATTTTCCCCAATTCTCTCATAAGATTAGGAAGATCTGTATGATTTTGAGCGGCCTGATCTATCTGCGGCATGACAAAACTTTCAACCCAGTCTCTCACAGATTGGCGGATTAGTTTATGTTCTTCAGTAAGTAAAGCATCAATTCCATAATAATCAGGGATGCTTGTAAGAGGATAATATGACATGATTTTTTGATTTGGTTAAAAGTAACATTTTTCGTGATGTTCTGAAAATTTTTTTAAAAACTTGTTTTACTATTGATTTTCAGAGGGCTACTGCTACTTTGTTGATGATTTGAGTTAAATTTATATTTTTATGACTCCTCATCATTAGAGATGGGATACTGATTGGTAGAATTATGAACTTCAGTTTTAAATTTATACAGATATGGAGCTTTATTGGCCGAACCGTCATACAGTTTTTCCATTCTGTCCAGAATATTTAAACTTAAAATTTTTCGCTGAAAATTATTTCTTCTGAATTTTTGTCCTAAAATAGTTTCATACAGAGCCTGAAGATCTTTCATGGTAAATTTTTCAGGAAGCAGGTTACTTGCCGCAACCTCTGTATTGATATTCATTCTCAGGTATTCAAGACCTGTCTCTATAATTCTGTCGTGGTCGAATGCCATTTTAGGCAGGTTGTTGACTTCAAACCATTCACAGCTTTCATTGAAAGCATCAGGGAAAGTATCAGCCAGAGAAAAATCAATGAGGCTGCAGTAACCTACTGTAACAAAACGCTGGAATATCCAGTGATCTTCAGGAACGGTTATTCCTTTATTTTTAAGAAGGATCTGATGTACATTATTCTCTGTACGGTCTATTCTTCCAAAGGTGTGAAACTGTTTCAAAAATAATCCTTTAAGATGGGTTCTTTCAAACAAAACCCTTTCAGCAGCTTCTCTCAGGTCCTCATCATTGAAAACAAAACCACCCGGAAGTGACCATAGATCCAGATCGTGATATTTTAAAAGCAAAACTTTCAGAATATTATTATGAAAGCCGAATATGGTGCAGTCAACGGAAATATGCGCTACGAAATCTTTCGTGTCAATGAGTTCCTGTAGCGTTTCTTTACTTTTTGTGTCTTTAATTTTCATGGCAGTAAAAATAAAACTATTTTCTATTTGTGACAGTAAAATATATAAAACTAATCACAAAAAGCAGAATTACAGAAGATAAGATGTATAATGGATAATAATTCAACAGCTGTTTTTCAAACAAAACGGCCATAATGATAGAGCTTACAGAGCTGCCCAGAGAAGAAAAAATAACAATAAGCGAGGTGAAAAGATTAATCTTGTCTTTATCCACCTGTGCAATCATTCTTGAGTTGATTACAGGGTAGAGGGGCGAAAGAAACAAACCAATAACCGGAAATAAAAAAAGTAAATAGCCGGAATCCTCAGAATCAAAATACTGTATCCCCAGTATAATGATCAGTAAGGTGATTATAAGAGCCATACATGTTATATAATATCTGGGCAGTGAAAACTTTTTGATGATATTGGCAGTAACCGTTCGTCCGGCATAAGAAAATACGGATAGAAAAGAAGTGGCCTGAAGCGCAAAAAAAGAATTGACCTTCAAATGGTTTTTGTAAAAAGAAGGAAGCCATGAATTGAATCCCTGCTCTACAAAGACGATAAAAAAGATCACTCCTAAAAATAGAGCTACTGCAGGTGTGGTAAACCCGGAAAGTTCTGAGAGAATGCTTTTGTTTTCCATAGGCCTGGAATCTGCTACTTCTATCTTTGACAGCAGAAAAATGGTAAATGCTGATAATAAAGCAATCATCAGGAAACCAAACTTCCAGAATTCGGAGTACTGGCTGGAAATTATCCATCCAAAACCGGTATTAACCACGAAAATTCCGATCATAAAAGAGGCTTCTACGTTATTCATGGTCTTTGCCAGGGATTTTTCATCCGAAATATTATTCCTGATAATTCCAAAAACACAGATTTTACCAATAGCGAAACAGGCTCCTATAATTGCAAACCACAGTTTATAAAACCAGAAAACCTTTACAAAGGGAAGAAGACAGGAACAGACTCCTACAATAGTCAGGGCCAGAATCAATGCTTTCTTTGGACCGGTTTTGTTGATAAAGCTCACTGCAAAAAGAGAGATAAATGCAATGGGCAGATCTTTAAAAGATTCTAAAAGCCCCAGTTCTCCGTAGGTAATTTTTTCTTCAGACAGCTGCAGAATCACCAACCCCATACAGTTTAAAACCATTGAAAAAATGAGAAAGGTAAGTTTTAGCGGAAGAGAAATTTTGGAAGGCTTGGTGGTCATTTTGGGAGATGAATTTATTAATTTTTTATGATATTTTATGAAATATTGATGCGAAGATAGGGCTTCTAACCCTGAAAAATAAAAGAAAAATTAAAATTTTTATGAATAGAATGTTAATTAATTGAAAAAAAATATATTTTTATTGTCTCAATTTGAGAATTAAACAATAACTGTATATGAATGTAAGAATATCAAGAAGCGTAGGAGTGGTTGCCGTCCTCTATTTTACGGCCAACTTCAGTGCCCAGACCACCAAGTCGAAGGACACAATTGCGAAAGAAAACAAAATAGACGAAGTGGTAGTCATCGGTTACGGTACACAGAAAAAGAGTAATGTAACGGGAGCTATTGCGAGTATTAAAGCCAGCGACATTGAAAACATACCGGCAGGTAAGCCTGAACAGGTATTGCAGGGTAGAGCTGCAGGGGTTTCTGTTGTTACGAATTCGGGACAGCCTGGTGCTGCTGCTACTGTACGTGTAAGAGGGATTACCAGTTTTGGAGCGGGAAGCAACAGCCCATTGTGGGTAGTAGATGGTATTGTGGTAGACAATATCGGATGGCTTAACCAATCGGATATAGAAAGTGTAGAAGTGCTAAAGGACGGAGCATCATCTGCAATCTACGGGGTCTCTGCTGCAAAAGGGGTAATACTGGTAACAACCAAAAAAGGGAAAAAAGGAAAACTGACTTTGTCTTATAATGGTTTTTACGGTTTTTCAAATGCCTCAAAAAAGCTGGATCTTCTGGATGCTACACAATATGCTAAAATTATCAATGAAGGTTTCGTTAATGACGGACAAGCACCAAGGTTTGCCAATCCTGAATCATTTGGGAAAGGTACCAACTGGCAGGATGCTATTTTCGGAACAGGTGAAAAATCATCTCACGAAGTAAGCATTACCGGAGGGAATGAAAAATCCACCTACTATACCTCTTTCGGATATTTTGATCAGACAGGTATCGTAATGAGTGATATTTCTTATTACAAAAGAATCAATGCAAGATTCAATTCAACCCATAAAGTGACAGATTATCTGACCATTGGACAAACCTTTGCGTACACACACGTGAAGTCTCAGGGGGTAAGTGCAAACGAAGAATTCGGAGGACCTTTGGCTTCAGCCGTTAACCTGGATCCTACGACTCCGGTTGTGGTGACAGATTGGTCAATGGTTGACCCAAGCGGTTATACAAATCCTTATATCATCCGTGATTCTGAAGGGAGGCCATACGGAATTTCCAGATATGTAAATCAGGAAATGACCAATCCACAGGCTTTCCGTCATATACAACAAGGAAATTATAGCTGGTCTGATGATTTTGTAGGAAATGTTTTTGCTGAACTTAAGTTTCTTGATCATTTTACATTTAAATCCAGTCTGAATGGTAAGAAATCTTATTGGGGAAGCCGTTCTTTTACCCCGAAATATTATTTAAGTCCAAACTATAACAATACCAGCTTCAACAGTCTGAATAAGGTGGACGAAAATAAATTCGAATGGAGTATGGAAAATACTTTGACCTATCAGAATAAGTTCGGAGATCATAATATCAATATTATGATTGGGCAGGGAGTTTATCGATACAACATTGCAGGCGGGGCTAGTCTGACATACAGTAATCTGCCTATCGATAACTGGCAGGATGCTTCATTCAACTTTAATATTCCGCAGGATAATATTACCGCAACAGGATGGGATGGAATTCAAACCCGTAAAGCATCTTATTTTGGTAGAATTATTTATGATTATGCAGACAAATATTTATTTACAGGAACAATTCGTAGAGATGGATCTTCAAAGTTTGCTACCAATCAGCATTGGGGAACTTTTCCATCAATGTCATTAGGGTGGAATGTTCATAAAGAAAACTTCTGGCCTGAAAATAAAGTCATCAATAACTTAAAACTGAGAGGTGGTTATGGAGTTTTAGGAAATGATGAGATGGATAATTTCAGATTTGCAAGTTTCATGGTTTCAGGGAGTAACTATACCAATTCTGGAAATAATATCATCATTGGCTATGCACCAAGTACACTGGAAAATCCAAATCTGAAATGGGAACAGACCAGCCAGCTGAATATTGCTGCTGATTTGAAACTATTCAACAATTTTACCCTTACGGCAGATTGGTACAAAAAGAAAACAACCGATATTCTCAGACAAATCAATATTCCTGGCTATGTCGGAGTTCCGAATTTACCCTGGTCAAACGTAGGGGATATGCAAAATAGCGGTCTGGAACTTGAATTGGGATATAAGAAGAACTGGGAAGATTTTGGAATTTCAGTTAATGGTAACTTCGCTACGATAAAGAATGAAGTTCTGAGATTGGAAGATGACATCAAATACTTCAATCTAGCTTCTTTCCAAACGATGGGAGCGGTATCCAGAGTAGCAGTAGGACAGCCATATGGATCGTTCTACGGACAAACATATAGTGGTGTTTTCCAGAATCAGGCACAAATTGATAATTATGTAAATGCGAATGGAGTAAAATTATTGCCTGATGCGAAACCTGGAGACTTTATCTGGCAGGATAACAACGGAGATGGTAAAATTGATGATGAAGATAAAGTGAACCTGGGGAGCTCTATTCCGAAATATACTTTCGGACTTACTGTAAATCTTAATTATAAGAATTTTGATTTAATGATGTTCGCACAAGGACAGGCTGGTAACAAGATTTTCCAGGGTCTGAGAAGATTGGATATGCTTGATGCCAACTATCAGACAAGAATCTTAGATAGATGGACAGGTGAGGGATCTACCAATGATAACCCAAGAGTTACGCGTAATGACCCGAACCACAACTATTCATGGATGTCCAATTATTATCTTCAGAAAGGAGATTATGTACGCTTGAAAATTGTTCAGTTAGGATATACCATTCCTCAGGATGTTACCCAACGTTTTGGAATGAGCAAAGTAAGGCTGTATATCACAGGAGAAAACCTGCTTACCTTCACAAAATATACCGGATATGATCCGGAAATTGCAGGAAGAAATAATTCTGAACAAGATATTATTGGAGTAGACAGAGCTTACTATCCACAGGCAAGAACATTCCTGATAGGTGCTAATATTCAATTTTAATGACTAACAAAATGAAAAACAAGAATTTTATATATAAAGGACTTGCTGTAGCGTTTCTTGCAGGTCTGGGTTTTACCAATGTCGCGTGTAGCGATTCTTATCTTGATGACGTACAGAATTCAGGATCTTTTAATACTGATTTGTATTTCCAGAATGAACAGCAGTCTTTCAGTGCACTGGTTTCAGTTTATGATGTTTTAAGAAAGTATTCAGGAGGGTTTGAAAATACTGTAACATTCTTTAATGCAGGATCTGATGATTTCTATTCCGGAGGAGGAAACTCTAATGACGGTGCGGGTATCCAGGGGCTAAACAATTATATGATTAACCCAAACACGATGCCTGCCAGTTACTGGAGAGATTACTATCAGGGAATAGCACGTGCTAATCTTTTAATAGAAAGAGTTCCCGGGGCTAATATGAGTGATGATCTTAAGAAAAGATATATCGCAGAGGCAAAAGTTCTTCGTTCATTATATTATTTTGAGCTATTAAGAATGTTCGGAAATATTCCTTTGATTCTGAAATCCGTAAAATTTGATGATGATTATTGGAATATTCCGCAAGCTGATCCTAGTGATGTTTATACTCAGATAGAAAATGATATCAATGCTGCTATTCCGGATCTGATGATGGTGTCAAGTGGAAATGATAGAGGAAGAATCACACAGGGAACTGCAAGAGCTATTTTAGGTAAAATTTATCTTTATGATAAAAAAATGCCTCAGGCAGCAGCACAGTTTGCCGAGGTAAATGGTACTCCGGGAGGAACCAGCCAATACGGATATAAGCTTGTTGCCAATTATGCAGACTTATTTAAAGTAGGTCCTGAATTATCGGATCCTTATAAGTTTTCTACTGAATCTATCCTTGAAGTAATGCATACCAATAAAGGAAACTCCGACTGGGGCTTCTGGGGGCAGGGCAAAGATGAAGGAAACTCTATTAATGTAATGGTAGGGCCTCGTTCTTATTCCCTAAAAAACATCCCGAATAATGATGCTCCGGATATCTATTCCGGCTGGGCATTTAACACTGTAACAGAAAACTTTGTTACTTTCATGCAGGGAGACCCAAGGCTGGATGTAACCGTTTTCAATGCAAAAAAGCTGGTAACAGATGGTAAAATCACCTACAGCCCTGCTTTTGCTGATACAGGATATTTTTTAAATAAATACTTACCTACAAATGCTTTAAAAAGTTCACTTCCAGGTCCGGCAGAACTGAATTTCCGTCAGAATTATATCGCAATAAGATTAGCAGATACTTATCTGATGGAAGCAGAAGCTTTAGGTGGAGCAGGAGCAAGAGCCCAGGCATTATTAGATGCAGTAAGAGCAAGAGTCGGTTTAGCATCGGTTCCGGTTTCTTTACAGGCTATTAAAGATGAAAGAAGAAGAGAGCTTGCAGGCGAAGGGCACAGATGGTTTGACCTTGTAAGATGGGGAGATGCTCCTTCTAAGCTTGCCTTCAAAGGGTTCAAAGCTAATAAAAATGAAATTCTGCCAATTCCGTTTAATGAGTTGCCGAATACAGTTTTAAAACAAAATCCTGGTTACTAAAATATGAAGTTTCACAACTTATATAGTTTCTTTAGAGGTGCCGCACTACTTAGTGGTGTGGCCCTTTTTTCTTTCTCATGTACCTCAGTGGCTTCCAATAAAGGAAATGAAGTGCAGTACTGGCTTACCAAAGGGGATGAAAGTGTAAAATTACAACAGCAGACTTCCGTTAAATTTGCAAATACTACCAACAGCTTTCAGAATATTGAAATTGATGACACTCAAAAGTTTCAATATATTGATGGCTTTGGCTATACATTAACAGGAGGAAGTGTTGAGGTAATCAACCGGTTGTCGCCTTCCAAAAGAAAAGCACTGCTTAACGAACTTTTTGGAAATGATAAAAATTCAATATCCATCAGCTATTTAAGACTGAGTATTGGCGCTTCCGATCTTGATGGAGAAGTATTCTCCTACGATGATCTTCCTGAAGGACAGAGCGATCCTTCGCTTTCAAAATTCAGTCTGGCAAAAGACAAAGCTTTGATTGGGATGTTGAAGGAAATTTTAGCAATTAATCCTTCCATTAAAATCATTGCTGCCCCGTGGTCTCCTCCGGTTTGGATGAAGGATAATGGAAAGTCAAAAGGAGGAAGTTTAAAACCTGAATTCTATGGAACGTATGCTCAATATTTTGTAAAATACATCCAGGGAATGAAAAAAGAAGGGATCACCATTGATGCTGTAACTCCTCAGAATGAACCTTTACATCCGGGAAATAATCCAAGTTTGTATATGCCGTCTGAACAGCAGGGAGATTTTATTAAGAACCATCTGGGACCTGTTTTTAAAACAAATGGAATTAAAACTAAAATTGTTGTTTACGACCACAACTGCAACAAACCGGAATATGCTATTGATATTTTAAAAGATTCTGAAGCTGGCAAATATATAGACGGATCTGCTTTTCACCTTTACGAAGGCGATATTTCTGCATTAAGTACGGTACATAATGCTTTTCCGGATAAGAATTTATACTTTACTGAACAATGGACAGGTTCAAAAGGCACTTTTACCGAAGACCTGAACTGGCATACGAAAAATGTAATCATAGGCTCTATGAGAAACTGGAGCAAAATAGCTCTGGAATGGAATCTTGCCAACGATCCAAAATTTGCCCCTCATACAGATGGCGGATGTACGGAGTGTAAAGGAGCCATAACGGTTTCTGACAGTGAGAATTTCACCAGAAATGTTTCTTACTATATCATTGCACACGCTTCAAAATTTATTCCTGCAGGATCCCAGCGTATCGCTTCCACTCAGACGGATAAGCTTTCAACGGCTGCCTTTAAGACTCAATTTGGGAAAATAGTTTTAATTGTGCAGAACGATAATCAGGCAGATGAGAATTTTAATATTAAATTTGCCGGGAAAACCGCTGCTGTAACAATTTCGGGACATTCTACAGCAACCTATATTTTTTAATTTGATACTATGAAAAGAGTTTATTTCTTACTGGCATTTTCTGCATTGGGATTGAATGCTTACGGACAGAAGACCATTGATCAGAAAGTAGCAGAGCTGCTGTCTAAAATGACCCTGGAAGAAAAGGTAGGGCAGATGGTGCAATATAGTGGTTTTGAATATGCTACAGGACCCCAGCAATCCAATTCCGCAGCTGTTTTGGAAGAAATCAGGAAGGGTAAAGTAGGTTCTATGCTGAATGTTGCAGGATCAGAGGAAACCAGAGCTTTTCAGAAACTGGCGATGCAGTCAAGGCTGAAAATTCCTTTACTGTTCGGGCAGGACGTTATCCATGGTTATCGTACCACATTCCCTGTCAATCTCGGACAGGCGGCAAGTTGGGATCTGGCCATGATTGAAAAGTCTGAAAGAATTGCTGCTACAGAAGCTGCCGCTTACGGTATTCACTGGACGTTTGCTCCGATGGTGGATATTGCCAGAGATCCGAGATGGGGAAGAGTAATGGAAGGCTCAGGAGAAGATACTTACCTTGGAACAAAAATAGGACTGGCAAGGATTAAAGGATTTCAGGGTAGAGGTCTGGGAAGTCTTGATGCAGTGATGGCCTGTGCCAAACATTTCGCGGCATATGGAGCTGCTGTAGGCGGAAGAGATTACAATTCTGTAGATATGAGTCTCAGACAATTGAATGAAACTTATCTTCCTCCTTTCAAAGCCGCTGCGGAGGCAGGAGTAGCCACTTTTATGAACTCCTTCAATGATATTAACGGAATTCCCGCAACGGCCAACCAATATATACAGAGAAACCTCTTAAAAGGAAAATGGAATTATAAAGGTTTTGTGGTGTCAGACTGGGGAAGCATCGGGGAAATGGTTCCTCACGGTTATGCCAAAGATGGAGCTGAAGCTGCTGAAAGAGCAATACAAGGGGGAAGTGATATGGATATGGAAAGCCGTGTGTATATGGCAGAGCTTCCAAAACTGGTGAAAGAAGGAAAAGTAGATGCAAAACTGGTAGATGATGCAGCGGGTAGAATTTTAACCAAGAAATTCGAAATGGGACTTTTCGATGATCCTTACAGATTCAGCAATGAAAAAAGACAAAAAGAACAGACCGATAATCAGGAAAACAGAAAATTCGGAAGAGAATTCGGATCTAAAAGTATTGTTCTTCTTAAAAACCAGGGAAATATTCTTCCGCTTTCGAAAAGTGTAAAAACAGTTGCGCTGATTGGCCCTTTCGGGAAAGAAACGGTAGCGAATCACGGTTTCTGGTCTGTTGCTTTCAAAGATGATAATCAAAGAATCGTTTCTCAATTTGACGGAATTAAAAACCAGCTGGATAAAAACGCTACTTTATTATATGCAAAAGGCTGCAATGTGGATGATCAGGATAAAAGCCAGTTTGCCGAAGCGGTAGAAACGGCGAAAAAAGCAGATGTTGTCATCATGACGCTGGGAGAAGGCCACGCGATGAGTGGAGAAGCAAAAAGCAGAAGTACTATTGGTTTTACAGGTGTTCAGGAAGACTTATTGAAAGAAATTGCCAAAACAGGTAAGCCAATCATCCTGATGATCAACGCCGGAAGACCTCTGATTTTCAACTGGGCATCAGACAATATTCCTGCCATTATGTATACATGGTGGCTGGGAACAGAAGCAGGAAACTCTATTGCAGATGTTTTGTTCGGGACAGTGAATCCCGGTGGAAAGCTTCCAATGACTTTCCCAAGAACAGAAGGGCAGATTCCTGTGTACTATAATCATTACAATACAGGAAGACCGGCAAAAAATAATACAGACAGAAACTATGTTTCCGCGTATATAGATCTTGATAATGATCCCAAATACCCATTTGGATATGGTTTAAGCTATACGGATTTCAAATATTCTGATATGGTTTTAAATTCCACAAACCTTACAGGAAATCAGACCTTGAATATCAGCGTTACGGTTTCCAACACAGGAAAATATGACGGAGAAGAAGTGATACAGCTGTATATCAGGGATCTTTTCGGGAAAGTAGTCCGACCGATAAAAGAATTGAAAGGTTTCCAGAAAGTATTCATCAAAAAAGGAGAAACCAAAAAGATCGATTTTAAACTGACTCCCGAAGATCTGAAATTCTTTGATGATAACTTGAATTTTGACTGGGAAGGCGGGGAATTTGATATTATGGTCGGGACGGATTCTCAACATGTTCAGACCAAAAGAATCACCTGGACAAAATAAATTGAATTCAATTCAATAGGAGTGGGTTATAATCCTGAGCATGGACGAAGGAAGCCCACTTATGAAAATATAAAAAGAACGGCTTTAGCCAAAACTTAATACACATGAAAATCAAATTCAGAAATACAATAAGTATCTGTGTAATAGGAATATTCTTTCTTTCTGCTTTCAACTGTGCTTCAAACAAGCCAGATTCCCGCAGAACACTGATCTGGAATGATGAATTTAATGGCAAAGGACTTCCGGATTCATTAAAATGGAATTATGATATCGGAGGAAGTGGTTTTGGAAATGAAGAAGCTCAGTTTTATACCAAAAACAGGCTTGAGAACGCCAGAATGGAAAAGGGAAATCTGATCATTGAAGCCAGAAAAGAAAATTGGGAAAATAATAAATACACTTCTGCTAGGCTTTTAACCAAAGGAAAATTCGCCTTTCAGTATGGAACAGTAGAAGTAAGAGCAAAGCTTCCCAAAGGACGTGGAACATGGCCTGCCATCTGGATGATGAGTGAAAATATGAAGAAATGGCCGGATGACGGTGAACTGGATATTATGGAACATGTAGGATACAATCAGGGATTTATACATGCTTCTGTTCACACCAAAAAATACAACCATATCCAGGGAACACAGAAAACAGATACCTTGTTTGTAAAAGATGCCAGCGAAAAATTCCATGTCTATAAGGCAGACTGGACTCCCGAAAAGATTGATGTGTATGTAGATGATAAGAAATTTTTTACGTATGTAAACAAAGAGAAAAACGATGAAGCATGGCCTTTTGACAGACCTTACTTTATCATTTTAAATCTTGCTGTAGGAGGATTTTGGGGTGGAAAAGAAGGCATTGATGATGCGGTATTTCCACAGAAGTATTATATAGACTACGTAAGAGTCTATCAAAATAAATAATGAAAATGAGGACCAGAAGGGTCCGGAAACAGAAAAAATCATGAGAAAATTAATTGTAAGTTGTTTTGTAGTAGGCGTTGTCATCAATGTCAATGCTCAGAATTACTGGAAGAAGAATGCAGGAAAAACAGCTAAAGTAATCCTTACCAACTCGAAAGTGAATGAGAAGATGGCGGATAAAGGAACCGTTACATTTGAACAGTTCGGACAGCCTAAAGAAACTGAGGCGTGTATTTTTGTGGCTCCCAACTTTAAATATCAGAAACTGATAGGAATTGGAGGTGCTATTACAGACGCCTCAGCAGAGACTTTTTATAAAATGCCAAAGAATAAGCAGAAAGAAATTCTGGATGCTTATTTCGGAAAAAATGGATTGGGATACACTGTCGTTCGTACCAACATGAATTCCTGTGATTTCTCCAGCGATTCGTATACCTATGTGGAGGATAATGATACTTCTCTGAAGACGTTTAACATTGCTCATGATGAGAAGTATAAAATCCCGATGATTAAAGAAGCTCAGAAAGCCATTGGTAATAACTTCACATTCTATTTCTCGCCTTGGAGCCCGCCAGCCTGGATGAAATCCAACAAAAGTTTGTACAAAGGAGGAAGATTGGAAAATCAATACTACCAGACATGGGCAGATTATTATATCAAATTCATCAAAGAATACGAAAAGAGAGGAATCAACATCTGGGGGTTAACCGTTCAGAATGAGCCAATGGCTACCCAAAGCTGGGAATCATGCATCTATACTGCTGAAGAAGAAGGAGAGTTCCTGAAAAAGAACCTTGGACCAACGCTTTGGAAAAACGGATATAAAGATAAAAAAGTTATGATCTGGGATCACAACAGAGACCTTATCTATCAAAGAGCAACCACTACATTAAGTGATCCTGAAACCTCAAAATATGCCCATGGTATCGGTTATCACTGGTATGAAACGTGGAATAACAAAACTCAGCTTTTTGACAATCTAGCAGAAACACACAGAGCATTTCCTGATAAATTCCTGGCCTTTACCGAAGGATGCAAAGAACAGTTCAATATGGATAAAATATATGATGTAAGCCTCGGAGAACTTTACAGCAAAAATATGCTGAACGATTTCAACAAAGGAAATGCTTTATGGACTGACTGGAATATTCTGCTGGATGAAACCGGAGGTCCCAATCACAAAGGAAATTTCTGCTTTGCTCCAATTATTGCTGATACCAAAACAGGAGAGGTGTTCTATACGTATGAATACTATTATATAGGACATGTTTCAAAATATATCAAACCCAATGCGCAGAGAATCGGAAGTTCTTCCAACAGAGCAGCTCTTACATCTTCTGCTTTTATGAACGAAAACGGACAGCTGGTAACCGTTATCATGAACGATTCAGACAATGATATTGAAACGAATCTATGGATAGAAGGGATGGCTGCCAAACTGAATGCTCCTGCGCACTCTATACAGACCGTAATTTTGTAATATCATATTAATATTATTTTTGACAGAACGGGCGGCCTTTATTAAGGTCGCCCGTTCAGATTATATCATGTTATTACCATCTTATACTATCATTGTACAGAGAATTTTCCTGAAATAGTACCATTTATGCTTTTAGCAGTATAGAAATATACACCGTTTTTTATATTTGAGGTTGAAATTGTGGTTTTTCCACCTTTTACTGTCTGCTGTTTTATTGTTAGCCCATCTGTGTTTACAATTTGTAATTCATAATTTCCATTTTCAGGAAGATTTATGGTAAGATTTTCACCTTGTTTTACAGGGTTGGGATAAACGGTTGAGGTTATTTCCTGTTTCGCAGACATGCTTGACGTTGTAGTTGTTACCTGTTCAAGCACCCACTGATGATTTATTCCTGCCGTACCATTCATATCCTGATCCCAAATATTAATAGTAGTACCTGCTGTTTGGGAATTGGCAGGATTATCCATCGATTTCATATTTGATAAAGCTGTGCCTATAAGTATGGTATTGGGTGTATAGGATTTTAGTACCCATTGCTGATTGTTATTTCCGCTTTTGGAATATTGTATCAATGTAGTTCCGTTAGTAGTATTAGAACCGGGAACATCAATTACCAATCCGGAAGCATGGTTAATAATAATATAGTTATTTCCTGTTTTTTCAAGCTTCCATTGCTGTGCCGGATTAGTACTTAACGGATATTGTACCATCTTAACATTTGATGCAGAACTATAATTTGCCGGGCTTATATAAAGGTTACTTCCTGCATTTTTTATTCTGTAATAGGCATTCGGGTCAATGACCGGAGGGGTTATGATATTAATATTGTTATATCCAAAATTAGAAGTTTGCTTAAAGATATCGTCCAATACTACACTTACATAATATTTTCCGGATTGAGAATTAGCCGGAAGAGGGATATTTACATTTCTGAGATCAGGACGGATACCGGAAACTACTGCAACAGGAGTATAATTATTTCCCCAGCTGGCTTCAGTATACAAAGCAACTTTATAGGAAAGTTGCGGACTTGTTGTTTCTGAATTGGCCCACGTTACATTGACCGAATTAGTGGATGAATTATATGATGGGGTAACGTTAGTAACACTAATAGGAATAGTGGTGGCAGGTTTGGTGCCTTCCTGAGTAATACTGTTAAAAGTTACCGAGCCACCAGCAGGAGCAGGAGTTGTTCCACACGATGTTATTTTAATGGCAGTATTGTTAAATGCTGTTTGTGCTCCCCAAGAGCCGGTTCCTGCTGAAGCCGTATATCTTAATGGTTTTGACCAGCTTCCCTGTGCATTCATACTCCAGAAATTCCTGTAATATCCACAGCGGGAATCTTTATTCAAGTCGGAATTCCAGTTCTCTACGAAACCTCCCAGTTTTGTTCCGGTAAATGAAGCATCATTTTCCGGGGTTATAATAGTCACATAATGTTTCCATTTTCCCACACCATAATCATACATAAAGAACCCTATTCTTGTCTTTCCATCACCGGTAGACCACCTTCTGGCAACTGTTGCGTACCATACTCCCGGTACCCAAGGCATGGGATTATCTGTATGAAGACCTGTTCCTTCTCCTCCGAAACCATCTACCAAAGTATTGGGGGCTGCATATTCCGTTGTACACTGTGGAAGGCTGGAGTCTTGTATGTCCCACATAGAGAAGATGTTATTATACACTTCATTTGGTTTGTATTGAATTCCTCCATATCCTCCTCGCGGACCTAAAGAAAAGTTCAGCGTTGAATAATAGGTGTTGATTTTTTTACAGGTATTGTCTACCATTACTTCCGAGTACCAAAGTTCCCCGGTATTAGCCATATCAAATCCTTCTATATAAGGCCCCCAGCTTGGGCAGGTCTGAGCCTTTATAGGATTAAAAAATGAAATTGCTGCAATAAAGTGTATTGAGGCAAAAAAAATTAAATGTTTCTTCATAAAACTTGTTTTTAGTTAATGATGTTAAATTATTAATTATTTTGTTTTATGATTTATATTATAGAAAATTAATATTTTTTTATGGGAAATTAATATTGCTGTTATTAATTTAAAAAGATATTTTTAAGAAAATAATAATATTTCAATGTCAGGTTTTTAATTTTCTTTTTCTTAAAATAGAGTTGTTGTTGACTTTCTTAACTAAGAATTATTTCACACATCCGATATATATTATAGATGGTATATATTTTAATGATAACAGATATCTTTATTTATTTCGGATAATGTAGAGAATACAACACTTTTGACTGTCGGTAATAGTGGCCTAGAAGAATTCGCCAAATGAGGAGTCTTCAGATGATAAAAAACAGAAAACCCATGAAAAAACTTCATGGGTCTTATGTATTGTAAATGAAACTTTATCAGTTCATTATTTTTCAGCGTCATATTTACTGATCACTTTCTGAGTAACTCCTGAGCTGCTGAAACCTCCGTCATGGAACAGGTTCTGCATCGTTACTTTCTTCGTAAGATCAGAGAATAACGTTACACAGTAGTCTGCACATTCAAGAGCAGTAGCATTTCCTAGTGGAGACATATCTTCTGCATATCCAAGGAATCCTCCGAAACCTTTAACACCACTACCTGCAGTAGTCATTGTAGGAGACTGAGAAACTGTATTTACACGTACTTTTCTTTCTCCCCAGTAGTTTCCGAAAGTTCTTGCAATACTTTCAAGGTACGCTTTGTTATCAGACATATCGTTGTAATCCGGGAATGTTCTCTGGGCTGCAATATAAGTAAGCGCCAAAATGCTTCCCCATTCGTTCATACAGTCTTTTTCCCATGCTACACGCATTACTTTATGGAAAGAAACAGCGGAAATATCCCAGCCTTTTTCCAACCAGTCGTAATTCATTTCTGTATAGTGTTTTCCTTTTCTTACGTTGATAGACATACCGATAGAGTGAAGGATAAAGTCGATTTTTCCAAATTTTGCAACAGCGGCATCAAAAAGTTTTTCAAGATCTTCTACAGAAGTAGCATCAGCACCTATTACTTCAGAACCTGTTTTTTCTGCTAAACCATTAAGTTCTCCCATTCTTAATGCTATAGGAGCATTAGATAAGATAAATTCAGCACCTTCCTCATGGCATCTTTCAGCAACTTTCCATGCGATAGATTGTTCATTAAGGGCTCCAAAAATAATTCCCTTTTTGCCTTTAAGTAAACCGTATGACATAATTTTTTAATGTTTATTATAATACAAATGTAACAATAATTGTGCTTATGGCATAATAAAAAATGGAGCCTTATCAATTTAAGACTCCATTTTATTGAAAATATTTATATGACTGAAATACTAATTGGTTTTCTTATTCCATTCTGCCTTTACATCTTCCGCCGCATCTTTGGTTTTTTCCCATGCCTCATCTGCTTTATCCTTGATATCTTCCCAGGCATCGGATACATTAGCTTTTACCCTGTCTAGCCAGTCTTCCTGGCTGGCTTCCTGATCATTATTCCTTTTCTCATTAATATAATCTTTAGCCTTATCTGCCAATTCATCGATTTTCCATTTGGCTTTGTCCGTTGCATTCTGTAAAGAATTTTCTACATTGTTTACTGCATTTTCCGCTTTGTTGTACTCTGAATTGTTCATAATAGTATAAATTTTAATTTGGTATGAATAATTAAACAATAACCATTCCTAAAACTGAAGGTCATTGTTAAACTTTTCATAATATTTTGTTATACTTTTCAAAATCAATAGTAACTTTAACCTGTAAAATATGATAATTATGGAAAAAATCCGGTGTGGCTGGTGCGAAAAAGATGATCTCTACAGAAAGTATCATGATGAAGAGTGGGAAAGACCTGTTTATGATGATGAAACAATATTTGAGTTCCTGATTCTGGAGAGCTTTCAGGCCGGCTTGAGCTGGTACACTATTTTATCTAAAAGGGAAAATTTCAGAAGAGCCTTTGACCATTTTGATTATAAAAAAGTAGCAGCATACTCTGACAAAAAGATTGAAGAACTCATGAACAACCCCGGAATTATAAGAAACAGGCTTAAAATTCTGGCAGCAGTTACCAATGCTCAGAGATTTATGGATGTTCAGAAAGAATTTGGAAGCTTTTCCCAATATATCTGGGATTTTATCGATGGAAACCCCATTGATAACAATCCGGAGAAATTGTCTGAAGTTCCTGCTACGACAGAGATTTCTGACCGTATTTCTAAAGACCTTAAAAAGAGAGGATTCAAATTTGTTGGTTCTACAGTAGTTTATGCCCATATGCAGGCCACCGGAATGGTTAATGATCACGTAAGGGATTGCTTTACAAGGAAATAAATGTAGGATGTTAACTTTAATAACGTTTTACACAAAATACCCTTTAAAATAATTGCGAAATATAAATTCTGAAAGGTTTATCAATACCCTGTTTCATAACTTATTGATATTTTTGTGGGATTAAAAATGAAAACCTCTGTTGAAATATGAAGAAAATAGGAATTATAGGCTATGGCTGGCTGGGAGAGAGACTTGCATCTTCCTTATCCGGAAAATATAACCTGTCCGCAACGACCACTACAGAAAATAAAGCAGAAGATCTCAATAATAGAGGAATCACTGCTGTAATAGCTTCTTTCCCGGACTATCAGTTGACAGAACCTCTTTCCCAATGGCAGGAAATTAAAAATATGGATGTTTTAATTATTACAATTCCTGTTTCGGAAAAAAGCTGTTGTGTGAGTTCTTTGTATAACAGAATTCAAAATTTATCAGCTTTTATCGGTGATTTTAAAGGACAGATGTTTCTGATGAGCTCTACAGGTGTTTATCCGGATGTATCCAAAGACTTTACAGAGGAAGACATTCCATTTGTGAGCGTATCAGGGGAAAGAATGCTTAGAAATAAATATCCTCAGCTGAATATTCTGAGACTTGGAGGGCTGATGGGAGATAACAGGCTTTTAAAAAATTATAACGTGAGCAATCTGGACCATGCGGTAAATCATATTCATTATGCTGATATCAGCGGGATTATCTCAGAAATGATTGAACAGAAAACTGAATCAAAACTTTATAATGTTACGGCTCCGATTCATCCGGCAAAAAGCCAGGTGATCAATGCGCAGAAAAATCTACTTGATGCAGAAGAGTTTGAAGTGAAAGGAAAAAAGGTTCTGTCATCAAAGCTGGTTTCAGAACTGAATTATGTATTTCAGCATCCGGATCCGAGAACATTTCATTTATAACCATGGTATTTGTATCATTGATTATTGGCCTTTAACCTATTTTACTTACAAGATTTCCATTGACAACTCTGTCGTTCCGCAGGAATCGCTTCTGTATTTGAATCTCTTCGGAATGAGAAAGGTGAGTGGTAAGTTTATTCATCATGAAAAAAATATTTTCAGCAAGATACAATTCAATAGCAACGGGTTAACATCCTGAGCGTAGACGAAGGGAGCCCGTTTTCAAAAAAGATAAAATTCCATCGGCTTTAGCCAAAATCTAATAAAAAACCTCCGGAAAAAGTTTCCGGAGGTTTTGTGTTTATTATTAATAAAGTAATTATTTAATAATTCTTTCCAATACCCATTCAATAAGGTTTTTCTCGGAAGCATGGTGGTCTGCAGAGAACTCACCGCGTCTTCTGTTGGCAATAACGTTATTCACGGTAATGGCTTTGTGCCCTAATAATTTTGAAAGGGCATAGATTGCAGAAGTTTCCATCTCAAAATTGGTAATTCCAAGATCATTCAGCGTTTCCAGGAATTGATCATCAACCGCTTTCAAACGAAGCTGTCTTCCCTGTGGAGCATAGAATCCCGGGAATGTTGCTGTATTTCCGTGGTATTTGGCATCTTTATAATATTCACCCATTTCTTCCGCCCAGTCTGAGAAATAAAGCATCGGCTTGATTCTTTCGTAAGGGAATTTTTCCATGAAGCTTTTAGAAAACTCATTTTCGAAGTTGTAATCCTGGTAGAAATGCATCAGCCCGTCTAATCCAACTACATTCTGCGTTACCAGCATATTGTCAACCTGTACATCAGGGTTTACACTTCCACAGGTTCCCATACGGAAAAGTTCAAGAGCTTTGTGTTCAGTTTTAAATTCTTTGTTCTGAAGATCAATGTTCACCAAAGCATCCAGTTCGTTCATCACGATATCGATGTTTTCAGTTCCGATCCCTGTAGACATTACGGTAATTCTTTCTCCACGAAGCGTTCCTGTATGCGTATAGAATTCTCTTTTGTTTTTCTTGATTTCCACGGTATCAAAGTATTTTGAAACCTTTGCCACTCTGTCCGGATCACCCACAAGGATGATTTTGTCAGCGATATCTTCAGGTAAAAGATTCAGGTGGTATACACTTCCGTCTTCATTCAGAACAAGTTCCGAGGCAGCAAGTTTGTTTAGCATAATATGTATATTTTTTGTTTTTTAATTAATCATAATGGCTTCTTTATAAGGAGATGCCATCACCTCGTAGATGTCATTGTATTCTTCTACAATTCTTTTCTGGCCGTTCATTACTTCATATACGGTAACAACGGTTTTTTCAATATTTTTAGGATCTTTCCTCTGTGAAGTGATTTCATAGAAGTGATCGTCTTTTTTAAGAATAGAAATCAGTTCTTCCTTTGTGGAATTGTTGGAAGTCATCATTCCCGGAAACTCCGTAACAATGTCTTTCAGGTCAGAATAATTTTTATAAGGCTTGGTTACCCCATTGGAATGTACATAGACATTGGGAATATTTTTATCTTTTTCCAGTCGAACCAAATAATAATCAGAACCTCTTTTCTCAGCATAAACAGCCATTTCCTGTTTCTTTTCAGGTTGTTTTTCCTGCTGCTTTTTCTTTTGGGAAAATGCTGCCACAGAAAGGAAACTTGCTGCCACAGCAAACCATAGTTTTGTTTTCATACTCCTATTTAGTTTTTTTGATGTGTTGAATTTAATGTAAAAAATCCTCTCCCAATAATCTTCCGCCATTATTTTTTACCGGTATTTCGAAAAACCGTTTCTTTAGAATAATGAATTTGATTTCGGGGTTTAAAATTAGTGAAAAATATAATATCAGAAATATAAACATTATTTAATCTCTTATTAAAACTCAGATAACATCAGATGAATAGTTTTGCAGCTAAAAATTCATGAGATCTTATCCACTGCTTATAATCATCCTTCTGACAGGATTTGCAGTAATGTCCTTTAATCCTGTTTATAAAGGAAAAGAAAGCGAAAATACATTTGTCAATAAAGGGTTGTCCGACTTTAGAATAAAGCTTGAACAATTGAAATCAGATGTTGATAAGTTCTCTGAAGACCGTATTTCTCTGGAAGAACTGCAAAAATCGCTGAGCAGTACAAGAAACTCATTCAAGGAAATAGAATTTTATATTGCTTACCATTATCCTGAATTTACCAAAACCCACCTTAATGCAGCGCCATTGTTTCACATCGAAGCAGCTGGGACATCGTCATACACACTTCCTCCTGAAGGATTGCAGGTGCTTGATGAACTTATATTTTCAGAGGAAGCAGAAAATGAGAAAGAAAAAATCAAAACCATCACTACCTTTTTGTACAACAGCTATTCCGGGTTTTATTTAAGTGCTTTAAAAAATGGGTTGAGCAAAGGAAACAACAAAACATTGCCTTTGCGTATAGAGCTGATCAGGATCTACTCACTGGGTGTTTCAGGTTTTGATACACCAGGCTCTTTGAATATTTCCGAAGAAACAAGCCATGCACTTGCAGGAATACAGAAATACATTAATGATGATCTTTATTTTAAAAATTATAATACTGAAAAGGCTAACCAGATTTTAACAGAAGCCATCAGTTATCTTTCAAAAAACACCGACTTTGAAACCTTTGACAGGATTGAGTTTTATAAAAAATACGTACAGCCTTTATATGAAGAGTTCGGGAAATGGGATGGAAGACCGGATGACCTTAAAGAATTCTCAGGATGGAATGTAGGGAATAAGAACTTTTTCAGCAGTGATTTTTTAGATCCTTATTTTTATACCTTATTGAAATCTTCGGAAGACAGTCAGGAAATCCGAAACCTTGGAAAATCCATTTTCTACGATCAGAACTTAAGTGGTAACGGGAAAATGAGCTGTGCAACCTGCCACCTTCAGGAAAATGCTTTTACAGATCTGAAAGCAAAATCACAAAGTAATGTGGAAGGGAAAACAGTGTTGAGAAATTCTCCATCTTTATACAATGCGGTCTTCGCTAAGAGATTTTTCTATGATCTTCGGGCTTTTTATCTTGAACAACAGGCAGAACATGTTATCTATAATGAGCAGGAATTCAATACAAGTTATGAAAGCATTATTCAGAAATTAAAAATAAAACCTGAATATAAAAAAGCATTCCGAAATGCCTTCAAGGACGGAAAAATCAGTAAAGAAAATTTCTCGAAAGCATTAAGTTCTTATGTGGCTTCCCTGTACTCATTTGACAGCGATTTTGATCGTTTTATGAGGAATGAAAAAAATGTTTCCGATGATGTGAAAAAAGGATTCAACCTCTTTATGGGAAAAGCCAATTGTGCAACCTGTCATTTTGCACCCACCTTTTCCGGATTGGTGCCTCCATTTTTTAATGAAAATGAATCTGAAGTCCTGGGAATCACTACCAGACCCATCAAACAGCTTCCTGTAGAGCTTGATCAGGATTTAGGAAGAGGAAACAGCCCTGTGAAAAAGGAAAAATCATGGATTTATGATTATTCTTTTAAAACCGTGACAGTAAGAAATATTGCCCTTACCAAACCTTATTTCCATAACGGAGCTTTCAATACCTTAGAAGAAGTCCTGGATTTTTATAATGAAGGCGGAGGAGAAGGATTGGGATTAAAAATGAAAAACCAAACTTTGGCACCGGATAAATTAAACCTCACCGAAACAGAAATAAAACAGATCATTGCCTTTCTGAATGCTCTTACGGATGTGAGTAAAGCGAAATAGGCGGGATGCGGGGTTTGAGGGTTTTAGAGTGAGAGTGTAGAGATTCGGGGTTCGGGATTTCGGGTTTGTGAGAACCGGGATTCAGTAGGAATGATAGGTTTAATAAAAATAGGCTAAATTTTGAAACTTGTGTAAATGTGATCTACGAAGGTTTCAGAATTTAGCCTAAAGTTTTACAGATCGGATCAACCTGTCTGTTTATTTGTTTTGGATCAGCTTTTCCAGCTTATCAATCATTTCCTGCTGTTGTTTTAGCATACGCTCATAAAGTTCAATCATTTTGTCAAGGGGATTGAAAGTAGGTTGGTTATTAAAAAAGGCTGGTTGTTGACAATGATCAAAAGTGGCCGTATTAGAAATAATGTTTATCGCTTGTTCTTCATCAAAATTCTCAATCGCTTCTGCCGGAACCTTCAAAATCTGAGCTACCTGCGCCAAAACATCAGACTCTACAGTTTCTTTTTGTTCCAAAAGAGAGACTTTCTTCTGATTCCAGTCGTCACCTAATTCAAAACTAATGCTTCATGCTTGATACCAAGCATTTCACGGAAACGTTTAATATTTCTGCCCTGATGTATTTTTTTGTTTTGCATAGCTGTGTCAATCATAATAACAAATATAAAGTTTTAAGAGATAAGAATAAAGCTCGTTTTTAAAATAAATTATCTTCTAAAATACTCATGTTTTTGAATAAAAATTTCTCTTTTCTGGCAGATTTATCGTGTTTAATAGATCCTGTTTGGTAACAATGAGTAAATAAAATAATTGCATTTCACTTCCAACCCGAGATCCCGAACCTCGTATCCCGGATTACTTAACACAAAATTAATCCCCTTAACATTAGGTTTTTGATAAGTTAATATTGGGTGATTTAGATTTAAAATCCTATTAACAGAGGAAAAGCGCTAAAAAAATAGTTTTGCAAGGTCTAATAAATCAAATAAAAAATGAAGAAAAAACTACTAACAGTGGGAGCTTTGGCGATACTGGCCAGTTCTGGTCTTCAGGCGCAGACTCTGATATTCAATAAGAATGCGTCATGGAGCTATAAAGATAACAACCAGGCACAGCCAGCCGGATGGAATGCTCAGACGTATGATATTTCAACATGGGCAGTTGGAAATGGCCCTTTAGGATACGGAGATCCTGTAACGACTACCATCAATTCAGGGCTTACAACCGCTTATTTTGCTAAAGATTTCACTGTAGATCTTTCAACACTTTCCGATACGATGGAACTTGGAGTGATGAGAGACGACGGTATCATTGTATACCTGAACGGAGAAGAAGTGGTAAGAGATAATATGCCTGCAGGAGCTGTTACATTCAATACTTTCTCCAGTACTACTATTGACGGGGCAGCAGAGAGTGTTTATAACATTTTCTCTATTCCAAAATCCAAGTTTGTAAATGGTGTTAACAGATTTTCTATTGAATTACACAACAGAAGTACCACCAGTTCAGACTTAAGAATTGATGCTTATCTGAAAACTACGACCAATACAACTATCCCTGTAGCTTGTAACGGAACGCATATCAGCTGCTTTACTTCCATTGTTCCTACAGCACAAACCAATAAGTTGATTATCCCTGCTGAACACAAATACCAGCTTATTTTAAAAGAAGGGGATAGCTATACTGAAGGCGGAGGGTTGGTAGGAGGTCAGAACGACTTTACCGCTTATGTTCCAAAAACTGGAAGCAGTACCAACGGATATCTTTCTGTAAACCATGAAACGAATCCCGGAGGAGTTACCATGGCAGAAATCAACTATAACGCGACTTCAAAGCTTTGGCAGCTGACAAAATCAAGAGCCGTAAGTTTCTCAGAACCAAGTTTGGTACAAACCATCAGAAACTGTTCAGGAGGAATTACGCCTTGGGGAACTGTGGTGACCGCTGAAGAATCTGTAACTTCCAATGATGTGAACAATGACGGTTATAAAGATTATGGCTGGTTGGTAGAAATTGATCCTGCTACAGCTCAGGTTATATCTAAAAACCCTAACGGGACAAAAGGTAAGCTTTGGCAGATGGGAATTATGAACCACGAGAACGTGGTGATCAATAATGCGGGAACTATAGCGTATTATGGAGAAGACGGTGGAACTCACTTGGTGTACAAATATGTAATGGATACTCCTAATGATCTATCTTCAGGAAACCTTTATGTATTAAAACTGGATCAGGGGTTAACGGCTGCAGGAGATCCGGTAGGAACTACAGCGACATGGATTCAGGTTCCGAATAAAGAAAAAGCAGATCAGAATAATACCAATACCAATGCTCTGACTTTGGGAGGAACAAAATTTAATGGAGTAGAGGATGTTGATATCAGCCCGCTGGATGGTAAAATCTATTTTACAGCCAAAGGATTAGACAGGGTATATCGTCTGCAGGATAACGGAACAACGGCTTCACAGGTAGAAACATTTGTAGGAGGAGGTTCTTCGGTATATTCTTTCAATACAGCTCAGGGAATGAAGTCTGAAGCATGGGGAGACGGAAATGACAACCTTACTTTCGATGAACTTGGAAACCTTTGGGTACTTCAGGATGGTGGTAAAAACTATATCTGGGTCATTGCTCCAGATCATACACAAGCCAACCCTAAAGTAAGATTGTTTGCTTCTATGCCTGCTGGTTCTGAACCTACAGGACTGACATTTACTCCTGATCATAAATTTGGTTTCTTCTCTATTCAGCACCCGGATTCAACAATCTCTACAGACGTAGACGCCACAGGGAATACAATTGATTACAGAGGAAAATCAGCAACAATCGTTATTGCACTTAAAAATAATCTTGGAACTGAGGGAACTTTAGGAACTATTGATACCAAAATTGAAGAAAATACAGTAACGGTAGCACCGAACCCAACTTCAGGAGTGGTAAAAATCAATTCAGCAAAAGGATTGAAAGATATTTCTGTAACAGCTTACAGCATGGACGGGAAAATCGTTTATACGAAGAAATTCAACGGAACCAATAAAGCATTGGATCTTGATTTCACACAACAGTTGGAAGGATCTCGAGTTCTGGTTTTAAATATTGAAGCGGAAGGCGGATTCCAGAAAACAGTTAAACTTGTAAAGAAATAAATTATTTATAATTCTTGTCTGTCGGCGGCCACGGTTGCCGGCAGACCTTTTTATTTTTATGAAAAAGCTTGTCTTACTGATTTCCATCCTCTCACTTTCTCAGATCAAAGCACAGATTGATCCGGTGAGATATCCTACTTTTACTACTATTGAAGAGGCTCTAAAGAGTGAAAAAACAGTTTACAGTATGAGTTTCAGAGAAAAGGGTCTTTTTAATCTTCCTCCTCAGATTATAAAACTGGATTCATTATTCTTTTTGAATATCATGGCCAATAAGCTTGAGAAAATGGATCAGGAACTTTTTGCTTTAAAAGAACTGGAAATTTTAAATGTGAATGAAAACAGCATTAAATTTATTCCTGATGAGGTAAGTAATCTGAAAAAACTGACCACTTTTTCAATGAATCTGAACAGTTTGACGAGTATTAATCCTAATCTTGCAAAACTTCAGAACCTGAAAGTTGTCCATTTTGATGCCAATAATCTGAATACTTTTCCCGAAGCCCTTATGGAAATTCCAACACTGGAAGAAATCAACCTTCAGGGAAACCAGATCAGCTTTATTGCAGACAAACTGGATCGGATCAAAAACCTGAAATTTCTCAACCTTTCGGATAACCAGATCAATGATCTTGGAAATCTTTCTTTTCCAGAAAATTTAAAATATCTTGAACTGCAGCAGAATGCTATCATAAAACTACCGGAAAATCTTTTCAAATCAAAGAATCTGGAATTCTTGAATGTAAGCGGAAATCATATCACAGAAATTTCACCCAAAGTAAAAGGGCTGAAAAATATGGTCAGCATGAATCTGGCCCATAATAATCTGAAAGACATTCCTGTAGAAATCAAACAGCTTAAAAATCTGAAAACATTGATTCTTACAGGAAATCCTATAGAAAAATCTAAAATTGAAAACTTAAAAACCTTACTGCCGGAAACCCAGATCTATTTCTAGAACTATCCGCCAACACGTTTGGTTTTATAGCCCATTTCTTTAAGGATATTCATGATTTTATCACGGTTATCTCCTTGAATGATAATCGTTCCATCCTTCTCAGAGCCGCCTATACCAAGGGTGGTTTTTATTTTCTTTGAGATTTTTTTCAGGTCTTCCTCGCTGCCTTCCCAGCCTTCAACAATCGTTACAGGCTTACCGTTTCTTCCTTTTTTCTCAAATTTGCATACTAAAGGCTCTTTCTGCTTGAATTCTTCTTCAGGCATCTCAAAATCCTGCTCTTCATGATCAGGAAAAAGATTCTTCAATTGATCTCGTAAATCCATACCGCAAAATTAAAAAGAATTATGGATTTATAGGGTAAATACTTCCGAAATTATAATAAACCTTATTGAATTTACGTTTTTCATTTTTTGACACATAACTTAAAAACTAATATGAAAACCAATCTTCTTGCAGCCTTACTGTTGGCTTTTGGGATTACAAATGCACAAACCGGTTTTACTACAGATCCTCTAAACGCAGTTTTAGAAACGAAAGACGCAAAAAACTTTTGGAAAGCATTTGATAAAATGGAAACGTCCACCGCCAATCCTTTTGTAGAATACATAGAAAATGGTTCACCGGGAGTGAAAAGTTTTATAAGGAACCGTATCGTTAATGCAGATTCTCTATATGCTACAGTGAAAAAAAACAAAGAGAAATATCTTAAAACCAGAAATGTATTAGATGGGATCGGAGCAAAAGATAAAAAGCTAAAAGCCAGTTACAGCGCTTTAAAATATTGGTATCCGGAAGCTAAATTCTCACCCGTCTATTTCGTGTATGGAAGAATGAATACAGGAGGGAACTCTTCTGATGATGGAATTTCAATCGGTACCGAGCTCTTTAAAAACCTTGATGGAGTAGTTCCGCTTATCGTCCATGAAATGATCCATTTTCAGCAAAATAACAGAGGAAATGAATCTTTATTAAAACAAGCTCTAACAGAGGGCGGAGCTGATTTTATCGCAGAATTCGTTTCCGGAGAGCAAATGAATGTAAAAGCATTTCAATATGGAGAAGCTAATTCAGATAAATTATATAAAGAATTCGTAACAAGGTATAAAAGTGATGATTTAAGGGATTGGTTTTACTGGACCTCCAAAAAAGACGACAGACCCAATGATTTAGGATATTGGATCGGATACAAAATATGTGAAGCCTATTTCAATAAACAAACCGATAAACATAAAGCGGTACATGATATTTTAAACATTGAAGATCCGTTTTTACTTCTAAAGGAAAGCGGTTTTTTGGATGCTTATATCCAAGCCTATGCAAAAGAAAAGAATATCAAGTATGATGATTTCTTTCAGGAGTTTTCAGGAGAACCTTCATCTGTAACATTAATAGTGAATGTTCCTGATAAAAACGATGAGGTGTATATTGCAGGAAATCAGAAAGGGCTGGGGAACTGGAATGCCTCTTTAGTGAAAATGGAAAGAACAGGTGATCTTGAAAGAACGCTTACCTTAAAAATATATGTACCGGCGCAATTGAAATTTACCAAAGGAACCTGGAATCAGGAAGCAAATGTAAAAGGAGTGGAAAAAGGACAGAACATTAAAATCGAAAGCACAAAATCAAAAAAGCTTACCTATAAGATTAATAGCTGGTTTAAAAATTAGAGTTGAAGCCAGGATTTGAAATCTATAATCATCATTTTAAAATCTGCGAAATCAGCAGGATCTGCGAGAATAATATTGTTCAAAGATTTTGAAGAGGACACAGATTTTTTCTTTTTACTCTGAATACATAAAAATCAGAACTCCAAATTCTTCTATTCATAGGAAATTAGGTAAATTTGTCTAACAAAAGTTTTACAAAATGTCGAAAAAAGCAATACTGGCCATTCTTGACGGATGGGGATTGGGAACAAACCCAAACGTTTCTGCAATAGATAAAGCAAATACACCATTCATAGACAGCTGTTACCAGAAATTTCCACATACCACCCTTGAAGCAAGCGGGCTGGCGGTAGGTTTACCAGCCGGACAGATGGGGAATTCTGAAGTGGGACACATGAACTTGGGAGCCGGAAGAGTCGTTTACCAAAACCTGGTAAAACTGAATATGGCTGTTGAAAACGGAACATTGGGTCAGGAAAAAGTGATTCAGGACGCCTTTGAATATGCAAAAAAAGAAAATAAAAAAGTACATTTCATCGGACTGGTTTCCAACGGAGGTGTACACTCACATATCAATCACTTAAAAGGATTACTGACCGCTGCAAAAGAGTTCGGATTGAATGAGAACGTTTTTGTTCACGCATTTACCGACGGTAGAGACTGCGATCCGCATTCCGGATTAGGATTTATCGATGAACTTCAGAAACATATGGAGGCAACTACCGGAAAGCTGGCAACAGTGGTAGGAAGATACTATGCCATGGACAGAGATAAAAGATGGGAGCGTGTAAAATTAGCTTACGGTGCCCTTGTGGAAGGAATCGGAGAACAGACAACGGATGCTTTGGCAACAATCAAGATGTATTATGATAATAATGTAACCGATGAGTTCCTGAAGCCTATTATTTTAATGAATACTACCGCTACAGGAAATGTAGTACCGGTAGCAAGAATCATTGAAGATGATGTGGTGATCTGCTTCAATTTCCGTACAGACAGAGGAAGAGAAATTACAGAAGTTCTTTCCCAGAAAGATTTCCCGGAATTTGGAATGAAGAAACTGAACCTGTATTACATCACATTGACCAACTATGATAAAACCTTCCAGAATGTACAGGTCGTTTTTGATGAAAATGTACTGACGGAAACTATGGGTGAAATCCTTGAGAAAAATGGAAAAACCCAGATCAGAATTGCAGAAACAGAAAAATATCCTCACGTTACTTTTTTCTTCTCAGGAGGAAGAGAAGAGGAATTTGCAGGAGAAAGAAGATTGCTTTGCCCAAGTCCGAAAGACGTTCCTACCTACGACCTGAAGCCGGAAATGTCAGCCTATGATATCACTAATGCTATCGTACCGGAACTGGAGCAGGGAACGGCTGATTTTGTTTGTTTGAATTTCGCCAATACAGATATGGTTGGACACACAGGTGTTTTTGAAGCCGCTGTAAAAGCCGCTGAGGTGGTAGATCAGTGCATTGAAAAAGTAGCTACAGCTGCCTATGAAAACGGATATGCTGTTTTCATTCTTGCCGATCACGGAAACTCAGATGTAATGATCAATCCGGACGGAACTCCAAATACCCAGCACTCTACAAACCTGGTTCCTTTTATCGTGATGGATAAAGACCATACATGGAATTTAAAACCAGGAAAACTGGGCGATGTAGCCCCAACAATCCTTAAAGTAATGGGCGTTGAAATACCAGATGCAATGACTGGAGAAGTTTTGGTTAATTAATATTCAATAATATTGTTAAAAAAATGCCGTTATGCTTTTGTAGCGGCATTTTTTTTATGATTTATGTCAGATAAAGTATGCAAGTCATACTTTATTATGCGTTAAATAATAAATAAATCATATCTTTGTAAATTAAAACTGAATAGTAAAATGTATCAAAAGCTTGTTAGGAAAGAAGTAATGGGATTATTGGAAAAGGAAGTAGGTTCTTTTCTTGATAAATTTTTAACGCCAATTGAAAAAATATGGCAGCCTTCCGATTATTTACCAGATCCTTCAAGTGAAGAATTTAAACACGACTTAGAAGAAATTCAGACTTTTGCCCGCGAAATGCCTTATGATCTTTTTGTAACATTGATCGGTGACTGTATCACGGAAGAGGCACTTCCATCTTATGAGTCTTGGTTAATGGGCGTTGACGGAATCAATCAGGAAGAAAAAGTAGGCTGGGCCAACTGGGTAAGAGCGTGGACCGCTGAGGAAAACAGACACGGAGATTTATTAAACAAATATCTTTATCTGTGTGGAAGAGTAAACATGAGAGAAGTGGAAATCACTACCCAATACCTGATCAATGACGGATTCGATCTGGGAACAAGTATGGATCCCTACAGAAACTTCATTTATACGAGCTTCCAGGAAACAGCTACCAATATCTCTCACAGAAGAGTAGGAACATTGGCTAAACAATCAGGAAACGGAAAATTAGCAAAAATGTGTGGTGTAATTGCTGCAGACGAAGCAAGACACGCTAAAGCATACAAACATTTCGTAGCAAAAATCCTTGAAGTAGACCCTTCGGAAATGATTCTTGCGTTTGAAGATATGATGCGTAAGAAAATTGTAATGCCTGCTCACTTAATGAGACAGTCAGGACAAAAAGCAGGCGAACTTTGGGGACATTTCTCAGATGCCGCACAAAGATGTATGGTGTACACAGGCCAGGATTATATCAACATTATGAAAGACCTTTTAGATGAATGGAAAATTGAGCATGTAAAAGGACTTACTGAAAAAGCTGAAAAAGCTCAGGAATACCTGATGAAACTTCCTGCAAGGCTGCAGAAGATCACAGACAGGGTTTCTACTCCCGATCTTCAGTTCCAGTTTAGCTGGGTAAAAAGCTAATAAGATCTTTATTATTATTAAAATATAAAAGTATTGAGTGCCTTTCTTTTTGGCACTCTTTTTATTTCTTATCTTTGCAAAGCTAAAAAAAGACAAAATGTTAAATAATAAAAAGATTGCTGTTGACTTTGACGGGACTATTGTTGATGATGCTTACCCGGCCATTGGAAAACCGAAAACTTTTGCATTCGAAACTTTGAAAAAACTTCAGTCTGAAGGATTCAGATTGATACTTTGGACATACAGACACGGAAAAACATTAGATGAAGCGGTGGAATTCTGCAAAAAAAACGGAATAGAATTTTATGCTGTGAACTCAAGCTTTGAAGGGGAAGTTTTTGATCCTGAAAATCAGTCCAGAAAATTAGATGCAGACTGGTTTATTGACGACAGAAATTTAGGAGGATTCCCGGGATGGGGTGAAATCTACAACATCATTCAGGAAAGAATAGAATTCCGTGTGGAAGGAAAAGAGGTTCTTGCCTATTCAAAACTTAAAAAAGAAAAGAAAAAAGGACTTTTCTGGTAGAATAAAACAATTTAAATTTAACAGTGTACCAATTTACCAATCCATATTGTTACACTGATCTATTAATACATTGGTAAATTAATACAATGATTCAATTAAAAACGATAGACGAATTACGTCTGATGAAGGAGAGCGCCCGATTGGTTTCTAAAACATTGGGAATGTTGGCAAAAGAAATTAAACCGGGGATTACTACCTTATATTTAGATAAACTGGCTCATGATTTTATTAAAGATCATGGTGCTGAACCTGCATTTTTAGGATACGGAGGATTTCCAAACTCTCTTTGTATCTCTCCCAATGAGCAGGTTGTTCATGGTTTCCCAAACAATGATGTGGTAAAAGAAGGAGATGTTCTTTCTGTAGACTGTGGAGTTATTCTGAACGGTTTTGTAGGAGATCATGCCTACACTTTTGAAATCGGGGAAGTAAAGCCTGAGATTAAAAAATTACTACAGGTTACCAAAGAATCTCTGTACAAAGGGATTGAGCAGTGTGTCAGAGGAAAGAGGATCGGAGATATCTCCCATGCGATTCAGGCACATTGTGAAAAAGAAGGATATGGAGTGGTAAGAGAGCTTGTAGGCCATGGATTAGGCAGAAAAATGCATGAAGATCCGCAGGTTCCGAACTATGGAAGACAGGGAAGCGGTAAAGTCATTAAAGACGGTTTAGCAATTGCTATTGAACCGATGGTGAACATGGGAACTGAAAAAGTGAAGTTCCATAACGACGGCTGGACGGTTACAACGCTAGATAACATGCCATCTGCTCACTTCGAACATGATGTAGCAGTGATTAATGGTAAGCCGGTATTGCTTTCAACATTTGATTATGTATATGAAGCTTTAGGGATTGTAAGTGATGAAGAAAAGCAGTTCCAACTGGATTTTTAATGAAAAAGATAACTAAGCTTTTACTGAATAAAATTCCACGTCCTATGCTTATTAAAATGAGCATCTGGGCAAGACCGCTTATTTATCAGTTTTTCAAAGGAGATCAGTTTTTAGATCCCATTGACGGAAGATCTTACAGGAAATTCCTTCCGTACGGCTATGGAAAACAAAGAGAAAATGCACTCTCTCCGGGAACGTTAAGTTTGGAAAGACACCGCCAGATGTGGCTGTACCTTCAGAACGAAACCGATTTTTTTATTAAAAATTATAAAGTTCTGCATATCGCTCCTGAACAGGAATTTTTAAGAAAATTCAAGAGAATGAGCAACCTGAATTATATCTCGGCAGACTTATATTCTCCGATTGTAGACGTGAAGGCTGATATTCTGGATTTACCTTTTGAAAATGACAGCTTTGACATTGTTTTCTGTAACCATGTTCTGGAACATATTGAAGACGATGCCAAAGCAATGAGCGAGCTATACAGGGTAATGAAGCCCGGCGGATGGGGAATCCTTCAGGTTCCGATGAAAAACTCACTGGAGAAAACCTATGAAGATTTTACCATTAAAGACCCAAAGGAACGTCAGAAGCATTTCGGGCAGTATGATCACGTTCGTTGGTACGGTATGGATTATTTCGACCGTTTAAGAAAGGCCGGCTTTGAAATAGAACCCAACTTCTATTCACAGAAATTCTCTGAAGAAGAAATAAAAAAATACGGGTTAAGACATAACGAAATCTTACCGGTAGTTTATAAAAAATAAAATAAAAACCCGTTTCAACTTTTGAAACGGGTTTTGTATAATTGAAAAGTCAGTTGTTATTCTTTGACAAAAGGATATGGCTTATAATTTTCTATCTTGATCATATATTGTCCTTTCTGTAAACCGCCTGTATCAATTGACGTTTTGCTGCCGTTAGTTGTCGTTTCAAATACCAGTTTTCCTGATATATCGTAGATCTTAAGGGAAAGGTTTCTCTCAATATTTTCAATATGAAGGACCTCTTTTACAGGATTTGGATATGCTTTAAACGTTTTTGCAGCGGCATCAGTTTCTTTAGTACTCATTTGTGCAGTATTATTGTTGTAATAGACCTTATTTCCTGAAGGATCCGTTATTATCAGTGTTTTGAGGCTGCCATTTGTGATAATCTGATAGCTGTATATAGAAGCATAGGCTCCCGAAACGTAAGTGTCACAGTTTTTCTGATCGTAGGCCCGAACAGCTGGAGCGTTTCCGCCATTATAAAACAAAAGAGTACACGAGCTGGCTGTTTTGATAAGATTGTTACTTCCAGGCATAACTCCGAAACTCATCATGGATGTATTATAATATCTGGAATTAATAACATAGCTTGTTCCTCCTGCCGAATTAAATGTAGTAGCAGGCACTCCATTATCTATTAAAGGTGTGTTGGTGGTCTGGCCGCTACTGGTCACCATTTTGGAGATATACCAATTATTGGAAAGCAGTTCAGAAGTTTGCTGGGCAGTCAGTAAACCACCTGCTAAAAGGAATAGAATTTTTTTCATAGGTTAAAAGTTTCCGGTAAAGATATAAAAGAATTACTTACTGTTTGCTCTTTTTATAAGGATCATCAAAATGAAAATTAAGACAGACAAAAACCGCCTTCATGACGAAGACGGCCCATTTTTAAATATTGTTAGAAGTTTATGCGCTTTCTAGTGTGATGAAGATACAGCCTTTAATCCTACCACAGAACCGATAAGTGTTACAATAAAAAATACCCTCCAGAAACTTACAGGATCCTTAAAAAAGATAATTCCCATTAAGGCAGTTCCCACTGCTCCGATGCCCGTCCATACTGCATAAGCAGTCCCGATAGGCAGCGTTTGAGTTGCTTTAATCAGCAAAAGCATACTGATCGTCATGGTGATCAGAAATCCCGCGTACCACAGGTACATTTCAGTTCCTGACGTTTCCTTTGCCTTTCCCAGGCATGATGCGAAGGCAACTTCAAATAATCCTGCGATAACTAATAGTAACCAATTCATTTTTTAAATTTTTCTACTGCAAAGTTCAGAATTTGACAGGAGAAAAAAATTTACAATTGTTAAAAAATGAAGGCAAGCTAGAAGTTGAAAGAATGAAGCTGGAAGCTGGAGGATTTGAATAGATTTCTGCCATCATATCAATAGGAGCAGACTTTAGTCCGCTTTCAATGTAGATAATCATTCCTTTGGATTTAGCCAAAACATAAGAATATTTAAATCTTTCAATTCTTCAATCTTTGAATCTTTACATTTATTTTATCTCCGCCCTTATTCTGCTCAGACTTACCTGCGTAATCCCAAGATAAGACGCAATATAACCCAGCTGTACTCTTTTAAGAAGCTCAGGCTGATAGGTCATAATATCTTTGTAGCGTTCCAGAGAAGTTTTAAACTGTCTTGAAATAATCAGTTCTTCGGATTTTATCATTTCTGCTTCAGCAAGCTTTCGCCCCCAGTTGGCAATATGAATATCTTCATTGAACAGTTTTCTGAGGCTTTCCGTTTCCATTCGATAGAGATCGCAGTCTTCCAGAAGCTCGATGCTCTCGTAGCCGGGTTGATCTTTCACATAGCTTTTCATCGAGAGAACGCATTGACCTTCGCTTCCGAACCAGAAGGTAATATCATTGTCAGCTGTTGAAGAATAGGCTCTTGCAATCCCTTTTCGTATAAAATAAAGATAAGGAATCACTTTGTCGGCTTCCATCAGACAAAATCCTTTAGGATGGGAAACTTCGGTAATATGTTCTTTTAAGCTGTTTTTTGATGCTTCAGGAAGAAGGTAAATCTTATCAAGAATCTGGTCTATATTCATAAAGATGAATTCTAATATTCAAAAATATCAGTTTTAAGTAATGCAATACAAAATTATTCCTTAATTTTTATCAGAAATCTTGTAATGAATACGATCAAAATTCTTCCTGATTCAGCTTATTTATTGCCAATATTACCACGAAAATAGCAAAATTCACTTCTTCCTGAGGGATGTAGAAAATTCAAAGAATTTTTGGCGGAGGTGGTTAGCTCAGCCATCGAATCCCTTTAGACTTCCTCTTCAATATCCCTTATTTCAAACTATAACTCTCTTTTTTCCTTTAAAAATTAAGATTAACCGTAAAGACCAATTTTGTTTTACTAACTTTGCAGTTCGTAATATTATTTTTATGCACAAAGCAGGATTTGTAAATATAGTTGGAAAGCCCAATGCAGGAAAATCGACCTTGCTCAACCAATTAATGGGGGAGAAGCTGGCGATTGTAACGCAGAAAGCTCAGACAACCCGCCACAGAATTTTTGGTATTTATAATGAAGATGACCTTCAGATTGTATTTTCTGATACTCCGGGAGTATTGGATCCAAAATACGGACTGCAGGAAAAAATGATGGATTTTGTAAAGGATTCTTTGCAGGATGCTGACGTTTTCCTGTTTATTGTAGACGTTACCGATAAAGCGGAACCATCAGAATTCTTAATTGATAAACTGAATAAAATCCCCGTACCTGTACTTCTTCTCTTGAATAAAGTAGACCAGACCGATCAGGCAGGTCTTGAAAAATTGGTGGAAGAATGGCACAACAGAATTCCAAAAGCTGAAATTCTGCCTATTTCTGCCCTGAATGCCTTCAACACTGAAGTTATTTTACCTAAAATAAAATCTCTGCTTCCAGAAAATCCTCCTTACTACGATAAAGATCAGTACACCGATAAACCGGAAAGATTTTTTGTAAATGAGGCCATTCGTGAGAAAATCCTTTTGAATTATGATAAGGAAATTCCCTATTCTGTAGAAGTGGTAACAGAACAGTTCAAGGAGAAAGAAGGAATTATCTTTATTGATTCAATTATTTATGTTGAAAGAGATACTCAGAAGGGAATTATTATCGGGCATAAGGGAGAAGCGATCAAGAAAGTAGGAACTGAAGCCAGAATAGATCTGGAGAAGTTTTTCACCAAAAAAATTCATTTGAACTTATTTGTAAAAGTGAAAAAAGACTGGAGAAAGAACGATAGAGATCTTAAAAATTTCGGTTACAGATAAACTAAAATAGCCGGAATCCCGTTGTATTAAAAGATTTTTATTACCTTAGTATAAATTTTTTAGTAGATGAACTATAATAATTCAAATTGGAGCTCAATACCTAAAGATATTATATTATTAGCAGTGAGAGTGTTTGTTGGTTTTGCCATGCTGTCACATGGTTTTCCAAAACTTCAGATGCTGTTGGCAGGCGGTAAAATTGAGTTTTTCGATTTTATGGGACTTGGCCCTCAGATTTCACTGATTCTTACGGTTTTTGCTGAATTTGTATGTTCGATACTACTTATTTTAGGGCTTTTTACAAGAGTTTCTTTAGGCTTCCTGATCTTTACCATGATCATTGCTGCTTTTGCAGTACATGGAGCAGATCCTTTTGAGAAAAGAGAAATGGCACTTGTCTATCTTTCTGTTTATCTTCTGCTCATGGTAACTGGAGCCGGGAAAGTTTCAGTAGATCATATGATAGAAAGAAGGAAAAGAGCTTCAGACTGGTAATTTTACAGCACAATAAATAAAAGGCACTTCAGGAATGAAGTGCCTTTCTGTTTTTAATAATTGCAATGCGGTAAGAGTCTTTTTAATGTTAAAATTCTTTTAAAATTCACTACATTCGTAGAAAATGAATTTATATGAAGATAAAACTGACTATTTGCCTTCTGGCATTTCTCAATTTTTATGATGCACAGGAAAATATTACGTATCAAAAGCCTTCTGCTGAGATTTTAAAACTGGCAGATTATGACAGACCTCCAGGTGTTCTGATGAACAGCAAAAAAGACTGGGTAGTTTTTACCTATCGTCCAACATATAAAACATTAGAAGATCTCAGCCAGAGTGAAATGAAGCTTGGTGGACTTAGAATCAACCCGGTTACGAATATTTCAAGTAGCATGACCTACTCAAATAATCTGAAGATCAGAAAGATCAATGATAAAAATGAGATTCAGGTAAAAAATCTGCCTTCCAATCCAAAAATTGCCTACGTTTCGTTTTCACCGGATGAAAAAAAACTGGCTTTTACCAATACAACCGCCAAAGGAGTAGAGCTTTGGGTAGTGGATATGGAAACTGCATCTGCTAAAAAAATTACAGCAGATAATCTGAATGCCAATCTGGGAATGCCTTATGTATGGTATAATGACTCTCAAAGCTTCCTGATCAGAACACTTCCGCAAAACAGAGCTGCTCTTATAGATGCCACTAAAGATCTTCCTACAGGCCCGATTGTTTCAACAGCAGACGGTAAGGTTTCCCAGAACAGAACGTATCAGGATCTTTTGAAGAATCCTCAGGACGAAAAAAACTTTGAGACCCTTACAGCTTCCGAACTTTACAACGTAGATCTTACAGGAAATCTTAAGAAACTGAAAGATCAGGATATGTATGCCGGCTTAAGTTTTTCTCCGGACGGAAACTATCTGATGGCTACCATGATCAAGAAACCATTTTCCTATATCGTTCCGCTTAATAGGTTCCCATCCACAACGGTTGTCTATGATATGAAAGGAAATATTGTGAAAACAGTAAATGATGTTCCGTTGAATGAAATCATGCCGAAAGGATTTTCTTCTGTAAGAACCGGAAAAAGAGATATGGCATGGAGAAGTGATGCTCCTGCTACGCTTACCTATGCTGAAGCTTTGGATGGAGGAGACCAGTCTAAAAAAGCAGATTACAGAGATGAAATATTTACCTGGGAAGCTCCGTTTACAGCAGCTCCAAAATCCTTCTTTAAAACCAGACAGAGATATGAAGACGTAGTCTGGACCAATGATCATTATGCGATTGTTTCTGAAGGCTGGTATGACACACGAAATACAAAATCTTACCTGATAGATATTAACAACGGAGAATCCAAAGTTTTTGATGACAGAAATTATCAGGATGTATACAGCGATCCGGGAAGATTTAACACAACGAAAAACCAATACGGGAGATATGTAATCGATATGAAAGGTGGAAAAGCCTATCTGATCGGGGACGGATTTACCAAAGACGGCCAGCACCCATTTATTGACGAAATGGATGTTAAATCACTGAAAAAGAAAAGACTTTACACGTCTAATATAAAAAACGGTAAAGAAGAAATCATTGATATCCTTAATGCTTCAAAGGGTGAAGTCCTTACAACTCAGCAGTCACCAAGTCTTTATCCGAATTACTTCAGAAAGAATATTAAATCTAATAAAGCAGAAGCTGTAACCAATTTTGCCAATCCTTTTGAAAGTATCAAAGACGTTTACAAAGAAGTGATTACCTACAAGAGAAATGATGGTGTTACCTTAACAGGAACTCTTTATCTTCCTGCCAATTACGACAGAAAAGCAAAAAAAGAGAAGCTTCCGTTGCTAATCTGGGCTTATCCAACTGAATATAAAGATAAAAATACAGCAGGACAGAATACCCAAAACCCGAATGACTTTACATTCCCGTATTACGGATCTTTTGTGTATTGGACAACGAAAGGATATGCTGTTCTGGATGATGCCGCTTTCCCGATTATCGGTGAAGGAAAAACAGAACCTAATGATACCTTCATTCCGCAATTGGTAGCCAATGCTGCTGCTGCTATCGATGCAGTGGATCATCTGGGATATATCGACAAAAAGAAAGTGGCTGTAGGAGGACATTCTTACGGTGCCTTCATGACCGCAAATCTTTTGACCCATTCTAATCTTTTTGCATGTGGAATTGCAAGAAGTGGTGCTTATAACAGAACATTAACTCCATTCGGATTCCAGAGTGAACAAAGAAACTATTGGGATGTTCCGGAAATCTATAATACGATGTCTCCGTTCATGCATGCAGACAAAATGAAGACACCGCTTCTTCTGATTCACGGTGATGCAGATAATAACCCGGGAACATTTACTTTGCAGACGGAGAGATACTTCCAGGCATTGAAAAACCTGGGGGCTCCGGTAAAAATGGTTCTTCTTCCAAAAGAAGCTCACGGATACCAGGCTAAAGAAAATATCTTACACCTTTTATGGGAACAGGATCAGTTCCTTGAAAAGTGTTTGAAGAAATAAATGACAAAAGAGACTGTTTGCTATAAACAGTCTCTTTTTTTTTTTTTTACTTAAAATATAATGGGGAAGTAAAATTTCTTACAGCGAAGCTCTCTTTAAATCTTATCTGCTTAATAAATCTTACCTGTTTAAATGGTAAGATGCTTCAGGATCTCGTCAATACTTGTAAGCTCCATAAAATTCGGATGTTCCAGAGTAACATCATGCTGTTCATGGCTCCATGTGACATGGTAAGGAATATGTGCTGCAAAACCTCCGATTTCCAATACCGGTAAAATATCTGATTTGATAGAATTTCCAAGCATCAGAAAGTTTTCAGGCTGGCAATCCAGATGTTTCAGCAGTTTTTTATAGTCATTTTCTTTTTTGTCACTCATGATTTCAATGTGGTGGAAGTGCTCCTGTAAACCGGAGTTTTTCAATTTACGCTCCTGATCCAGCAAATCGCCTTTTGTGGCAACAACCAGCCTGTATTTTCCTTTTAAACTTTCAAGGGTTTCGGTTACACCATCTAATAATTCTATTGGTTTCTGAAGAAGCTCCTGACCCAGATGAATAGCTTTGTTAACCAACTCCAATGACGCTGTATTATTAGAAACTCTAGTGATGGTTTCAACCATACAAAGCATAAATCCTTTTACGCCATAACCGTACAGATGAAGATTCTGCATTTCTGTTGTAAACAATTCCTGTGATACCGAATGTTGGGGAAGATAATCTTCAAGAAGTACACAGAATTCTTTTTCTGCTTCCTGAAAATAAGGTTCGTTGATCCAAAGTGTATCATCCGCATCAAAAGCAATGGTTGTAATATGATTATTCATTTTTGTTTTGTAATTTTCTGTCCGCAAAATTCAGTATAAAAACTCAATAAGAAAAGGACATTTGTCCCGGGAGAATATGTTAAGGACGAACCAGACATTTTTAAACTATCTTGATGAACTGCACAAAAAGCAGAACAGGAGTGACGATATTATAGTGAAATCTTTTTCTGCAGGGGATAAAATACTGATACAGGATCATCAGCTTTCTCATGTCATGATGATTAAAGAAGGGATTGTCAAATGCTTTCTCGCCGAAGAAAACGGAAAAGAATATATTGTTGAGTTTCTGGGAAGCGGGGAAATCATCGGGGAAGTGGAATTGATTAAAAATATAAATTGTCTGTGCAGTATTGAGGCTCTCAATGAAGTGAAAGTATATGCAGTAAAGATTCCCGTTTTTAAAGCTTTGATTAAAAATGATCTTGCCCTGAACCATCTTCTTTTAGAGTCTTTTGCAGAACGAATTATCAATACTTCCAGCAGGGCATCCTATCAACAGTTGTATACGGTAGAACATACTTTAAAACAATTGTTACAAATGCAGGCTAAGCAAAATATTCAAATTTCCAAAGAAGATATGGCAGCCTATCTCGGAATTGCAGTAAGAAGTTTAAATAGAATTTTAAAAGATTTGAAATAATTTTGTTGAATATGCTAATGGAATTACGGTAATTTTTCCCGCAGAATGAAGAGATTGCGTAGATTTTTCACTAGCAATTTTAATCAGCATAATCCTCAAGCAATAAAATGATCAGAATTTAATTTTATCGAAGATAAAATCGTTGCGCCTTAAAAATATTCTAGCTTTCAATCTTATTGCGCCTTTGCGTATTCCAAAAAAAACATTAAAACAGATGCGAGTGTTGGTGTTATTACAAGGGTTTTTCTGTTTTAATATTAAAATTTGGATAAAATATATTAAATCTACAGGGGGGGGTAAAATTTTGTATTTTTGTATTAGAATTAGTTGAATCTAATATTCATGGAAAAATTAAAATTCAGAAATGCTGAGTTGGCAGATTTAAATAAAATCGTAGCTATATATAATTCAACAATTGCCTCAAGAATGGTGACTGCAGATATGGAAGAAGTTTCTGTGGAAAGCAAGCTAAAATGGTTTGAAGAGCATAATCCCCAGACAAGGCCGCTTTGGGTAGTTGAAGATGACCAGAAGCAAACCGTTGGTTGGGTAAGTTTCAGTTCATTCCATGAAAGGGCTGCGTATAACGGTACGGTAGAAGTAAGTATTTATCTGGATGAATCCTGCAGAGGAAAAGGATACGGAAAAACCATTCTTCAGTATTGTATTGATAACGCCGGAAAATTTGGAGTAAAAAATCTTGTAGCCCTTATTTTCCTTCATAATGAGCCAAGTTTAAAACTATTCAGACACTTTGGATTTGAAGATTGGGGAAGTCTTCCTAATGTAGCGATTCTGGATGGTGTGGAAAGAAGTCTGAAGATCTTAGGAAAGAGGATAGATTAAATTAAACACGAAAATAAATACCTTGTGTCTATTCGTGAATTAATTGGTGCTATTGGTGTTTAGAAAATACACATAATGTGAAGGAAGGGCATCAATCATGTTCTGCTGTAAAAAAGAATAAAAAAAGCTGTCTCAAATATTGAAACAGCTTTTTGTTTTTATAAATTCTGCTTCATTCTTTTAGCAGACATATTCAGGAATCGTTTCACCAGGAAAACAGCGGAGACTGTTAATCCCAGTCCAAGTGCGATCCACATTCCGAATGCGCCCATTTCCAAAGTAACACAGAAGAAATATCCCAAAGGAATGGTAATCACCCAGTATGCAATAAAGGTATAAATAGAAGGAATTTTCACATCCTGCAAACCTCTTAACATTCCTAATGCAGTCACCTGAATTCCATCAGAAAGCTGGAATAAAGCGGCGATGATCATTAATTTCGCAGCCAGTGTAATCACTTCCACTTCTTCTTTTTTCGTGAAGAAAGTCGGAAGTATATTTCTGCCTAAAATAAATACCAGTCCACAGATGCACATGAAAATAAAAGCAATTTTCAGGTTGTTGATTCCTACTTTTCTCAATTCAACAAAGTTCTGTTCACCCAGTTTTCTGCCAATCATTACGGTAGAGGCAACACTGAAACCGACACAAAGGTTGAAAGTAAATGAAGCCATACTTAAAGCGATCTGATGGGAAGCAATATCGTGTGCTGAGATCAATCCACAGATAAATGCAGCTCCGGCAAAAGCGGTTACTTCAAAGAACATCTGTAGCGCTGTAGGCAATCCCAGTTTTACCATTTTATCAAACATCTGCTTTGAAAAATTCTGAATTTTTAAAGAAAAATCTTTGATATAACGTCTTGTTCTTTTTTCTTTAAGCAATACAAAATAAAGGAAAACCACCATGAAAATTCTGGAAATCAAAGTTGCTAAAGCAGATCCCTTAACTCCCATTGGAGGTATTCCCCAAAGTCCTTTGATAAATACGTAGTTTAGGGCAATATTGATGATATTGGCAATAATGGTTGCTTTAGTAACTCCAATCGTATAGGAAAGTCCTTCAGAAACTTCACGAAGGGTCTGAAATGCCATGAATGGAATCATACTCACTACCATTATGCTCAGGAAGCTTACCGTATCAGGAATGATCTTGGCAGGCTGGCCGGAATGATAGAGCAGCGGCATTCCCAACAATAAGATGACCATCAGGATAATCCCTACAGACATATTGATAATAAAACCGTGGCTGAAAACAGAGTTGATCGTAGCATGATCCTCTCTGGAATGTGCTTCCGAAACCAATGGCGGAATCGCAAATGAAAAGCCCAGGGCTAGTACAAATATGGAGAAAAATACAGCATTTCCCAATGAAACGGATGCCAGCGCATCGGCACCCAACAATTTTCCGACAATAATATTATCGAATAAGTTTACTGAAACCTGCCCCACCTGGGTAAGCATCACAGGCAGAGCCAAAGTCAGGCATTCTTTCGTATAATTTTTGTTTAAAAAGTTCATAATATTTTAAGATTCATATAGTTTATCATTCAAATAGGGTCAAAAAAAAATTTGCAGTGGTAACACTGCAAATTTTTATAATATGGTAAATAATAGCTTATTATTTCCTTACAAAACTTGCAACGTCACCTTCGGAAACAGTGTTTCCACCAAGAATAATCAATCTTTCAACAACATTCCTTAATTCTCGGATATTTCCAGTCCACGAAAGCGCTTTTAAAGCATCAATAGCTTTATCATCAAACTTTTTCGCAGCAGTACCATGCTCATCAGCAATCATTCCTGAAAAGTGCTCAACCAATAATTTGATATCTTCTTTTCTTTCATCCAATGGCGGAACATAGATTTCAATAACAGAAAGTCTGTGATAAAGGTCTTCTCTGAATTTCCCCTCCTCAATTTCTTTCTGCATATTTTTATTGGTTGCCGCAATTACTCTTACGTCAACTTTAATTTCTTTATCACTTCCCACAGGAGAAACTTTGCTTTCCTGAAGTGCTCTTAATACCTTAGCCTGAGCAATAAGGCTCATATCTCCAATCTCATCAAGGAAAATGGTTCCACCATTAGCCTGTTCAAATTTTCCCTGCTTATCTTTAATAGCACCTGTAAAAGATCCTTTTACGTGTCCGAAAAGTTCAGACTCAATAAGTTCAGACGGAATCGCAGCACAGTTGACCTCTACCATAGGACCTCTTGCACGCTCACTTTGATTGTGGATCGCATGAGCTACCAACTCCTTTCCTGCACCGTTAGGCCCGGTGATCAGAACTCTGGCATCAGAAGCGGCTACCTTTTCAATCATATCCTGAATCTTTTGAAGAGCAGGAGAGGTACCGATCATCTGGTATTTTTTACTTACTTTTTTCTTTAAGGTTTTATTTTCTGTCTGAAGGTTTTTGTTTTCTTTCTTCAGGGTTTCTTTTACCAATGCATTTTTCACACTTGTAATAAGTCTGTTGATGTCAATGGGCTTGGAAATAAAATCATATGCACCCTCTTTCAGGCAGGAAACAGCAGAATCGATGTCTGCGTGGCCTGAGATCATGATAAAAGTAGTTTCCGGTTTTAAGGCAAGACTTTGTTTCAAAAGCTCGGTTCCTGAAAGCTTAGGCATCTTGATATCAGAAATCACCAATGCGAAATCTTCTTTTTCCACCTGCTTGTAACCTTCAAGGCCATCTTCGGCAATAACAAATTCATAATCGGTGAGTTCATCCGAAAGAATACTGTGAAGTACTCCCGAGATTGCTTTTTCGTCTTCTACTATAAGGATTTTTTGCATAGTTGCAAATTTAAATTTTTTGTTTCAATTATTAGCAAAAACTGTACCTAAATATTCTATTTGGAGTAGTCTCTTCTCCCGAAAATGGCAGATCCGACCCTCACAGAGTTGGCCCCACACTCGATCGCTATCGGGAAATCATCACTCATTCCCATTGATAGGGTATTTAATGTTTTTGATTGATTTAATTCATCAAAAAGCTTCTTTAGGGTTAAAAACTCATTTCTAACCTGCTGCTCCTCATCGGTGAATGTGGCCATTCCCATGAGGCCGGTAATTTCAACATGCGGAAATTTACCTTCAATGTATTGCTGGAAAAGATCTTTTGCTTCAGAAATTTCAAGCCCGAACTTGCTATCCTCAGCTGCAATTTTTACCTGCAGAAGGACTTTGATGATTCTGTTATTTTTTTCTGCTTCTTTATTGATTTCTGTTAATAATCTTTCAGAATCCACACTTTGTATGGTATCTATGAAAGGAGCAATGTACTTTACTTTGTTAGTTTGTAAGTGTCCGATCAGGTGCCATTGGATATCCTGAGGAAGGAGAGGAGCTTTTTCCATCAGTTCCTGAACCTTGTTTTCTCCAAAAACCTTCTGTCCGAGATCATAGACTTCCTGTACTGCAGAAACCGGATGGGTTTTAGAAACGGCAACCAGCTGCACAGTAGATGGCAGCTGGCTTTTTATAGTGTTGTAGTTCTCTTTAATACTCATAATACAAATGTCCGAAAATTCTCTGAATGTTCAAAGCTTAGTGATATCAGGTCTTCTGGGGTTATTAATTCAAAACCTCATTGATTTTAGGATATTGAGATATTTTTCTGAACACAAATTTGTTGCTCTTCTGCAATTTCTCAATAAACATATCCAGTTCATTGATAGAGTCTGCATCTCTAAGATACTGGTCGTGGGTAAGGAATACAAGGTGCCTCGATGTCTTCTCAAGATCGTTTAAGAAGATACTGTCTACTTTCTTGATCATGGCTTCATGACTTCCTTTTAAAGTCATTTTTTGAGAAGGTCTCCATTCAAGATCCCAGCCAATAACTTTATAGCCAGCTTTTTTAAGACCGTCAGCAGCTGCTGTTGAACTTTTGATATCTGTTACGTTAATATTGTTGAGTCTCCAGATATTTCTTCCCGGAGTTCTTGCTATTTTATCAGTAAGCTTCAGGCTGTCTTTGGCAATATCAAAATCATGAACTACAGCATCAGCATTTTTATAAAAATCAGTGTATTTGTTATGGGCGTGCGTGAAACTGTGATTGGCCAGTTCTATAAGAGGATTTTGCTTCAAAAGCTGAAAATCATCTTTTTGTCTTTTACTTCCATAAGCATGTTTACCAACCAGAAAGGCAGTTGCGCAAACGTTTCTTTTGTCAAGGATTTTTAAAAGATTTTCTGTTCCCTGATTGGGGCCGTCATCGAAAGTAAGATAAATCACTCTTTTATCAGGGTCTACTTCTTCTTCATTATTATCGGGGACTATTTCTGCGGAAGGATGTTCCTGTGAACTGACGACGGGGTCATTATTCACTTCGTTTTTGAAATTACAGCTGTTCAGTAATGCTGAAGTTGCACTCATCAATGCAACCATCCCAAGAAAAGTCATATTTTTTGACTTTCCCGCAAAAATTTTTTTCATAAAAATAATGGAATTTTAAATTGTTAAAAATCGTTAAAAATAACAGTTGAAAATTAACAAATTATATGCCAAGCTGTGCAGTGTTTTTTCTTTTTAAGTTTATTTTAAGAACTTTATTTTAAGGGAGATTTCCATTACCTGACAAGTTGTAAATTTATGATTTTCTTTTCTTTAAAATTTAACATTTATAAATATGAAAACGATAGTATTCTTCTATGTTTGTTAAGATTTCAACATTCTTCAATTGACGGGGAATTATTTTATTTTAACAAAATCAAATCATTACAGTCAGTTCATTATTTTAGAATGCTTTTTAAATACAGCGAATTTTTAATAGCTGCCGTTCCCCAGGTATTATTAAAGAAAATAAAAGAGGTTTGAGAGGCATTTTTAATCTTTTCAGCTAATGCATCTATGAAATCTTTACTATATTCTGATTTGTAAAGAACAGGTTTTCCATGAAGTCTGTAATAGAGTATTTCCGGATGATTAATAATAAGATCTTCAGGAAGATGGCCTGGAAAACTTACGCCTGAGAAGACAATATCATGTTGTTTTAAAAGACCGAATATCTCTTTTTGCCACCATGAGCTGTGCCGGAATTCAATGACGTTCAGAAATCTGGAATCGATATTGTTGATAATCCGTTCTGTATTCTCTGCCGTATTTTTAAAGGAAGGAGGAAGCTGATACAGAAATCCGGAAAGTTTATCTTTCAGACTGTCCTGAATGTGGTCACAGAATACAGCAATCTCGTCCTTGGAATTTTCAAGCCGGTTTTGGTGGGTAATAGCCTTTGGAATTTTAATGAAAAATCTGAATCCGTCGGGTGTTTCATCATGCCACTTCAACAGTGTTTTTGAGGTTGGCTTCCTGTAAAAAGTAGAATTAATTTCTACGGCATTGAACGTTTTTGAGTATAAAGAAAGAAAATCTTTACTTGGGGCATTTTCAGGATATAAAGACCCTTTCCAGTCATTATTATAAAATCCCGAACACCCTATGTAAAGATTTTCTTTTGTCATGTTATTATTTTATATCCAGATCCACGGAGTTTAATCTCAATGAATTCAGTATCACAGACAGGGAACTGAAGCTCATCGCAGCAGCTGCAATCATTGGTGATAAGAGAATTCCAAAGAATGGATACAATAATCCTGCCGCAACCGGAACGCCCAGTACATTATAGATGAATGCGAAGAACAGATTTTCCTTAATGTTTTTGAGAAGCTTTTCACTCAGTAATTTAGCTTTTGCAACACCTAAGATATCACCTTTTAATAAAGTGATTTCAGCACTTTCAATGGCAACATCAGTTCCTGTTCCCATGGCAATGCCCACATCGGATTGGGCAAGGGCAGGAGAGTCATTGATTCCGTCTCCCGTCATCGCTACAATTTTGCCCTGCTGTTGTAGTTTTTTCACCTCATTAAGTTTGTCTTCAGGAAGACAGTTGGCTTTGAAATGTTTGATTCCTAACTCATCAGCAACAGCTTTGGCAGTATGTTCGTTGTCTCCGGTCATCATGATAACGTCTATACCTTCACTCATCAGCTGTTTTACGGCTTTTTTAGAGCTTTCTTTAATTTTATCTGTAAAGCTTACAAATCCCAGCACTTGCTGTTCCTGTGCGATATAAGAAATAGTATGAGCTTTAGACTGAACTTCTACTGCTTTCTGTTTTAAGCTCTCCGGAATCATAATCTGATGCGAGGTCAATAGACTTTCATTTCCAAGATAAGCGGTCTTACCGTTGATATTTCCTTTGACTCCTTTTCCGGATATGTTTTCAAACTGATTTACTTTTTCAGCACTTATATTCCCTTCTTTTGCTCTTTTTATGACGGCATTGGAAAGCGGGTGTTCAGAATTCTGGTTCAGAGAAAAAGCCAGTTTTAAAATGTGATTCGGATCTCCGTTTACCGTTTCAATATGTTCTACTGAAGGTTTTCCCTCTGTTAAAGTTCCTGTTTTATCGGTAATCAGAACATTTACTTTATTCATCTGTTCAAGAGCTTCTGCATTTTTGATCAGAATTCCATTTTTAGCACCTTTTCCGATTCCAACCATTAAAGACATTGGAGTTGCCAGCCCAAGGGCACAGGGACAAGCCACAATAAGCACTGCAACAGCATTCACAAAAGCAAATAAGGTTCTTTTCCCTTCCGGACCGAAAAACTGCCACAGAATAAAAGTAAGCACCGCAATAAGGATGACTACAGGAACAAATACTTTAGAAACTTTATCGGTAAGCTTCTGGATAGGAGCTTTGCTGCGGCTGGCTTCATTCACCATTTTAATGATCTGGGAAAGCAGTGTTTCATCACCTACCTTTTCTGCCTTCATAATGAATACCTGGTTACCGTTGATGGTTCCGGAAGATACTTTATCGTCTACACTTTTTTCAACGGGAACAGGTTCTCCTGTAATCATACTTTCATCTACGATAGAATTTCCTTCAATGATTTTTCCGTCTACCGGGATTTTTTCTCCTGGTTTTACTTTTAATAAATCTCCTATTTTCACCTGGGAGAGCAGAACTTTCTTTTCTTCACCGTTTATTATAAGGTTGGCTTCATCCGGTGAAAGGTTCATTAATTCTTTGATGGCATTTCCAGTTTTTTTATGAGCTGCTGCTTCCATCAGCTGACCTAAAATAACAAGGGTTAAAATCACACAGACTGCCTCAAAATACAGTGGGATTTCATGATTATGTCCACGAATTTCATGGGGAATAATGTCTGGAAATATCAGAGCAACAATACTGAAAATAAATGCAGCAGCAACTCCCAGAGCAATCAGACTGAACATATTGAGGTTCCATGTTTTGAAGGAAATCCAGCCTCTTTTCAACAGAAACCATCCTGAATAAAACATTACAGGAAGAGTCAAAGCAAGCTCAATAAATCCCTGGATCTGATGAGAGAAAGGGAAGTTGATCACCATTCCTCCCATTGAAAGAATGAAAACCGGGATGGTAAATGCCAGTGAAATGAAAAATTTTCTTTTTAAAATATTATAAGTTTCATCCTCTTCGTTATCACCGCTGTCCGGCATTCTTACGAGATCCATTCCACAGATCGGGCAGTCTCCCGGTTCGTCACGGATGATTTCCGGATGCATAGGACATGTGTATTTTGCGGTTTTCTTTTCAGGATATTTTACAAGGTCCATTCCACAAACGGGACATCCTACATTGGAATCGTAGGTTTTGTCACCTTCACAGTACATCGGACAGTAATATCTGCCGGCCATTTCATCGGTCACTTTTGGCGCTTCGTGATGATGGCTGTGATGGTGATCGTGATGGTTGTGAGCATGGGAATGAGCGTGATGCTGATGAGGGCTTACATTTTGTACAAGTTCTTCAGTGATGGGCTCCAAATCCATATGACAAACAGGGCAGCTGCCTTTTTCATCATATACTTTATCCCCTTCGCAAAACATCGGGCAATAGTATTTTCCTATGCTGTCTTTAAAGTTTTCAGGAAGGTTGGTTGATGAATAGGTTGGTTTATGATTAGGATCCTTAGCCAGCTTTTCTTCAATAGGAACCAGATACATTTTACAGACAGGACATCTTTCGCCCTGTTTGAAATATACCTTATCTCCTTCGCATTCCATCGGACAATAGTATACAGAAGACGGCGATACACGGTCCTGAGGTTTTATAAAAGTTTTCTCAGGATTATCAGGATCTTCAAGTCTGTATTTTCCTATCTCTGCCAAAGCGTCATTCAAAACTGAAAGTTTCACTCCATGATCAGAAGTGATGGTGGCGGTATGGGTTTCCAGATTTACATCGGCAGTGACGCCCTCAACACTGTTCAGTTGGTTGGATATCTTTTTCTGGCAGCCGGAACAGGTCATTCCGAGTATTTTATACTGTTGTTCCATGATTCTTAAATTTATACTACAAATTTCCAAAATGGAAACCTAAGGTTGTTATAAATTTAAGGATAATAGTTATAAAATTAGGTGGAGTGGGAGAGGTTGAGAGTATAAGCGTAAGAGGGTTTGAGAGTTTGTAAGTGTGATAGGGATATTTAACTCCTTCACTCATTAAACGCTCAAACACTCAAATATATTAAAGATTGTCAAGCGCTTTGCGATGGTGTTCTTTAAGTTTTTTAAACTCTGTCGGAGTAAATCCGGTTATATTGCGGAATTGGGAAGAAAGATGCTGAACGCTTTTGTAGCCAAGCTTTCCTGCGATTTCGGTAAGATTGAATTCATTATACAAAAGAAGTTCCTTTACCTTTTCAATTTTCTGAAGAATGAAGAACTGCTCTAATGTGATATTTTCGTTTTGTGAAAATGTTTTTGAAAGAGCGCTGTAATCCTTGTGAAATTTTGAACTTAAAAATTCTGAAAGCAGGAAATCTTCTGAGATATCAAGATCACTTATTTTTACAATAATCAGGTTTTTGATTTTTTCTACGGTCTGATGTGCAGAATCCATGATCCTTTCAAAACCTGTATCGAGCAATTCCTTTTCTATCATCTGCATTTTTTCAGGTGAAATTTCATTCTCTGTTTCTACTTCACCTAATAAGATATTGCTTATCCTTACATCTGCATTGCGGAAAATATTTTCTACTGCCGCAATACATCTGTTGCAGACCATATTCTTTATGAATATTTTCATAAGCTTTTGTTTAACCTGTCTTTTACGAATTCAATCTGGGTTTTACCATGAGGAGCCGGATTGCCCTCCGCATCAAGGTTGACCATAACAATTCTTTCTACAGTAATAATCGTCTGATGCGTCATTTTGTTTCTTACATCACATCTTAAAGTAATGGAAGAAGAACCGAAATGAGTAGCTTCAATTCCTATTTCTATAATATCTCCCTGTTTGGCGGAGCTCACGAAGTTGATTTCAGAGATAAATTTGGTTACTACTTTTGTGTTTTCCAATTGGATAATAGCATACAATGCCGCTTCTTCGTCAATCCATTGAAGAAGTCTTCCTCCGAAAAGTGAATGGTTGGGATTTAAATCTTCGGGCTTCACCCATTTTCTGGTATGGTAGTTCATATCTTTTAATAATTTGAAGTACAAATTTAGTGTTAAAAGCTGATCTTTTCAAAAGAATAGTATTTATTGAACTGAAAAGAATTATTCATGTTCTCAATCATTTTCTTTTGGAGCGCATGGCTTTTGTTTTTGCTATGGAAGGTTCATTCAGCAATGTTTGATATTCTTCACTCTCCACAGGAATCAGGGCAACTTTTCCTTCGGAATTGTGATGAAACCCGAATCCGTATTTTTTTGCAAGAGGAGAGCAGCGGAGGCAGGGCTGGCCTTTGGAAAAGAATTTTTCTCTTTCACTTTGTTTTTCGCTTTCTGATAGATCATTTTTAATTGCATAACATTCAAAAATAAGATCATCGGACGAGTATTGATAAGGCTGTTTTATCAGCTTCTCATATTGAAGGTTGGCGAGTGTCTTTGTTTTCTTTTCCGGAGGAATCTGTGCCTGGGAAACCGGACAGTCTTCAGCAATTTCAATAAGAGTATCTGTGTAATTGGTGGTATGCTGTTTCATATGTTGATGATTTGATGTTTTTTCGAATTTAAAATGAAAATAAGTGCGTCAATACAAATGCAGGATTAAGTTGGATAAAGGTTGTTTTTTACGTCAAATGTTAAATAAATTAACTAAATGATAACGTGGCGTTTAATTATTTGATTTTCAGTTATTTAAATTGGTTTTATATCCTTTTTGATCGCTTGTACTCAACATAATGTGAGAAATATGTAAAAAAAGCTTTGATTTGAAATTTTTAATTGTATCTTGCATACGTTTATATTTGGAATCAATATTTGTTCATTAATTTATGTTGTTTTTCTTTTATATACCAAATTTTTATTAATTTTTTAATTTATTTAAAATGAACATTTTTGTTTCAAACATCAATTACGCAACTAAAGAGTATGAGTTGCACGATCTATTCGCAGAATTTGGAGATGTATCATCAGCTAAAATCGTTACAGACAGAGAAACTGGTCGTTCCAGAGGTTTCGGTTTCGTAGAGATGGGTGATGAAGAAGGAAAGCAAGCTATTGAAGCTCTTAACCAAAAAGAATTCAACGGAAAAACTCTAAACGTATCTGAAGCTAAACCAAGAGAAGAAAAACCAAGAAGAAGCTTCGATAACAACAGAGGTGGAGGTTATGGTAACAACAACAATAGAGGCGGAGGCTATGGTAACAACCGTGGCGGAGGCGGAAATCGTTGGTAAAAATATGAAGCGGCTTTTAAGCCGCTTTTTTTATGGAAATTTAATTTCCAGTAAATCATTTAATTATAATTTTGTGGTGAGATGTTGTGGTATTTTATAACAAATCCGGTGTTCCTGTATGGGAAGCAAAGACAACCAGCAGAGGAGTAAGAGCAATTTTCCAGGAAGATGGTAATCTGGTAGTGTATACACGTGGAAATGGCGTTGCCTTCAGTTCAAATACAGATGGTAAAGGAGCAAACAAGTTATCCGTTCAGGATGACGGAAATCTTGTGATCTACGGAAGAAACTCTCCGCTTTGGAGTTCCGGAACGAACAGATAAATTATACAACTCAGATAAATAAAAGAGACTATCCAGAAGGTAGTCTCTTTTTTATTGGAACGCTTATTTTAATTTTATAAGAATGTAAACGTTTTCGTAATAAATATCGGCAGTGTTATTTTCAGAGTATTTTTCCTTTGTGATCTCATTGAAAATAAGTTTAACGTGATACTTGCCTAAGTCAGATTCCATCGCAATTTCAGGAAGTTTTACGTTTCCTGTTTTGTTTTTATTTTCCTCAAATAGTTTAATGATCTGTGGTCCGAAATCTACTTCTTCCTGATCATTTAAACTTAGTTTTAATGAGGATTTTTTTGTCAGTTGGTCTGTAAGCTCAAACTGGTCATTATTCAGTTGTTGTGGATCTCTGCTATAACGATGGAAAGAAATTAAATATTGATAATTCCCGATTTCTACAGCCTTTTCTTCACGAACAAGAACGAGTCTGTTCATTTCGTACGCCCTGTTTTTTACAGTGACATTCACATCTGAAAACTTATTCTGAATACTGTAATTGATGCTGTAAAAGGAACCTTTTTCAATATTTTCTGACAATTCAGCCTGATCTTTTTCATTCAGTAAACCCGATAGGAATGCTCCTTGTTTTCTTTCAGCCAGAAATTCAAATTTATTGGCAATTTCAGTACGGATTGTATCTGTAACCTTTTTCTGGAAATTAATCTTGCCGGCACTGATCAGTTGATGTTGTTTTAAGATATTCATTAATTCCGTTTTCTGACTTCTTTTAGCCACGCTAAAAGCATTAAGGTAAGGGAAAATCAATGCAAAAACACCAAATAAAAATAAGCTGACAGGAAAGAATTTTATGGTGGCTTTTTTGTTGAAAATAAAGTAGACAACTATGCTTGACAGCCATAAAGCAAGCAGGAGAACAAAGTACCTTGGTTCTGTATAGCCATATTCTAAAATTCTGGTAAAAATTGCAGTGAAAAGCAGAACAATCAAAGGTAGTATTGTATAATAGAACGCTTTTGAGAATATCCTGACCCAGGATTTTGCGTTTTCTTGTTTCAGAGGATGTACAAGAAGCAATGCTAGAATTCCCACGATGCTGTACGCTAAAACAAGATAAGAAACCCAGCCTCTCGGAAGCTGCCAGTTGATGACTATTTTAACAGAATAGAAATAAAGGATCGTTACATAGAGCAGGAGTAAAGGAATTAAAATAAACTGAGTGAAAAACTTCAGAACAACAGGATAGGTACCATCTTTTTCAAGGTTGTTTAAGCCTTTATCATTAAATAAAAGGAATATAAAACTACTCCCGAAAATAGCGAGAACAAAGAAAGTATCTCTGTAAATTCTGTCATGAAAGTTAAAATCAAAAAGTTTATCAATGGCCAGAATTGCCAATTCAACGCCACCAGTCAAAACCCCTGTAAATACGGCAGTAAGAAAGATATTGATAAAAAGATTTTTGTTGTACTGCCAGAACCTGAGCTCTCTGTCTCTCTCCAGAAACGGAATAAATGATACGAGTAAATGGGAGAGAAGAGCGGTAACAGCAATAACATAAGTATGCACTTCTGTAAAACTTTCCTTTCTGTCAGGGAGAATACAATAAAAACCGATGAGAAAGATAACGCCGGATACGTGCAGTAATAATTCTTTTCCGATTCTTTGTGACAGCATTTTTAATGCAAACATCAGGGAAATTCCCAAGCAGGCACAAATGGTAAATTTGATATAAGAAGTGATTTCAAAGCGATCTGTTTCCGCAATACATATGGCACCGGCAGAAGCTAATAAAGCCATTACCAAAACCATTGGATATCGGAAAATGGCTTCATTGGCCCGGCTTAGAGTTTCCTGGAATTTTGTTTTCATGATTTGGTGTTTTTTGAATTTAAATTAATCTTTTTTCTTTTTCTTCTTTTTGTCCTTGTCCTTGTCTTTCTCTTTTTCCTTTCCTTTGGTTTTCTTTTCTTTTTTGGGATTCAGGATTTCTTCAGCTACTTCGAACTTAGGTTCTTCAATTTTTGCCGGCTTTATTTCGATTTTAAGATCAAAATAGCCTTTCATATCTTCCTGGGAAATTAATTTTTCACTTAATAAAAGCTCCAGAATTTCTTTCCCTGAATGATTAAAAAAGTTGTGTGAAAGCTCTTTTAACAGGAATTTTTTATACTCTTCTAAAGGAACAAGCACGCTGTATTTGAAGATTCTCCCTTCTTTTACAGTGGACAGATAGCCTTTTTCAACTAATATTTTCAAATAAGTGGAAACCGTATTCTGGTGTGGTTTCGGTTCCGGATGCTGCTCCATAACGTCCTTTAGATAGAAAGATTCCATTTTCCAAAACAGCTTCATAAAGTTTTCTTCTGCGGCAGTAAGATGATTTATTTTCATAGAGTATTCTAATGTTGAAATTGAATATTGCAATAAAGATAGATAAAAGATACCAGAAAAGCTATTCCAGCCCCCATAAATACTTCTTTTACGGTATGTCTTTTTAAAATGATACGGGTGATTCCGACCAAAACAGCAATTCCCAGCCACACCAGACCCATTTTCCAGTCAAGTGAGAAAAATAATGCTGCTACAAATACATTAAATGCTGTATGCATCGAGCTTTTTATAAAAAGATTGCTGATCTGCAGGGCGAAAAGCAGTACCAGAATAAACAGCATGACAAGATCAATATATCCGTTTCTGATATAATTAAAAAGAAGATAAACAATGACACAAACTGCAATAAATATATACAGGCTTTTCCTTTGAACACGGTTGGAGACATCCATATTGGTGTATCTTCCCGTTTTTACATTCCATACCAGCCATACAACAACCGGAATAATGATCATTAATAATACAGGCAGAAAATACAGCATAGAATCCTTAAGAGAATATTCCCTGATGCTCATGTAGGTAAAGAAAATGATCAGAGAGACCAAAGGATTAAAAAAATCAGAAATGACTTTTGAAATTTTGTGTAATAATGAAGACTGCTTTTCTTCCATAATCAAGTTTAAAAACCAAATATACTATTATAACCTCAAAAAACAAGGGGAAGAAGCCGATGGAAGTTGGTGGATAAATTGAGAAAATAATTCATTATTATAGGTTTTGATGTACTAACTTTTTTTACTTTTTAGATTAATATTAAATTTTGCAGGAAATGTTTTATTTTTAATTGATCAGTTTAATCATTATCATGAAACACCTATTCACATTCGTATTGGTTATCTTAGGATTTTTTACTTTCGGACAAAAGGTTTCCACGGAAAATATTTCTTCGCCGCCTGTACATCAATTAAGAATTTATGAAATTCCTAAAGAGAACAAGCAGGTTTTTCTGGACCGCTTCAGAGATCATGCTCTGAGAATAATGAAAAAATATGGATTTACCATTGTATCGATCTGGGAATCGGAATTTAAAGATAAGACAGAATTCGTTTATTTGCTTGAATGGAAAGATGAAGCTACTATGAAAACCGCTTGGGAAGGATTTATGGCAGATCAGGAATGGAAGGAGATTAAAGCCCGGACAGCCAGTCAATATGGCAATTTTGTTAATGAAATTGAAGACAGAACGCTCAAACTTACCGGTTTTTCTCCGGAAAAAAAGCTGTTGAAATAACCAAAAGGTATATTAACAATAATTAAAGGGGAAGAAAATAGAGAGTGAAGCATAATCATTTCCCTGTATTTTTGTCTTGATTCTAATTTTGGAAAAGCCACATTAACAGGCTGATTGCTTAGCTGTCATGATAAGAAAATGATCAATAAAAGGTTGCCTTATGAGAGTTTCAAAGGCTCGAAAATTAAGAATAATCCGTCCGGCCTGCAAGTAGATTTTACAGAAAAATCGAAAAGTTATCTATGTATAGAATAAAAACAAAGTTTTTTTCATAATTTTGCTCAACTATTTCATCATAAAAAAGCAAGAGCTAACACATGAAAGAATTTTCTAAAGAGGTATACCTGAAGTGGTATGAAGATATGACAATGTGGAGAAGGTTTGAAGACAAATGCCGTTCTCTTTACCTAAAACAAAAGATCAGAGGATTTTTACATTTGTATAACGGTCAGGAAGCTATCCCTGCCGGATTTACACATGCAATGGATCTTACAAAGGACAGTATGATTACTGCTTACAGATGTCACATCCATCCAATGGCGATGGGCGTGGATCCTAAAAGAATCATGGCAGAACTTTGTGGTAAAGCTACTGGTACATCCGGAGGTATGGGTGGATCTATGCACATTTTCAGTAAAGAACACCGTTTTTACGGAGGACATGGTATCGTTGGAGGACAAATTCCTTTAGGTGCAGGTATTGCTTTTGCTGATAAATATTTCGACAGAAAAGCTGTAAACATCTGTTTCTTTGGAGATGGTGCTGCAAGACAAGGTTCTTTACATGAAACTTTCAATATGGCAATGAACTGGAAACTTCCGGTAGTATTTGTTGTGGAAAACAACCAATATGCAATGGGAACTTCTGTAAAAAGAACAGCCAACCACGAAGATATCTATAAATTAGGTTTAGGATACGAAATGCCTTGCCTTGCTGTAGATGCAATGGATCCTGAGAAGGTAGCAGAAGCTGCTTACGAAGCTATTGAAAGAGCAAGAAGAGGAGACGGACCTACATTTATTGAAGCAAGAACTTACCGTTACAGAGGGCACTCAATGTCTGATGCTGAGCCATACAGATCTAAAGAAGAAGTAGCTCTCCATAAAAATGATGACCCGATCGAATTGATAAAACATAGAATTTTAGAAAACGGATGGGCTACAGAAACAGAATTGGAAGCTATCGATAACAAATCCAGAGATTTTGTTGAAGAGTGTATCGAATTTATGGAAAACTCTCCGTATCCTGATGCAGAAAAAATCTATGAGTATGTATATGCTCAGGAAGACTATCCATTCCTAGACAAATTAGAAAACTAAAAAATAAAAATTTATTTGAAATTTGAAGTTTGAAATTTCTGAAATCTCAAATCTCAAATCTCGAATCTCAAATCAATATAGATTATGGCAGAAGTAATTACGATGCCCCGCCTGTCCGACACAATGACGGAAGGTAAGGTGGCCAAATGGCATAAAAAAGTAGGAGATAAAGTAAAAGAAGGAGATATTTTAGCTGAAATTGAAACTGATAAAGCAGTTCAAGATTTCGAATCTGAAATAGAAGGGACTCTTTTATACGTAGGTGTAGAAGAAGGATCTGCTGCTGCTGTAGACTCTGTTTTAGCTATTATCGGGAATGAAGGAGAAGATATTTCAGGATTGACAGGTGGGGCTGCTGTTCCCGCTGCTGCAACTGAAGAAAAAAAATCAGAAGAACAGCCTAAAGCAGAAACTGCTGCGCCTGCTGCTGCAGAAGTTCCGGCAGGAGTTGAAATTATTACAATGCCAAGACTTTCTGATACAATGACAGAAGGTAAGGTGGCTAAATGGCACAAAAATGTAGGTGATACAGTAAAGGAAGGAGATCTTCTTGCTGAGATCGAAACAGATAAAGCGGTACAGGATTTCGAATCTGAATTCAATGGAGTACTATTGAAGCAAGGTGTAGAAGAAGGAGGTGCTGCTCCGGTTGATTCCGTATTGGCAATCATTGGCCCTGCAGGAACAGATGTTTCCGCTGTAGGAGCTCCAAAAGCTGCGGGTCAGTCAACTGAAAAACCAGCTGAACAAAAAGCAGAAACTAAAACAGAAGAAAAAGCTGCTCCTGCTGCCAATTCTTCATCTTCTGACAGAGTGGCAATCTCTCCACTGGCTAAGAAAATGGCTCAGGATAAAGGAGTTGACATCAACAGTGTTCAGGGTTCTGGTGAAAACGGAAGAATCGTTAAAAAAGATATTGAAAACTATCAGCCAGCTGTAAAACCAGCTGCTTCAGCTCCTGTAGCAAGCGCTGCTCCTGTTGCAGTAAGCTTTGTACAGGGTGAAGATACAGAAACTCCAAACTCTCAGGTAAGAAATATTATTGCAAAACGTCTTTCTGAAAGTAAATTCTCTGCCCCTCACTACTACCTGATGGTTGAGATCAATATGGATAAAGCAATTGAGGCCAGAAAAGAAATCAATTCTTTACCGGATACCAAGATCTCTTTCAACGATATGATCATTAAAGCCACTGCAATTGCTTTAAGAAAACACCCTCAGGTAAATTCAAGCTGGGCAGGTGATAAGATCATCCACAGAGGAAATATCAATATTGGTGTAGCAGTAGCTATTCCGGACGGATTGGTAGTTCCTGTATTGAAACATACAGATCAGATGACCTATACTCAGATTTCAGCAGCTGTAAAGGATATGGCATCAAGAGCTAAGAGTAAAGGTCTTAAAGCTAACGAAATGGAAGGTTCTACATTCTCTATTTCCAACTTAGGAATGTTTGGAATTGAAACTTTCACAAGTATCATCAATCAGCCAAACTCTGCAATCCTTTCAGTAGGAGCGATTATCGAGAAGCCTATCGTTAAAGATGGTCAGATCGTAGTTGGAAACACTATGAAACTTTCATTAGCTTGTGACCACAGAGTAGTAGACGGTGCTACAGGTGCTCAGTTCCTACAGACATTAAGAACATATTTAGAAAGTCCATTAACATTGTTACTGTAATTTTCTGAATTGAAAATATTGAAACCTCCCGGACTGGGAGGTTTTTTTGTTTTTTTGGGTAAATGGGAATGATGACGAATGACAAACCTATAAGGTTTCAAAAACCTTATAGGTTTAGAAAAAGCTTCTGGTACAAATATTTTTATAAAAAATAAGACTGTAATAATTTAAAAAATTAATAGAAAAGAACTGTATAAGTAGATTGCCGGAATCTAAACACTCAAAAAGTAAAATAAAATACAAACCGCTTCAAAAAGCGGTTTTTTATTTGCAGGCAATTCACTATTTTTGAATCATGATTAAAGCAAGAAATATCCATAAATCTTATGGGAATTTAGAGGTACTGAAAGGAGTTGATATTCATATCAAAACAGGAGAAGTGGTTTCTATTGTAGGAGAATCAGGAGCAGGTAAATCTACACTGCTGCAGATTTTAGGAACACTGGATCATCCCACCCAGTCCGGTAAATACGATACTGAAATTGAAATAGCAGGTGAATCATTTATCAATATGAATGATAAGCAGCTTTCAAAATTCAGAAATCAGAATATCGGTTTCGTATTTCAGTTTCATCAGCTTCTTCCGGAGTTTACCGCGTTGGAAAACGTATTGCTTCCGACAAAAATAGCAGGAGCCAACGAAAGAGAAGCTATCGAAAAGGCTTATGCTTTATTTGAAGATCTGAAGATAGAGCAAAGACTGAATCATAAACCCAACCAACTTTCTGGTGGAGAAGCGCAAAGAGTAGCGGTGGCAAGGGCTTTAATCAATTCACCGAAAATCATTTTTGCAGATGAGCCTACAGGTAACCTTGATTCCAAGAATGCGGATGATCTTCACAGATTGTTTTTTGATCTTAGAGACAAATATAACCAGACTTTTGTCATTGTAACCCATAACCCTAATCTTGCAGAAATTACAGACCGTAAGCTTGTTATGAAAGATGGAATGATCATAGAATAGCAGTATAAAAACCGCATGATGAAACACCTTATTTTTCTTTTCTTAATGGTAATTTCCTGTTCAAAAGCTGAATCCCAGCAGTTGAACTCATTAGGTATTCCTCAGATAAGGATTTCGGAGATTAAAAATTACATTAAAGGAAAAGAATACAATCAGGAACTGGCTGTTTTTATCAACTTTAAAATCCCTTCAGGAAAGTATCGCTATTTTATTTATAACCTGAAAAACAATACAATCGTACAGCAGGCTATAGTCTCCCATGGTTCAGGTTCAGTGACTCCAAAGTCAGATGCTTTAAAATTCAGTAATATTGAAGGATCTTATCAGTCATCCCTTGGAAAATATGCTATTGGAGAAAGTTATGTAGGAAAATTTGGTAAAGCGTATCGGCTGACAGGTCTGGATTCTACCAACAGTAATGCTATGCAGAGAGCCATTGTTCTTCATTCTTACGGATGTATTCCTGATACTGAATCCCGGAATTCTGCATGTTTAAGTTTAGGCTGTCCTATGCTTTCGGTAAATGCTTTTAAAGAGACGTCAAAATATATTGATCAGTCGAAGAATCCGATCATTTTATATGCATTCTATTAACTTATAATTCCTTTTCCATGGCTATAAAATTTCTTGCAGAAGATGACAGACCCAGAGAAAAGTTTTTGCAGAAAGGCAAGAGCTCACTTTCTGATTCTGAGCTGTTAGCAATTATTATGGGAAGTGGAAACAGGGATGAGAATGCTGTAGAGCTTGCAAGAAAAATTCTGAATTCTGTCAATAACAACTGGCATCAGTTAAGTTTGCTATCCGTTAAAGACCTGATGAAATTCAAGGGAATTGGTGCTACAAAGGCTATTTCAATCATTACGGCCTTAGAGATCGGAAAGAGGAGAGCTGTTCAGGAAATTCCTGAAAAAACAATGATTGGAAACAGTCACGATGCCTATGTCATTCTCAGAAACCAGCTTTCTGATCTGAGAACAGAAGAATTCTGGGCGATTTTCCTTAACAACAGCAATAAAGTGATTCATGTTTCCCAGCTTACCCAGGGAGGAATCAGTCAGTCTATTGTAGATGTAAGAACTCTTTATAAAGCCGCACTGGATCATTTTTCAACCGGCATTATCATTGCCCACAATCACCCTTCCGGAAGCTTAAAACCAAGCCGGGAAGATATCAACATTACACAGAAAATAAAAGAAGCAGGAAATACATTAAGTATCCAGCTTTTAGACCATATTATTGTCACGCAGGATGCTTATTTTAGTTTCTCGGACGCAGGATTATTATGATTAGAAGATTAAAATACCATGAAATTGACTTTGTGAAATATGCTCAGTGTTTAGAAAATTCCGAACAAAGAAAATATTCTGCTGCAAAGCATTTTTTAGATACTACTTCTACAATGCCCTGGGAAATTCTTGTTTATAAAGATTACGAAGCAGTAATGCCTGTTCCTTTTGTAAGAAAATACGGGATGAAAATCGTGCACAACCCTAAGCTTTGTCAGCAGCTTGGTGTTTTTTCCGTTAAAGATGATGTGGATCTTAATGAGGCTTTTCTGGAATATCTGGAAAAAAATTATATGATAAGGGCATATCCTTTCAATGATGTCAATCAGCTTCGTACAAAGATCAGAATCAAGAAGAATTTTTTACTGTATCCTGATGCTTATGAGAAGGTATATACAAGATATTCACCCAAAAGAAAAAGAAAACTTCGGTTAGATGAAGCTGTTTTAAAAGAATCAGAAATTAAAACAATCACTTACGATAAAGCTAAAGCTTTTATTGAAGCGAATACCATCGGGTTGAGCAAAGAAAATGATCTTGGAGAATTCATGAGGATCTTTGAAAGTTTTCATCATCTTGGTTACCTCAAATTTACGGCATTTTACTATCAGCATAAGATTATCAATGTAATTGCTACCTATACGGACTGTGATATGGTAGCGCTTTTAGGAAATTTTAATGATAAAGACTATGTCAGATTATCGGGAGCATCCGTATTGATTGATCATGTCATTAAAGAGAATATTGAAACTCATATATTTGATTTTGAAGGAGGAGAACTCCCTAATATTGAGGAATTTTTCCGCGGATTCCGGCCGGAATTAAGGCCTTACGGAATTATTGAGAATTCAAAAAAGAACCTTTTCAAAAAGTTAGGGTATCTTATATTGAGAGGAAAGCCATTTTTATGATGAAAAGCATTGTTTAGATTGGTTCTAATTAAGTAATATTCCGTAACTTTATAAAACCCTTAGTAAAACAGTTATGTTACAACAGATTCGTCAGTACAAATTATCATACATGCTTTATAACTTGTTTAAAAAGAATAAATTAAAGCATAATATTCCATTATATAAAAAATACGGAATCAATAAGAACTATTTTTCAAGTATTTCAAGCAAGGATTTTGCTCACCTTCCAGCCAGCGAAAGAACACTGGATTATACAAAATTGAAGGAAACGTCTTTTTTTAAGAAGCTTTCTGAAGAAAATAAAGAAAGTGCTCTTCAGTATGATGAGAATGGGTATATGATTCTGAGAAATTTCCTTAGTCCGGAAACAGCAGATCAAATCAATACTGAAATTGATAAATTGATGAAGGACGGGACTTTGAAATTTATTTACGGAGGAAAGCTGATGTTTGCAATCCATCATTCAGAAATCATTAAAAATATTGGAAGTGATAAAGAACTGTTAGACTTTTTATCTGTTTTACTGGACGGAAAATCCAAGCTTTTCCAAAGTATCAACTTCATCAACGGCAGCCAGCAGAAAACCCATTCTGACAGTATCCATATGACCACTTATCCATTGGGAGGACTGCTCGGAGTATGGATTGCCCTGGAAGATGTAGACGAAAGTAACGGAGCGCTTCATTATATTCCTAAAAGTCATAAGCTTCCTTATTTCCTGAATTCCGATTATGATAATGAAGGCACAGCCCTGAAAATAGGAAAGAAAAGCTACAGAGCCTATGAAACCTTTCTGGAAGATAAAGTAAAAGAATTAGGTTTACAGAAAGAAATTTTTAAAGCCAAAAAAGGAGATCTACTGATCTGGCATGCCAATATTCTTCATGGCGGAGAACCTCACACGGATAAGAACAGAACGAGGAAAAGTCTTGTCTATCATTTTTTTGATGAAAATAGTGTCTGTTATCATGAAGTGACACAGAGGCCGGCACTGTTTGAACTTTAGGGAACTTTCATAAAAACTTTCTTTAGGCATTTTAAATGATAGTTTTTTTACATTTGTATCCTTAATATCAGTGTATGGAAAAAAAGAAGAATATTCTTGTTTTTATATTTTCAATCTATGTATGCATGATGTCATACTACCTGTATACCCATCATTACTACAATACTGATATGGAGGCCTATATGGGACTGATCTATAAAACGGAATATCCTGAAATGAAAATTGAGGAAATTCATCAGAAGGTATATGACGAACTGAGAGAAAAAAATCCTGATTTCGCGGGACTTGGTCCTGTTAATCCAATGGCTGAGGAAGTGGCAAAAGGGGAGAGTACTTACTATAAAATTATCTCACAAAATCCTAAAGCCTACGAGGAAGAGCTGCAACTTTTTGTGGTGAAACCTTTTTATAATTTTATCAGCTGGTCATTATTTAAATTAGGTTTCAGTGCTTCTGCTTCCATCTCCCTGATTTCAGTTATCTCTTATGCATTAATTCTGGTTCTGATTTTCAGCTTTTTGATAAAAATTCTGAGAAATTATCCTCTTGCCTTTATCCTTACTGTTTTAATTTCATTGTTCAAGCCTTTGCCGGAATCGGCCCGGCATGTTTCAGCAGATTCCTTATCATGCCTGCTGCTTCTTTTGAGCTTTTATGTGTTTTTAGTGAGAAAAAATTTCTTTTTCGCAGGCATATTGGCTATGCTGTGTGTGCTTACAAGACCGGAATATTTTATATTTTATTCATTCCTGTACGCCCTTATTTATTTTTATAGGAATAACTTTCAGATTACAACAGGTTCATTACTGGTATCATACGGATATATATTTCTTTCCTTCTTTTTAATACAGGCTTTTAATCGGGTTTCGTGGTCTGCACTTTTTATGAATCAGTTTACCAAAGTTCAGATTTATCCTGTGTCGGGGCCTGATCCGTTTTCCTTTGCAGATTATATTCACTTTATTAAAAGTAATGTAATGTTGGAGTTCAATTCTTCCTACTTTCCGATCTTATTGATTTTTATTGTAATTATTTTAGCCAATCGTTTCTCGTTTTACAATAAAAAGAACCAGGCTCAGCTCTTGTTTTTTGCTGTTATTTACACAACTGTCATGCTGAGATTTCTGGTTTTTCCGTCTCTGGTAAACAGGATGATGCTTGGCTTTTATCTTATAATTATCCTTGCATTGGTCTATATACAAATTTCTAAAGTGGATATCTTTAAAAACTCTTTAGAAGACGGAAAATAATTAGTAATTTTGCAGTCTAAAATTATGACGAGTCTATCAGGATATTTACCCTATGCATTTGCATTGATTATTGCAATTCCTTTTCTGGTTTTGCTCAGACAATTTGTACACTCATATATTACTCTTAAGAACCAGGAAATCAAATTACTTAGTGTGAAATCCAATTCAGAGAACAAAGCACATTCCTATGAAAGAATGACCTTGTTTCTGGACAGAATGAAGCCTTCCAACCTTATACAGAGGTTCGACAGGGGACTGGCCGTTCATGAGTTTATTTTCCTGACTGAAAAGGCGATCAATGAAGAATTTGAATACAACTCTTCACAGCAGTTATACATTACAAAAAACTCCTGGAAGAATATCGTAGACTCAAAAAATGCAATTATAGAACTGCTTCATAAAACTTATGACGGGTTGAAAGGAGAGGTTCAGCTGGATGAATTCAAAACGATTTTCATCATGAACTATATGGAAGGCAACGACTATATTGCTGAAACTATTGAAGATTTAAGAAAAGAAATTTTAATAATAACTTAAAAATTAACAGATAAATAATGATTCCAAATTTTAAAGCACATCCATGGCACGGAATTTCTGCAGGAGAAGATGCGCCAAATGTTGTAAACGTATTTGTGGAAATTGTTCCTTCAGATACTATTAAATATGAAGTAGATAAAGAAACAGGATATTTAAAGGTAGACAGACCGCAGAAATTCTCTAACATTATCCCTGCTTTATATGGTTTTGTTCCTAGAACTTACTGCCACAATGAAGTAATGAAACTTGCTATAGAGGCTGGAGCTGATGATGTAACGATGGGAGATCATGACCCGCTTGATATCTGTGTTTTAAGTTCTCACAACATCCATGCAGGAGGTTTATTGATGGAAGCTATTCCAATCGGTGGTTTCAAAATGATCGACGGTGGTGAAGCAGATGATAAAATTGTTGCTGTAATGATCAATGACCACGCCTTCGGACACTTCAGAGATATTTCTGAATTACCGGAAGCTGAAGTGAAAAGATTAATGCACTACTTCCTTACCTATAAAAACTTACCGGATGAGCCTGCAAAATGCAGAATCCAGGAAGTTTACGGAGCTGAGCACGCAAGAAAAGTGATCAAAGCTTCTCAGGCGGATTACGCAGAAAAATTCGGAGGATAAAATTTTCTTCCCAACACATACAAAAAAGCAGGTGAATTTTCATCTGCTTTTTTCTTTGTAAATATTTTATGATATCAATAGATTCAGTTTCTTTGGTATACGGAATTTCCTTCTTTTATCGTTTCAAGCACCTTAATGTTTCGGAGATTTTCAGGACTTATCGTTAAAGGATTCTGATCAAGAATAACAAAGTCAGCCATTTTACCTGCTTTAATAGAACCTTTTTTATTTTCTTCCTGCAACTGATAGGCTCCGTTAATGGTAATCGCTTTTAAAGCTTCCATGGGAGTAATTCTTTCATTAGGTCCTAAGATCATTCCCGAACGCGTCTTTCTATTCACTGCTGCATAAACTGCGGTAATCAGATCAGGTGGTGTAACCGGAGCATCATGATGAATGGTAAACGTAATTCCTGCTTTTAATGCTGAGTTGGCCGGACTTATAAAAGCAGCTCTTTCAGGACCGAAAACACTTGAATAATGCCAGTCTCCCCATAAATACGCATGAGTAGAAAAGTAAGAAGGAATTACCCCTAATTCTTTTATCTTTTGAATGTGGTCCGGGCGGCTGTTTTGCACATGAATTAACGTTGCCCGTAATTCCGGATGGTAAATATTTTCATCTTTTAACCTTTTAATAACCCGTATAGCCTGATCAATGGCGGCATCTCCATTTACATGAAGCTGTGCAGTTATATGATTCTGGAAAAGTGTTTTCAGGTCGTTATATAACGTTTCATCCGTGAAGATGGGAAACCCTTTATAATCTTTAGACTGACCTTCAGGTGGAACTAAATAAGGCTGAGTGAGCCAGGCCGTTTTTCCCTGTGGAGAACCATCATCAGAAAATTTGAACCCAGCCAGTTTCAAGCGGTTTTCATACTTCATATATTTGGGTCTGAAACTGTTGAAATCTTTTTTGAAATATTCATAATCGGGAAAGTAAACAACATCAGCTTTAAAAAGATGTTGAGATGCTGCCTTTTCTAACAGAGCAACACTTTCCCCCATGGTTCTCCCATCACAAATGGTAGTCTGTCCATAGCTGAGCCATTCACCCTGAGCCTTCATCAGGTTTTCCATGGCGTGAGCCTGGGTATCTTTGCCTTTATTCATTTTTTTCGTTAAGGTCAATAAAGCAGTGAAACTGGCATTCTCTTCTAGTTTTCCGTTCAGTTTTCCTGTTTTTTTATCCCTGCCAATGTGTCCTCCTTCAGGATCTTTTGACGACTCTGTTATTCCCAGCAGTTGTAACATGGCGCTGTTTGCAACGCTGGCATGGCCCGAAGCATGAATAATAATAATAGGATTGGTTTTACTGATGGCATCCAGTTCTGTTTTTGTAGGATGACGGTGCTCTGTCATAATCGCATCATCATACCCATTTCCGATAATGGGCTGCTGACCGTTAATTTTATTGTTTTTGATATGGTTTTTAATTGTATTCTGCAAATCTTTGATTGAATTCACCGTGCCATAGGGTTCGGGAGACAGATCTACAGCATCCATAATTCCTGCTCTTGAAGTAAGATGTCCATGAACATCTATAAAACCGGGAAGAAGGGTTTTTCCATTTAAATTAATCATTTTGGTGGCCGGCTCTGAAAAACGTTCTGCCTCCGATTTTGTTCCGGCAAAAAGTATTTTCCCGTCTTTAACTGCTACTGCTTCAACTTGCGGAAGAGAATCCTCCATGGTTATAATAGGACCTCCAAAATAGAGTATTTCAGCTTTTTCTTTAGGTATCTTATTATGACAACTGCTTATGCTTACAGATAAAAAAAGTGTATATAAAATCCTTTTCATAAATAATTAATTCAAATTGTGGTGAGAAACAAATTTACAAAATAATAGATTATTATTAGTGAATTTTATTGCGTGTTTATAATTTCATTATATTTATAAGACTAATCTCAATTTTTTAATATAAAATAATAAACTATGGATCTATTTGTGTTAGTGCCAATTTTTGGTGTCATAGCTTTGCTTTATACATTTCTTCAGAGCAGCTGGGTCAATAAACAGAATGCCGGAAATGAAAAAATGAAAACAATCAGCGGCCACATTGCAGATGGTGCAATGGCTTTTCTAAAGGCTGAATACAAAATCTTAACGTACTTTGTTGTAGTCGTTGCCATTTTACTGGCAGTGATGGGATCAAGTAATGCCAATTCACACTGGAGTATAGGAATTGCCTTTGTAGTAGGTGCTATTTTCTCAGCATGTGCAGGTTTTATCGGAATGAAAATCGCTACCAAAGCTAATGTCAGAACAGCTGAAGCGGCAAGAACTTCACTATCAAAAGCCCTTAAAGTATCTTTTACCGGAGGTTCTGTGATGGGAATGGGAGTAGCTGGCCTTGCTGTTTTAGGATTAGGTGCTTTATTTCTGATCATTAAGCAGATTTTTGCCCCTGAAGCTACCGTAGATTCCCACGAAATGGAAAGAACCATTGAAATTCTCACCGGATTTTCTCTGGGTGCTGAATCTATCGCCCTTTTTGCAAGAGTAGGAGGCGGTATTTATACAAAAGCGGCAGACGTAGGTGCTGACCTTGTGGGAAAAGTGGAAGCCGGAATTCCAGAAGACGATCCCCGAAACCCGGCTACCATTGCAGATAATGTGGGAGACAATGTAGGAGACGTTGCTGGAATGGGAGCAGACCTTTTCGGATCGTATGTGGCGACAGTTCTTGCCACGATGGTATTAGGTAGAGAAACTGTTTCTGATGATGCCTTCGGAGGCTTTGCCCCGATTCTTTTACCGATGCTGATTGCAGGAACGGGAATTATATTTTCAATGATCGGAACTTTATTTGTAAAAATTAATGATAATGAAGGTTCATCCACTTCCAGCGTACAGAATGCATTAAATCTTGGAAACTGGGGAAGTATTGTGATTACGGCTATTGCTTCCTATTTCCTGGTAACGTATATCCTTCCTGAAAAAATGGTTTTAAGAGGACATGAGTTTACTAAAATGGGTGTTTTCGGAGCGATAATGGTGGGATTAGTAGTAGGAACCTTAATGAGTATCATTACAGAATATTATACAGCCATGGGAAAAAGACCGGTTTCCAGTATTGTGAGACAGTCTTCTACAGGGCACGCAACCAATATTATCGGCGGACTTTCCGTTGGGATGGAATCTACTTTACTTCCCATCATTGTACTGGCAGGAGGGATCTATGGTTCTTATCTATGTGCCGGACTTTACGGAGTGGCCATTGCCGCAGCTGGAATGATGGCTACCACAGCAATGCAACTTGCTATTGATGCTTTCGGGCCTATTGCAGACAATGCCGGAGGTATTGCAGAAATGAGTGAGCTTCCCAAAGAAGTACGTGAGAAAACAGACATTCTGGATGCTGTAGGAAATACAACGGCTGCTACCGGAAAAGGATTTGCCATTGCTTCAGCTGCTCTGACTGCTTTAGCATTATTTGCAGCATTTGTAGGAATCGCAGGAATTGATGGTATCGATATTTATAGAGCAGACGTTCTTGCCGGACTTTTTGTCGGAGGAATGATTCCGTTTATCTTCTCATCCTTGGCGATTACCGCAGTAGGACAGGCTGCCATGGCCATGGTAGAAGAAGTAAGAAGACAGTTTCGCGAAATTCCGGGAATCCTGGAAGGAAAAGCACAGCCCGAATATGAAAAATGTGTTGCCATTTCTACCGATGCGTCCATCAGAAAAATGATGCTTCCCGGCGCTATTGCCATCGTTTCTCCTTTATTAATAGGATTTATTTTTGGTCCCGAAGTATTGGGAGGATTCCTGGCTGGTGCTACAGTATGCGGTGTTTTGATGGGAATGTTCCAGAACAATGCAGGCGGGGCCTGGGATAATGCCAAAAAATCATTTGAAAAAGGAGTTGACATCAATGGTCAGACTTATTATAAAGGCTCAGAACCTCACAAAGCATCTGTGACAGGTGATACGGTGGGAGATCCGTTTAAAGATACATCAGGACCATCGATGAATATTCTGATTAAATTAATGTCAATTGTTTCTCTGGTAATTGCACCTACTTTGGCTGTTTTGCATAAAGATAAAATTGAAGCCAATAGAAAAGCAAAAATTGAAAGTCTTACAGGAGTTTCCGGTATGGCATCAGCTGTAAGTGGTGATACTCCGATCATTACTGCTGTTCCCGGAGAAATTAAAGGATATCTTAACGAAAACGGGGACTTTGTGTATGAAACAGGAAATCTTCAGAAAATAAAACTGAATGGAGGAAAAACAATTGCCATAGGTGATGGAAGCCAGCTTTACCAACTTTATAATGTGGTGAAACAAAAAGATAAATCGGCTTTAGATCCCAATAAATGGTACACCATTGAAAACCTTTATTTTGAAACAGGTTCCAGCGATCTGAAAGTGGAGTCCGCACTTCAGCTCAATACGCTGGCAGAAATTTTAAATGCTTATCCCGATCTGAAAATAAAATTGGGCGGATATACAGACAACAGTGGTAACGAGGACAGTAACCTTAAATTATCCAATCTGAGAGCGCAGACAGCCAAACTCAAACTGCTTGAGCTAGGTATTGCAGCAGACAGAATAGAAGCAGAGGGATACGGATCACAATATCCTGTATGTAAAGCCAATGATACTGATGAATGTAAAGCAAAAAACAGGAGAATTGATGTAAGAGTATTGGCTCTTTAAAATCAATGTAGAAATAGTACAAAAGCATCGCCCTGGCGGTGCTTTTTTAGATTATAAAACGAAACTCACACAAATAAATATCTACAATCATCTGTGAAAATCTGCGCAATCTGTGGTTAAAAAAAGCATCTGTGCGATCTGTGGGAAAAACAACTGCAGCAACATCAAAGATTCCTTTTCAAATGCTCCAGAGCCTGAATGATCAATTCATCTTTTTTAGCAAAACTAAACCTTATATAATCCGAATTCTGTCTTGAATTATAGAAAGCAGAAAGTGGAAGGCAGGAAACTTTTTTCTCTATCGTAAGCCATTTTGAAAACTCTACATCTGTCATGCTTTTAGAAATACTCCTGAAATTTACAACCTGGAAAACACTTCCTTCCGCTTGTTGTTCGATCTGAAAAGGGGTTTCCTTCATCATTTCATTAAAAATATCTCTTTTCTTCTGCATGAGTTTTTTATTGATAAGCGGATCAAATACATCAAGATATTTGGCGATGACATATTGTGCCGGAGCATTGGCACTGTAAGAAATATACTGCTGATGGCATTGAAATTTCGTTGTTAACGTTTCAGAAGCAAGCATATAGCTCACCTTCCACCCGGAAGTATGAAACATTTTGCCAAAAGAAAAAATACAGAAAGTCTTTTCCCTAAGTTCAGGATGAATAAAAGAACTGTAATGTTCTGTCTCATCATAACAGTATGTATCATATATTTCTTCGGAAATCAAATAAATATCACGGTTTTTAATCAGTTCATAAAGCATGTCCCAGTCTTCTTTTTTCCATACTTTTCCCGTTGGATTCTGCGGGGAATTGACAATGACTGCTTTTGTCTTTTCCGTAATACATTTTCTGAACAGCTCCCAGTTAATCGTAAAATCATTATCAAGATCATAATAAACAGGAATTCCGCCATTCATTACAACAGCAGGTCCGTATGTATAGTAGGAGGGTTGAATAATAATAACTTCATCACCCTGATTCAGAATTGATTTAAGAGAAGTATATAAACCAAAGGTTGCACAGGGGATAATAGTGACTTCCTTAGCAGAAACTGAAATTGTATGGGTTCTTTGGGCATTGAAACGGATAATACTTTCAATCAGAAGAGGATTTCCGGCAAGAGGTTCATAATGATGGGTATTCTCTTCGGCAGCTTCTTTTAGAAAAGCCTTCAGACGTTCATCAATATCAAAATCGGGAAGTCCCAGAGAAAGATCAAAGCTTCCATGGCGGGCTGCCAGTTTTGACATTTCCGTGAAAAAAGAGTAATGAGTAAATCCGTAAATTTTATCCACCTATTTTGTATTTTAGTCAAATATAATGAAATTTAAGTATCAAATTATATTTATAACCTATATGTTGTTAGATTTGTAATGAACTGTATATTATTTTATCCAGTTGATTATTGATGCGGGGATTCAATAAAAATTGTTATTTTTAAGAAATTTATTCTTTATGAAAAAAATACTTATCCCGTTATTGGCCATGGCGGTAGTAACCAGTTGCGGAACGGCAAAAATAGCTGACGGAAGTGCGCCACATTCTGTTTCAACAAAACATAACAAAGCATTTAACAATGCCTATAAAGAGATTAATGCAGAGGATTTAAAGAAAAACCTGTACGTTATTGCAGCAGATGATATGGAAGGGCGCGATACCGGAAGCAAGGGGCAGAAAAAAGCGGGTGAGTATATGATTAATTATTACAAAAATCTGGGTATTGCAGCTCCTAAAGCATTAGGATCATACTATCAGAAAGTGCCGTCTGAATTCATGAAGAAAAGAGGAGGCGGCAATCTTCCTGATTCTGAAAATATTTTAGCGTTTATTGAAGGAAGTGAAAAACCGGACGAGATTGTAGTGGTTTCAGCACATTATGACCATGTAGGTACAAAAAATGGAGTGGTATACAACGGAGCAGATGATGACGGAAGCGGAACCGTCGCTATAATGGAAATAGCCAAAGCGTTTCAGCAAGCTAAAAAAGCAGGAAAAGGGCCTAAAAGATCAATCCTGTTTCTCCATGTTACAGGAGAAGAACATGGACTTTTCGGTTCAGAATATTATTCCGAAAACCCTGTTTTTCCATTGGCCAATACTGTTGTTGATCTTAATATTGATATGATCGGACGTGATGATCCTGCCAACAGAGGAAAACAATATGTCTATGTGATTGGCTCTGAAATGTTAAGTTCTCAGCTTAAAGTAATCAACGAAGCGGCAAACAAAAGAACCAATAACCTGGAACTGAATTACAAATATGATGACTTGAATGATCCTGAACAATTGTATTACCGTTCAGACCATTATAATTTTGCCAAGCATAATATTCCTGTAGCATTTTTCTTTGATGGTATTCATGAAGATTATCACAAACCGGGTGATGATCCGGAAAAAATTGATTATCAGTTGTTGGAGAAAAGAACCCAGCTTATTTTTACCACAGCATGGGATATTGCCAATAGAGAAGAAAGAATTGTTGTTGACAGAAAATAATCACCAATTTTAGATTACACTGAAATACATTGGTAAGCCCAAAGGCATAAAGTATCTTTTATTTATAGCGCTTTGAACATGATCAAATTTTATCGAAGATAAAATCCCTGCGCCTTAAAAACTTCATCATAAAATATTTTGCGCCTTTGCGTTTACCAACAAACCATCAACATGAAAACCATAATCCGGGAAGCAAGGCCAGAAGACATTCCACAAATACAGATTGTGAGAAACGCTGTGAAAGAAAACACGCTGTCAGATCCTGGATTGGTTACCGATAAAGACTGTGAGGAATTTCTGTTCCAGAGAGGGAAAGGCTGGGTTTGTGAGGTGGAAGATCAGATCGTTGGTTTTTCCATTGCAGATCTGAAAGAAAACAATATCTGGGCGCTCTTTGTACATCCTGATTTTGAAAACCAGGGATTGGGTAGAAAACTTCATGATACCATGCTCAACTGGTATTTTGAACAAAACAAAGATTCCGTATGGTTGGGGACCTCACCAAAAACAAGAGCTGAGATCTTCTACAGAAAATCAGGCTGGAAGGAAGCTGGAACTCACAGAAACGGAGAAATCAGGTTTGTAATGACTTATGAAAACTGGAAAAATAAAAATATGATGTCCCAAAAATTAAAATCCATCAGACCTTTTATCGGAGCACAAAACTTTGAGATCAGCAGAAGTTTTTACAGAGATCTGGGATTTGAGGAAGTTGTTCTTGAACCGAAATTATCACTGTTTGTAAAAGAAGAAATAGGCTTTTACCTTCAGGATTATTATGCAAAAGATTGGGTGGATAATACCATGATCTTTATGGAAGTTGCCGATACAGATGAATTCTGGAAAGAACTCTTGTCTCTGGAGCTTACAGAAAAATATGAAAATGTGAGGCTTACTCCTGTAAGAACAATGGATTGGGGGAAAGAGTGCTTTGTACATGATCCGTCAGGAATATTGTGGCACTTCGGTGAGTTTTTTAAGAGAGAAATATGATTTACGCATTTGATACCTATTATTATGAGGATTATGCCAATACCGTGTGTATTGCATTTGAAGACTGGACCTCTGAAAAAGAAGTGGAAACGTTTATAGAACAAACTCCTGTGAGTTCAGAATATGAAAGCGGAGCCTTCTATAAAAGAGAATTACCCTGTATTGTAAGCCTGCTGAAGAAAATTACATTAAAATCCGGAGATATCATTATTGTGGATGGATACGTCACTTTGGATGATCACGGGAAAATTGGCCTGGGTGGTCATCTGTATGAAGAACTGGAAGAAAAGTATCCTATAGTTGGGATTGCAAAAAATGAATTTACAACGCCGGATTTCCAGCGGAGAAGCGTATTTCGTGGAGAAAGCAAGACTCCGCTATTTGTTACTGCCAGAGGAATGAGTGTAGATGAAGTTCAGTCGAAAGTAGAGCAAATGCATGGGGCTTACAGGATTCCTACATTATTAAAAAAACTCGATCAGCTAAGCAGAGCATAAATAATAAAATCTTACCCAGAAAGTAAGATTTTTTACTTCTTGTTAATATACCGATTGGTATATTTTAACTATCTTTGCTATATTCCTTTGTCAAAATAAAAAAGGATTTTTTTTAAAACAATAATATACCGGTCGGTATATTTAAAAATAAAATCTATGAAAGAAGTATTTATAGTAGCAGCAAAACGAACCCCGCTTGGTGGTTTTATGGGAAGTCTGTCAGGATTAACAGCACCTCAGCTGGGGGCTTTGGCCATTCAGAATGCTTACGAAAGTATCGGACTTGCTCCGGAACATATAGACAGTGTATACATGGGAAATGTGCTGAGTGCCGGATTGGGACAATCGCCAGCAAGGCAGGCGGCTATCTTTGCCGGAATTCCTGTGGACAAAGACGCTACCACAATCAACAAAGTTTGTGCTTCCGGAATGAAATCGACAATGATGGGTGCACAGCAGATTCAGCTTGGGATGGATCATATTGTTATGACGGGAGGAATGGAAAGCATGAGCAACGTTCCGCATTATGTCAAAATCCGCCAGGGAATAAAGCTGGGAGATACCAATCTTACGGACGGATTGATTAAAGATGGACTCTGGGATGTCTACCATGATTTCCACATGGGAAGTGCAGCTGAATTGGGTGTGAAGAAATATGGACTTACCAGACAGGAGCTTGATGATTATGCCCTTCTCTCATACCAGAGAGCTCAGGAAGCGGCAAAAAACGGCAAGTTTGGCAACGAATTGATCCCAATATCCATTGAAGGGAAAAAAGGAACTGCAATCGTTGATAAAGACGAAGATATTGATAAGCTGATCCCGGAGAAAATTTCCTTGTTGAAACCTGCATTTGAAGAAGACGGGACCCTCACAGCAGCCAATTCCAGCAATCTGAATGATGGTGCTTCTGCCATAATATTAGCCTCTTCAGAAGCTATAGAAAACCATAACCTGAAACCTTTGGCAAAAATAATAGCCTATGCAGATGCTGCGCAGGCACCGGAATGGTTTACTACTTCACCTTCCATCGCTATTCAGAAACTGTTGAAACAAACAGGTCTCAATCTGTCAGATATCGACTTTTTCGAGATTAATGAAGCGTATTCCTCAGTCATTTTATCCAATCAGAAAATCCTGGGTTATGACCTGAACAAAGTCAATGTATATGGAGGTGCACTGGCATTAGGACATCCGATCGGTGCTTCAGGAGCAAGAATTATGACCACTTTAGTGAATGTTTTACACCAGAAAAAAGGGAAGTATGGAATTGCCGCCATCTGTAATGGAGGAGGAGGCGCTTCTGCCGTTCTTATTGAAAGTATAGGCTAAAAGGGATAAAATACTTTAGATTCCAATTATTATATTAAAAAAAGATCTTTCTTAAAGTTAAATTTGAGAAGGATCTTTTGCGTTGGTAACAGATTGATTATCCATTGGTCAAACAGAATATTCAATGATTACAGGCGAAGGCTTATAGCTCTATTTTTATTAAACTGATAAATATCATCACATTCTTATTTTTATTCATTCTAAATAAATATAAATTTGTCCCAAGAAATTGACCCAAGAAAATGAAAAAAATAACTACTCTTTCTGGTATTGTACTTGCATCACTGACGAATGCGCAGCTGCAATATTGTATGCCAACCTTTCAGTATGGAGCTGACAGTAATATGATCAGTAATGTGACTTTCGGAACGATTAATAATTCATCACCTGTTCAGTCCTCCAATGCACAAATTTATGAGAATTTTACGGCAATCTCCACAGATCTGCATTCGGGAAGTTCTTACCCAATCTCTGTACAAGGTCCTTCCAGTACATTTCCCAGCGATGTAGTTGTTTTTATAGACTTTAATCAGAACGGAAATTTTGATGATGCAGGAGAGAGTTTTTATATCGGAAGACTTGATGCCGCTAACCCGGCCAATGCTTTTACAGTGAATAATACCATAGCAATCCCGGCCAATGCTGCCAGCGGAAGTACTAGAATGAGAGTTCTTAAAAACACCAATGTTCAGGCTTATTCAAATCCGTCAGCCGCTAATTCTATAAGCTCAGCTTGCGACAGCAGTTTAAGAGCAGGGCAGACGGAAGATTATACAGTGAATATCATTGGAAATACGGCGAGTTTCCCGGCTCCTTATTGCGGTACTGAAAATATTACAAGCTCAACCGTGAGTGAGATCAGTACGGTAGAATTTGCCGGAGTTATTAGAAACAGTGCACTTGACGGGAATTCTGATGTACTTGAAAACTTTACAGCAACAGTTTTCAATGTGAACCGTGGAAATAGCTATCCTATAAATATTACAGGTGGTACCCATGGTCAAACCACCGTATCCGCTTATGCTTATATTGATTTTAACCATAATAATCAGTTTGATGCCGATGAGCAGTTTAATCTGGGATATCTGGATAATTCGAATCCGGTTCCCGGCCATCAGTCCGGGGTGACAACAGGAAATATCACCATTCCGGCAGGAGCACAGTTGGGACAAACCCGTTTCAGACTGGTAAAAGCCTATGAATCCAATTCATGGATGGGAGCTTTGAAGAATCTTCCGTGTCCTTCAGATTGGTTTATTGGCCAGGCAGAAGATTATACTATAAATATTCAGCCTGAGAGTCTTTCGACCCTTGAAGTTTCCAAAGAGGCATCAAATCTTGCTACAATATATCCAAATCCTACCGCTAATTCTGTAACAATCAAGATGAAAGAAGGATTGGAGAAATATGAAATTTATAACATGTCCGGACAAAAGATGCTGGAAGGTAATTCGATGACGATTTCAATGGACCGTTTTGTTTCAGGAACTTACTTGATCAAAATTCATACAAAAAATCAGAAAACAGTCACAGAAAAGATTATTAAAAAATAGACACATCATATCTAAATCATATCCATATCAATTTTTGTTTTTTAATCGACAGGTCTTTTACCTGTCGGTTTTTTTTGCTGGTTTTAAGCTTTTATATTACGATTCAGATCCCAGTAAATCCATCAAATCCTGTTTAGACAATCCCTTAAGTTTCTTTCCATCTGTAGTCAGCAGATTCTGAGCCAGTTCTTTTTTCTTCTTTTGAAGGGTAAGAATCTTTTCTTCTACGGTATTGGAGCAGATCATCCTTACCGCAATTACATTTTTGGTCTGTCCTATACGGTAACTTCGGTCAATAGCCTGGTTTTCAGCGGCGGGATTCCACCATGGGTCAACAAGATAAATATAATCTGCCTGGGTAAGATTGAGACCGACACCTCCGGCCTTTAAGCTGATTAAAAATACACGGATATCTTCATTGTTCTGAAAATGAGCTACTTTTTCACCTCTGTCTTTCGTTTGACCTGTTAAATATTCAAACTGAATATTGTAGCGTTCCAGCTCAGTCTTGATCAAATCAAGCATGCCTACAAACTGTGAGAAAACAAGGATTTTATGATCTTTTGACTTTCCAAGGATTTGCTCCATCAGAATTTCAATTTTAACGGCATTTTCACCTGAATATCCCTCTTTCATCAGGACAGGGGAATTACAGATCTGTCTGAGCCTCGTAAGTCCTGTAAGAACGTGCATGCTGTTTTTGTTAAGATCATCGTCATCATTGGCGGCAATAAACTCACGAAGTTCTTTTTCATAAGCATCATAAATTTTGCGCTGTTCCGTATTCATTTCACAGTAGATTACTGTTTCAGTTTTCTCCGGAAGTTCTTTGGCAACCTGTTTTTTTGTTCTTCTGAGGATAAATGGCTTTATCTTTTGCTGAAGCTCCACGGCACGTTTGCTGTACTCGAATTTATCAATTGGAATGGCATAAATATCCTTAAAATACTGTTTACTTCCCAATAATCCGGGACAGGCAAAAGAAAGCTGGCTGTAAAGGTCAAAGGTGCTGTTTTCAACGGGCGTCCCCGTCAGTACAATTCTGTTTCTTGATTGGAGAAGTCTTGCGGCTTTGTATCTTTCTGAATCAGGATTTTTAATCACCTGTGATTCATCCAGAAAAACATAATTGAAATTAAAATTTTTCAAAAATTGAATGTCAGAAAGCAGCATCCCATAGGTGGTAAGGACCACTTCATAGTCAGGCATATGAGCTGTTGTTTTCGGTCGGTCTGCCCCATAATGAAGCAGAACTTTTATGGAAGGTGCAAATCTGCTGATCTCTTCCTGCCAGTTGAAGAGCAGAGAAGTAGGAACCACAATCAGGTTGGTGGTATGGCCTCTTTTTTTCCTCTGCGAAAGAATAAAAGCAATGATCTGAATGGTTTTTCCAAGCCCCATATCATCTGCAAGACATCCTCCGAAGTTGAAACTGTCAAGAAAATTAAGCCAGTTCAATCCGTCATGCTGATAATCTCTCAGCTCAGCATTCAGCTCAGCGGGAACAGCTACTTCCGGAATGTTCTTTACTTTTGAAAACCTGGCGGAATAGGAGGTAAGTTCTTCCTGAATCTCCTTGCTCAGAATTTCTTTTTCAAACAGCGACGTTACCTCCGAAAAATTGATTTTCGGAATCTTTAAAAGCTCTTCATCAATTTCTCCCGCTCTGAAGTAAGCAGCTATCTTTTCCATCCATTCTTCGGGAAGAATTCCCATGCTGCCATCATCCAGCTGGACAAATTTACTCTTATTCCGGATGGCCCGGTGAAGCTGTTTCAAAGAAGCTTCTTTAGGTCCAAATCCTACTTTCAGCTTAGCGTTAAACCAATCCAGTCCGCTGGTAATCTGAATATTGATTTTTGCCCGGTGAGGATTTAATTTATTGTTTTTTAATTCGTTAAAGCCAAGTATGGTAATTCCTTCGTTTCTCCAGGTCTCAAATGCTTCAAGAAACCAGTTGTTATCCAGGAACTTATCCCTGTGGAGATAAAAATACTGGTAGCCGTCCATCTGATCTTCAAAATCAGGATGCTGCTGCATCACCAAAGAAGTAAAACGGGCTTCAGCTGATTCGTTTCTTTCTATTTTAAATGGATTTCCATTCTGATCGGTATCAAAGAGCTGCTTCCTGGAATAGACTGGAACTTCCACATCACCGTATTTCATGACGGGAGTAATTCCTATATAATTTTCCTGCTGACGGAGATAAATGACTTTTTCAGTCTGATAATTCTTGTCTTCAAGCTGTACTTTCGTTGCGGGTTGTATATAGCTGTAATTAATATGGATACGCTCTTCTAAAGTAGACAGGATGTCCTGCATGAAAGCTTCATATTTTGAAGAATGAACCAGTAAAATTTCATTATGAGCCTTAAAGAACCGGATGATTCTGAGCATGTCCGGATTGTCTACAAAGCTGAAAATGTTTCGGTTATATACAAAATACTCATTTCTGAGAACTATATTTTTAAATGGAAGAGCAATGTCATTAAACAACAGCTCTCCGGTGATTTCAAAAAACGGATCTTTCTTAAGTACAGATAATTGAACCTCCGCATCTAAAGTATTTAATTCAATAAAGGAAAGTGACTTTGAGGAAACGGTTTCTGCGATCTCCCTGTCATGATAATAGACCTCAAGCTCCAGAGGATTCTGTACAATGAGCCTTAAAGCTTCCAGTTCTGCCGTATTGTAATCTTCATTATAGTTGTTCTGAAAAGTAGTAATGGCAGTATAAAATTTGATGTCTGCCGGTTTCTCTGCTTTCCAGATAAGCTGCATAGCATCTACAGGAGTTACGGGATTTTTGAGCTTTCCTGTCTGTGTTATTTCTGCCTCCATCAGAGAGAAGGTCATATGATTGTAATAACGGTGTTTACCGATAACCAATATCTGCTTTTTACCCGATTCCAATACTGCCAGCTCATCCAGTTTAGAAGGAAGCTGAGGAAGAAGATCCCTTGTCAGCATCACATCATCTGCAGGAAGCATTTCTTTGATTTTGGGCAGTATTTTAATTTTACCTTCAGTAAATTCCAGTTCAAAATACTGATCCAGATCCGGCTCATTTTCCAGACCATATTCTTTTGCTCTGGGAAGAAAGGTTTTTTTGCGGAGTGCGTCATCAAAAAACAGGCGATAGTTTTTATCCTCAATAATGCAGTGGATTATTTCTGCCTGATGAGAACAAAGCTGGTTCTTTTCATTGCTGCAGGTGCAGGAACAAAGCAGAGTGCTGTTTATTTTGCTGATGGTAACCACCGGAAAATCCTGTAATGAAGACTCTTTTGTAAATATTCCTGTATTATTTTCAATAGCCACAGGATAGATCTCACGAAAATCCCTGATCCCGATAAACGTACTGTCTGAGGTATGTTTCAGCAGGTCATATACGGAAAGTGTACTGATATTGATGTTGTCAAGAATATATTCTGCCATAAAAATAGATCGGGACAAACTTACAAAAAACAAATGTATTGAAGAATCCGTTTTGGCTACACCTTACCCCATTTTGGCAACTCCGGCGTTTCTTCTAATGCTGAACTTTGTCCTGTAATTTTAAACCAAGAAAAATGAAAACAATTTTTATAACAGGTGCTTCTACAGGATTAGGAAAAGCAGCTGCCCAATTATTTCAAAACAACGGATGGAAAGTAATCGCCACTATGAGAAACCCTGAAGCAGCAGCTGATCTTGCGGCTTTGGAGAATGTAACTGTACTTCCGCTGGATGTTACCAATCCGGAACAGATTAAGTCTACTGTAAAGCAGGCTCTTGAACTTGGAGACATCGATGTGGTGTATAATAACGCGGGATATGGCCTTATAGGACCTTTGGAAGCGCTTTCTGATGATCAGATCGTCAAACAGCTTGACACGAATTTATTAGGGGTTATACGCGTTACACAGGCATTTATTCCTTACTTCAGAGAACAGAAAAAAGGTATGTTCATTTCTACAACGTCTATAGGAGGACTGGTAGCATTCCCATTGGGTTCTACTTATCATGCAACCAAGTGGGCGCTTGAAGGGTGGAGTGAAAGCTTAGCTTTTGAGCTTAATACTTTGGGAATTGATATTAAAACTGTTTCTCCAGGAGGAATCAAAACGGATTTTGTAAGCCGTTCTCTGGACTCAGCATCCAGTCCTGCTTATGAAGAGATGACGAATTCTTTGTTTTCTAAAATGGAAGGAATGATGGAAGCGGCATCTACACCGGAACAGATTGCAGCAGTAGTTTATGAGGCTGCAACAGATGGTAAAAAACAACTGAGATATGTGGCCGGAGAAGATGCTAAAGCCATCTATGCACAGCGTCTTGAACTAGGTGATGAAGCATTCAGAGAGCAGTTCGGAAAACAGTTTATGTAATCAGGTTTTTGAAAGACAGTATAAGTAAATTACATTTGTACTGTCTTTTTCACCCAATAATTTATAATTTTATATTATGGAAAAAAAAGATAATATTCCCCTGAAGATCTCATCCATATCAGAATTGCACGATATGCTGCAGCTGCCCAAGCCGCTTCATCCGTTGGTAAGCCTTGTGGATAATACGAAAATGAGTATCAGAAAAGATATGCTGAAGAGAAGCTTTATCCTGAATTTCTATAAGATCTCGTATAAATATTCCACGGTGGGAAAAATGGGCTACGGCCAGGGATATTATGACTTCAATGAAGGAGGCATGATGTTCACAGCACCCGGACAGGTTCTTTCCACCGATGAGAATGCAGAATACAGCGGGTATACTTTGCTGGTACATCCGGATTTTATCAGAAGTTATCCTTTGGCAAAGAATATCAAAAACTTCGGTTTCTTTTCTTATGATACGAATGAAGCACTGCACTTGTCTGATCAGGAAAAGACAACGATAACAGGCTTGTTGGATAATATTGGAAATGAATTAAATACAGCTATTGATGAAGTGAGTCAGGACGTTATTGTTTCTTATATTGATGTGCTTCTCAATTACAGCAACCGTTTTTATAAAAGACAGTTTATTACCAGAAAGGCAGTCAATAATGATGTGCTGGCTAAAATGGATGTGGTGCTGGAAAAGTATTTTAACGAGCAGGAAACATTAAATAAAGGGCTTCCAACAGTGGAGTTTCTAGCATCCACACTCAATCTGTCACCCCATTATCTGAGTGATATGCTTCGTAACCTTACCGGATTGAATGCCCAGCAGCATATTCATGAAAAACTGATTGAAAAGGCGAAAGAATATCTTACTACCACAGGTTTTTCTGTATCTGAAGTAGCGTATGCTCTCGGATTTGAACATCCGCAGTCTTTCAATAAGCTGTTTAAAAAGAAAACCGATAAAACACCATTGAGTTACAGACAGTCTTTCAATTAAATAAATACAAACACCTGGTTCAAATATCAGGTGTTTTTTATTGTGTGCTTTTTAGCCAACACTTTGTTTTTCTTTAATCAAAGCTTCAATTTTAAATTTTGCAGTGGTCCATTCATCATCCAAAATACTGTAATAAGCCGCATTTCTTGTGCTTCCATCCCTGAGAACTTTGTCTTTACGTAAAATACCTTCAAATACACCACCGATTTTTTCGATCGCTTTTCGTGATCTGAAATTATCGTCTTTCGTTTTCAACTGTACCCTGTTTGTTTTCAGCACATCAAAGCAGAAGGTGAGCAGTAGTAATTTGCATTCCAGGTTGATGGCTGTTCCCCAGAACTCTTTGGTGATCCATGTCCATCCGATTTCCAGTTTTCTGTCTGCAGGATATATTTCAAAAAAGCGGGTGGAGCCGATCAGTTTTCCGGTTTTTTTATGTCGTATGACAAACGGGTACTGATTTCCGGTTTCTCTTTCTGATAAAGCGAATTCATAAGTTTTATAAAACATCGTCTCCTCTGAACAGTCGGTAGGAATGAGTTCCCAAAGTTCTTTATCTGATGCGGCAGTATATAATTCTTCAAAATGCTGTTTTTCAAGAGGAATTAATTCAACTGTTTCCCCTTCCAAAATGGTTGGATAAGCAATCCATTTTTCTTTCATGGCTCATTATTTATACAACGAAATTAATGAAAAAGTTATTTAAACATTATAAAACCACAAAAGACACAAAAGCTTTTTAAACACTTAAACTATTTAAAGTTATATGCTTTGTGTATAAAAGTATCCTAAAGTTTTGTTGAAAATCAAAGATTTTCATCTTATGTGAACTTAATTACACAGTATTTCCTTAAACTTTCTAAAGTATACCAAAGTGTTTAGAAAATAAAAACTTTTGTGACTTTTGTGGTTAAGTTTAAACAGACTTGAAAATAAAAATTTGTGTTCAAAAAATAAAGTGATTTTCCACCATAATGAGGTCGGCAATTTCATTAATTGGTCAAAATGGAACATAAAAATGACAAAAATGAACTACATTTTAATAGCGCAGCGTGTCTAAATTTGCAAAAAGGATTTTATTACCCTGTTATAATGAACGAGACCCCATCTTTTAATGCAAAAATGCCGACCGCCTGTTTTTTACTATTCTTTGCCCACGGGCTTGTTTTTTCCTCCTGGGCGAGCCGGATTCCTATCATTAAAACTGCTCTTTCCATTACTGAAGCACAGTTGGGAACGCTGTTGCTTCTGATGCCGATAGGACAGCTGTCGACGATGGTTCTGGCCGGAAAACTGATCAGCATCTACGGAAGCAGCGGAATTATTAAAAGATGCTTTATGCTGTATCCTTTTTTTCTTCTCTTAATTGGCTTATCACCTTCTTATTGGACTTTAGGGGGCGTTCTGTTCTTTTTCGGCGTGTCCGGGAATATGTGCAATATTGCCATCAATACACAGGCAATTGAGATAGAATCTATCACGAAAAGAACCCTTCTTTCTTCATATCACGGGGCATGGTGCTTTGCAGGGCTTACAGGGGCTTTAATCGGGTTGCTGATGATTAATCTCCATGTAGGAACTTTTTATCATTTTCTTTTTATTTTCATTCTGGTAGGAATACTTTGGTTTTACAGTACAAAAAATCTGACCAATATTATTCATAAAGCAGAACCGCAGACCCGTTCCATTTTCAAAGCGGTGAATCCTACACTGATTGGTTTGGGAATTATAGGCTTTCTGAGTATGGCGATTGAAGGCGCAATGTTCGACTGGAGCGGGGTTTATTTTCAAACTATAGTTAAAGCACCTGAAAACCTTGTCATACTGGGATATACAAGTTTTATCTTAATGATGACTTTAGGTCGTTTTATCGGGAATAAAATCATTGAAAAATATGGGAAAAAGATCGTTCTGCAGTGTTGTGGACTGCTGATGAGCAGCGGACTTTTCCTAAGTGTTTTCTTTCCGGAACTGTGGATCTGCATTATTGCCTTTATGATTATTGGCCTTGGAAGTTCCCTGAGTGTACCTTCCGTTTACAGTACAGTAGGAAAAGTGAGTACCGTAGCTCCGAGTATTGCTTTGTCATTTGTTTCCAGTATTTCATTTTTAGGATTTCTGATGGGTCCGCCTCTTATCGGATATATTGCAGAAAGTTTTGATCTTAGATATTCCTACGGACTTTTTGCCTGCTTTGGAATTTTACTGGCGGTTATGGCGGGGCAGATGAAAGTCTTCAGGAAATCATAATCAATTTCTTTTTAAGGGGTTTTTTGACATCTTTTAAGCGTTTTTTGACATGTTCTGGCTCATGATCGTTACCTAATCTTGCATTGTAAAATACTTTTTATCTTTATTAAAAATTTCCTTTTATGAAGCCGGTCTCAGGAATTGTATCAGAATCTGTTATTGACCATTCTTTTTCCGTAAAACGATTGGAAGATGATCTCCCGTATTTCGTGAATTTTGTGAGGCTTAATTATCATCACATTGTAATGATTGAAAAAGGTAAAGGAGTACTGGTGATAGATGAGCGCTCTTTTGATATTACAGATCAGGAAATTTTTTTACTCTCAAAAGGCCAGATCTGCAGATTTGAAAATGATGCTGAAGTCTGTGGCTATCATATTTCCTTTGGCGATTGTTTCTGGGAAAGAGTTCCTTCCAGTGCAAGCAATTGCAAGGCTGTTCTGTTTAATAATGCTGCTGCGAATCAAAAACTGATACCGGACCAAGCTGAAACAGATGAATTTTTAAACTTATGTAAAAACTTATTGACGGAATACAAAGCAACATCTTATAGCAATCAAATGGATGTACTGGCGGCCTATTTAAAAATCATGATGATCAAGCTGGCGAATGTAAAAATGGTAAAAGAGGATACTTTTGACAGTCAGGATTATATCATTTACCGCAAGTTTATGGAATTGCTGAGCAGTCAGTATCATAGCCTTCACGCCGTGAATGATTATTCGGAAAGATTGAATATTACGCCAAGAAGGTTAAGTGAATTGTGTAAACGGTGTTCTGATAAAAGTGCTAAAGAAATCATCAACGGACAGATTATAGCAGAGGCAAAAAGACTTCTTCAGTTCAGTTCCCATTCTGTAAAAGAGATTGCTTATCAGCTTCATTTCGGTACATCGGAGCAGTTCAGCCACTTCTTTAAAAAAAATACGGAAATATCTCCGGCAAACTATCGCAGTAAGTTCATTCATATCGGAATATAATTTCGACGGAAATTTTGACATCTTATTGGCATTTATTGATATTCCGAAGCATTTCTAATCAGGATATCTTTGGATAAAATTATATAAAGATATGTCAGTACATCGTATGAAAGAAGTTGCGGGAATCATCATCCCGGACAGTAAAATTGCAACAGAAGCCACAGAACTTCTATTGGAACACGGAACAGAATTTATCTACAATCACTCTATGCGTGTTTTTCTATTTTCTTCCTTACATGCAAAACGTGAAAACAAAGCGCATGACTCGGAACTATTGTATGTAGCATCCGTATTTCACGATCTGGGGCTTGTTTCTCATTACAGCAGCCCGGATCTGAGATTTGAAGTAGACGGAGCCAATGCAGCCAGAGACTTTTTGAAGGGTCATGGTATTGCTCAGGATAAACTTCAGCTCGTTTGGGACACAATTGCCCTTCACACTACCATTGGAATTGCGGAACATAAAGAAAATGAGGTTGCTTTAATGTATTCAGGAGTGGGATTGGATGTGATGGGCGAAGGCTATGAAAACCTGAGTGCGGAACATCGGGAAGAGATTATCAGAGCTTTTCCGAGAAATGATTTCAAAAAGAAGATTATTCCTACATTTTTCGGTGGTTTTGAACATAAAACCGAAACTACTTTCGGAAATATAAAAGCAGATGTATGTGCCTTCATGATCCCAAATTTTGAAAGGAAAAACTTCTGCGACTGTATTTTACATTCTCCATGGTCTGAATAGGAAAATAGCTCTTTCAAAAAATAAACAGCCCCGGACATTCCTAGATGATCAGGGCTGTTATGGTTTATATCCAGTTTTCTATAAGATGAAGCCAGAGTGCTTTTTCTTTATCAAGCAAAAATACCGCAGATGATTTTCTCTTAGTCAGGACTTCTCCAGTGACCTGTGTTTCAATATAGGCAGCAAGTCCGTGATGCGCAGAATGATTCACTTCAATATTTTCAACCTGAAGACTTCGCTCAGGAAATTTTCCAAATACAGTTGGAAGCCATTCTTCAAGCATAGATAGGGTAACAGTATCTCCGTTTCCATTAATCAATTTAAAATCTTGTGAAAATCCGGCTAATAACTCCTGATAAAGACTTTCCTGATTTTCGGCTTTCCCCTGAAACCATTTTTCGATATTCCCGTGGAATTCTTCTATTTCGCAAATGATCTTTTCTGTATTATTCATAATTAAATGTATTATATCTTTTGATTTAAACTTATCTTTTAATTAATAATTTTGCTTAATCTGTTTCGTGCCCAGAGCCCAGCCAGCTGAAAAATACCTATCATTCCTACAGCGGCTGCAAAGGCTTCTGTAAACCCCAGAATTGGGATCAGATTAAAGAACAGCGTACCAATAACAGCTCCTCCGGTGACGCTCCCAATCTGAATACCAATACTTACCAAACCTGAAGCCTGCCCGGCTTTATCTTTTGAAACCAGGGAAATGGCCGTCCGCATCATGACCGGCATAATCGTACCATGTCCAAATCCGGCAATAAACAATGTCAGATGAGTCACAAATGAGGGTTTGTGCTGAAAATAAAAAACAGCTGCACTTATCAGAAATCCTGTCATTAACAATCCTAATCCTATATAGATCATTTTGGATGCGTTTAATTGTACTCTGGAAGTAACCAATGGTGCCAGAAAAAAAGCGAGACCATAAGGAATGATGGCAAATCCTGTCTGCATTGAATTTTGATGAAGAAACTGCTGAAGATAATAAGGATAGCAAATAAATAAACCAGCTGTGAAATTATAAAAGAAAATAATCAGAAGACTTAATGCGAAAGGTTTCTGCTGCAATAAAGCCGGCTCTATAAGTATGGGGCGATTATCTTTGAGCTGTTTCTTCTCGTGTTTTAAAAATAAAATTATTAATACGATTCCGGTGACAAATATTCCGAAAATCCACCATGCCCATTCGAATTTCTGGCCGAAAATAAGAGGGCAGATGAGAAAAAGTAAGGCAATAACTAATAATAAAGCTCCCACAAAATCAATACCTGTTTGTTCTTTCGGGGTACTGTTGCTCATAGTAAAATGAATGCCCAGAATACAGATAATGGTAATTGGCACATTGACAAGAAACACCATTTCCCAGGAAAAATTTCCCCAATGCATGCTTAAAAGAATTCCGCCAAATAACTGTCCGATCACCGAAGCAAGACCAAATACCGAGCTGAAAATACCTACGGCCTTAGGCTGTTCCTGACTGTTGAAAAGGTCTTTTATAGAAGCCAGTACCTGTGGAGCAAGCAGTGATGCACCAACACCCTGAAACAATCTGAAAGTAATTAACCATGTAACATCCGGAGAAAAAGCGCAGGCAAGAGAGGAAAACAGAAAAGTATACAATCCTGCTATAAATATCTTTTTACGTCCGTAAATATCACCCAGGCGTCCGCCACACACAACAAGTGCGGCATAGGTGAGTCCATAAATGGCTATAACCATCTGAAGCTGATGATCACTGGCGTTCAGTGATTTTTTGATGGAAGGCAGAGCCATATTAACAATAAAATAATCCAGTGGTGAAAGAAAAGCACCTGCAATCAGAAAGTTGAGTGCCTGCCACCGTTTCGGATGTATGTTCATATTTTTTTGAGCAAAATTACCTCCTTTGTGTTCTGTTAAAATTGTACTTTTGGAGGAAAATACAGTGTGTCATGAAAGGATTGCCTCTTGAAGAGATTGATGTAAGAGAATTAGAACTGAAAGAAGAGATTGTACTTAAAACAAACACTTTTCTCTCATTCGTTTATATTGTGAAGGGAAAAGGATCGCTTACTTATGATGGGCGAAAGATTAATTTTTCGCAGGGCAAGCTTTTTATTATTCCACAAAAGGAGGTCTATCGTTTTGAAAGTGAGTCTGCCCAGCTTATTACAATTCAATGCCCGGTGGAGTTTATTGATAAAATCCGTTTGGAAGCCGACCGTATTGAAAGTTGTGAAAATTTGTATAAATTACAATATATCAGTCATAATTATCATGCAAGAGCAGGCTGTGTCTTCAGAGATAAAAATGATGAACAATTTGCAGAAACCCTTATTCTGCAAATTGCAAATGAATTCAAAAATAAGGCGGAAGATTATGTAATTATCCGTAACTGCATGTCGATCCTTCTGAACCTTATTGCCCGGAATATCATTCAGAGTGAAACTTCAGATCTGCAGGAAAACCGGAAAGCTTTCTCCATCATGAAAATCATTGCATATATTCAGCAACATATAAAAGACCGTGAGAAAACCGGAATTCAGACTATTGCCGGTCATTTTGGGATTTCCGGGAATTATTTCGGAGAATATTTTAAACAGCAAACCGGAATTTCTTATCAGGATTATCTGCTGGACTATAGATTAAAACTGGTGGAAACCTATTTAAAATACAGCAGTGTCAGACTCAGTGAGATTGCCTACGAGCTCCAGTTCAGTGATGATAGCCACCTTTCCAAACTGTTCAAGAAATACAGAGGAGTAACGCCCGGAGAATACAGGAAAAGTTTCAAGTAAATATCTTTAAAGAAGAAGGCTTTTTTATTAGGTTAAAATTTGATTTCAAAAAATATAAAGTGAACTATATAGTTGACTTTATATTTTTATATATTTACATCAAATATATTTCAGATGGATTTTGACTTTATTAAAGAACTAGGATATAAAGCTTTGGATAGCAGACTGAAGAGAATCAGTGACCGCATGTCTCATGATGTCCGGAAATTTTACAAAGAATTCGGGATTGATGTGGAGCCCAATTGGTACCTGGTTTTTATGTTGCTGCAAAAAAAAGGTGAAATTTCTATTACCGATATCGCTGAACCTTTGGGATATTCGCATCCATCCGTTGTGGCTATCGTCAAAAAAATGAGCGAAAGCGGTTATCTCATCATCAAAAAAGATAGTGTAGATAAGCGAAAGCAGATCATTTCATTATCTCCCAAAGCCATTGATATGCTTCCTCAGCTGGAACAGATCTGGGACAGTTGTGAAAAAGCAATTCTTAAGGTATTATCAGAAGATCTGTCAATTTTCACGTATCTGGATCATATTGATCAGGAATTAAAAAATGAATCTTTTCACCACAGGTTTAAACAGGAATATTTAAAATCAATTCAATCATGAAAGCATTACTTCTCATTACAGCATTTCTTTTTTCCACAAATCTGGTTTCGGCAACAGAAACGAAAATCATGATCAGAGCCAAAGCAAGAGATGCCAAGTTTATCGGAACTTCATTGGGCGGCGCGCATATTATCATCAGAAACAAACTTAATCAAAGGATTCTGGCAGAAGGAAATACCACAGGAAGTACGGGAAACACGGATCTGATTATGAAAACTCCCAAGATCAGAGGAAACTCCATTGCAGATGAACAGACAGGAGGTTTTATGGCTGCCATAGATATTGATGAACCCACATTTGTGAATATAGAAGTAGTTTCTCCTTTGAACAGCAAGCAGGCACAGGCGGTGGTAAGTACAGAGCTATGGCTGATTCCCGGGAAACATATTTTAGGAGAAGGAATTATCCTTGAGATTCCGGGGTATATTATTGATATTCTGAAACCAAGAACCCATCAGTATATTGCTTTGAAAAGTATTAAAGATAAACCTTTCCTGTTTCAGGCCAATATTGTGATGATGTGCGGATGTGTCATTGATAAAGGAGGCGTATGGAATTCTGATGAAATAGAAGTGAAAGGAATCCTGAAGAAAGACGGGAAATTGGTGAAAAATGTAGATATGTCGCTGGTTTCAACCAATCTGTTTGAAGGAAGTCATATCATCAGTTCTCCCGGAAATTATGAGCTTGTTCTGTATGCCTATCATGAAAAAACAGGAAATACAGGCGTAGATAAGGTCAATTATGTTGTTTTCGAATAAATGAAACTCAATATTTGGGAATGAAAAGAGACTTCGGAAAAGTCTCTTTTTTTATGCAGAACAAATTATAAAACCTGAAGCTCTTTAAATACTTCAATAATGGCTTCAATAAGTGCTTTATCTACATTTTTTTCGGAAGCAGCATCGGGGAGAAGAGCTCTTAAGTCACCGTGATCATCACGCTCAATAACGACTTCGGTTCCGTCTACATCCACGTACAGTTTGTATCCATAAGAGAATGTGGCAAGCTTTCCGTTGAAAAGCAGTTCTTTGCCCTTATAGGTTACCGGTACTTCAAATTCTTCCATGCGTAAGCTTCTATTATAATTAGGGCAAATGTCGGAAAATTTTAATTCATATCATCATATAAACTGTAATGATAAAGCCGGACCATGCAAATTATTAAAAATATTAATGTAGTAAATCTGTATATTTATCCTTAGTTATGGAGTCATTCCCAAGCAGGAATGATCAATGAATTTGAATTAAGGAATTATGAAAGATACAATCACCATTTTCTGGTTCAGGCGCGACCTGAGATTGGAAGACAATATCGGACTCCATCACGCTCTGCAGTCTGATGCACCGGTACTACCTATTTTTATATTTGATACTGATATTCTCGGGAAGCTGGAAGATAAAGAAGACCGCAGGGTTGATTATATCCACCAGGCTTTGACGGATATCAATATTTCATTAAAAAAGCATCACTCAAAAATCAATACCTACCATGGTAAACCTATAGAAATATTCAGGAAATTGTCTGAAGAATACACTATTAAAGGTATTTTCTGCAACAGAGATTATGAACCTCAGGCGATTGAAAGAGATAAGGAAATCTATTATTTTTTCAAAGAAAAGAATATTCCTTTTAAAGCCTGTAAAGATCAGGTGATTTTTGATAAGGATCAGATTGTTAAAAAAGACGGTTCGCCTTATACGGTTTACACTCCTTTTGCCAAAAAGTGGCGGGAAGCCTTAACTCCTGAGCATTACCAATCTGTTGAATTGGATTGTAAGAACCTCTTTCAACAGAAATATTCTGAGATTGTGGCATTAAAGGAAATAGGTTTCAAAAAAACAGATTTTGATTTTAAAAAACCGGTTCTGGAGGCGTCTATTATTGATGATTACGATAAGTACCGTGATTTTCCGGCATTACAGCATACCACACAGCTCGGAATTGCTTTACGCTTTGGAACCATCAGCATCAGAAAGTGTGTGGCTTTTGCATTGAAGCATAATGCGGTATGGCTGTCCGAGCTGATCTGGCGTGAATTTTTTATGCAGATTTTATATCATTTCCCACAGGTGGTTCATCAGTCTTTCAAAAAGCAGTATGATAATATCCACTGGCGGAATAATGAAAAAGAGTTTAAGCACTGGTGTGAAGGAACCACAGGGTATCCGATTGTAGATGCCGGAATGAGGGAACTGAATGAGACAGGCTATATGCATAACCGGGTAAGAATGATTGTAGCGAGCTTTTTATGCAAACATCTGTTGATCGACTGGCGTTGGGGGGAAGCGTATTTTGCATTAAAACTGAATGATTATGACCTGTCTGCCAACAATGGAAATTGGCAGTGGGCTGCAGGCTCGGGATGTGATGCTGCACCTTATTTCAGGGTTTTTAATCCAACGGCTCAGGCAGAAAAATTTGATAAAGATTTACTGTACATCAAAAATTGGCTCCCTGAATGGAATACACCAGCATATCCATCACCCATAGTAGAACACACCTTTGCCCGTGAAAGAGCTTTATCAGAATACAAAAAAGCTTTGGCATAAATACCAGGTATCAGCAAAATGCCCGGTAACAAATTGTCACCGGGCATCAACCAATTGATATTAATATGAAAAGTTACTTACAGAAGTAACGGAATCATCAGATTGTTTTCAGATACAGCTCCTGTAATTCCTGTGCTGTAAACGCTTTGGAAGGTAAATTCTGGACAAGTTCTCCCTGTTTCATAATACCGATATTGGTAGCAACACTTACCGCATTGAAAATATCATGAGTTGCCATTAAAACAGTTCTGCCTTCTTTACCCAGCTGCCTTACAATTTCTGTAAATTCTGCAGTAGCAATCGGATCCAGGCCGCTGGTAGGCTCATCCAGAAGAAGCACTTTGGCATCTTTGGCGAGGGCAATGGCAATTCCAACTTTCTGGCGCATCCCCTTGGAATAACCGCCCAATGCTTTATGATGGGCGGTTTCCTGCAAACCGGTACGTTTAAGGAGCGCAGACAGTTCATCTTTCTGGTAATCAAAACCTGCAATTTTGGAGAAAAAATCAAGGTTTTCTATTCCTGTAAGATGAGGATATAAAAGAACGGTTTCGGGAATATAGGCAAGATGTCTTTTAATCTTCTGAGGTTCCTCCTTTACCGAAATATTATTAATGAAGGCATCTCCGGATGTTGCTTTAATGAGTCCCAAAAGAATATTGATCGTTGTACTTTTTCCAGCTCCGTTTTGTCCGAGCAGTGCAAAAATTTCACCTTTTTTTACTTCCAGATTAAGAGAATGAAGGGCGGTAAAATCGTTGTATTTTTTATGTAGATTGACTGTTTTTAACATAGTTTTCTGTATTTATATTGTGAAAGAATGATGAATAAAGCAATGAAGATGAGATAGGGAAGAAGTATCTGTATCCATTTGATAGAGGAAGAGAATTTGAAAACCTCTATCGTTTGCTGTGCCCAGTTGACAGATTCCGCACTCTTGCCCGAAAAAATTAGAGGATAGAAGAACAGCCTTTTTTTCTCATGGAATTTTTTGAGTGATTCAGCATACTGCAAATGATTCTGCAGATCAGATTTTGCCAGATGACTTTCTACAAGCTGAGTATGTAGATTGGGAAGGAAATAACCTAAATAGGTTGCTACTTCATTCCGTTTTTGCATTTTTTCCGTATACTGTTCCGAAGATTTTGCCGATTCAAGATCTCCCATATGCTGCATGGCATAATACCAGGTCCAGGTGAATGCATCATTCTCTTCCACGGTAAAATTTCTGTATTGAGGATATGCTCTGTAGAACTTTTCCATCGTAGGCTGCTTAGCTTCATCCCATTTGTTGTGATAGCCTTCTCTCTGTTCCATCACAGCTTTAAGGGACTCATGTACCGGATAAAGCTTCTGTATCAGGATATTACTGCTCATCGGGATAATAAAATTGATGCCCACCCAAACAATCAGCAGAATTAATGCATTCTGAGCCGATGTTTTACGGAACGATACAATCCATCTGCATAAGGCAAACCAAAGGATAATATACAGCCAGCCACTGATGATAAAAGCAATATAATAAGAATCTAAAGGTATTTTTATCCATACTGAAGCGATGATAATTAATGCGAAATAAACAGCTGTAACAGCCAAAAGACGTACGAACATCTTGTGATCCAGAAACTTTTGTAAATTACCGCTCTGAACGGACAGCAGCTTCCAGGTTCCTTTTTCTTCTTCTTCAGAAATCAGATTATAGCAGAATGCGACAATCACCAGTGGAAATAGGAAAACAACAACGAAACTAAAGTCAAAATTTCCAACAGCTGCATTGGCGGGATTATAAAAATCTGCATTATAGCGCTGTTCTTCCAGATTCCGGATGGTTACTCCCTGAATAGAAGGGTTTAAATCACGCATTCCGATATTTAAAGCCGCCAATTTGGGTGTTTCATTCACCAGATTGAATTTAATATAATAAAGAACCAGTCCCAGATCATCCTTATGAAATTTTGTATTTCTTTCAATACTTTCTTTCTGAAATGCTCCGCTTCGGGAGATGATGTCTTCGTTCCTGTCCAGGAATTTTTTTCCTGTATAGATAGCCATAAGCCCTGCCATCAACAGAAACAGAAGTGCAATGATGTACGATTTATTACGGTAAAATTGGATATATAAATAACGGTTCATTTAGATGAGTTTTAATTTTCTTCCACTTATTTCGATAGCAATGATGCAGATAACCATCCACAGAACTAATGCAGCAGCAGGTATTGGCTGTTGCTTTAAACTTTTCAGAACAGAAGTATACTGATACTGAAAATCCGGAAACTTTTCCCAGTTGTGCCTGTCGATGACAGCTGCTGGTCCGCCGTTTTCCGGTTTAATATTGCTGATGTGCTCAATTTGTAAATCATTTAAGTACTGAGCCATTTTATAGCGATATTCTTCTGCCTGTTTCTGAAACTGGTTATAAGCAAAGAAATCTGTTCCTGCAGCAGTCATGGAAAAGTTTTTAATGGCAATAGCGGGATTAATGAATCCTGAAATATCAGTCAGATTTTGCTGTTTACTGTAAATGTTCTGCAGTTCTTTCTGATGTCTGATATAGATATGTGAACTTATTTTTTCCCCTTCCTTCATAACGAATCCGCCATAGTTGAAAGGAAGTTCATTGGTTGTTTTTACCTGATATTTTGCCAGTAAAGAATCCTTGATTTTTTTGAAATGCGGATCATCAGGATTATGGCTGTCTCCAGACTTTAAAATATCCTTTTCCAGGCTTGTTTCAAAAGCAATCCGTGAAGGGGCAGGATATAAATTCTGTGCTGCAAACTGAATTCCTTTAGGCAGAACGATAATAAAAAGAAGCCAGAACCCGATAAGGCTGATCAGTGCTGATGAGGTACGTTTACTATTGGCCGATACGATAACGGTCAATGTGCAGATAAAAAAATAATAAATCATGTAAGCGGGCAGCAGTAATGACAGACGTAATAGAATATCCGTCGAATCTGTTGTCTCGGACATCAATGCAGCGATGAAAACAACAGGAATTACGGGAATAAGAAAACAGAGAGAAAAGAGCCAGAGTCCCAGAATTTTACCCCAGATAATTGCTCTTCCGGAAGTTCCCTGAACACTGATGATTTTTAAAGTGGCATTCTCACGCTCCTGTACAATTAACCCAAATCCTGAAAAGAGAATAATCAACGGGACAATGCTCTGCAGAATAAATGCACTGCTGAACGCTCCGAATCTTACCAAAGTACCCGAGCTTCCCGCTTCCGACAGATTGGCGGTATTCTGTTTATGAGCCTCCAGAAATATGACATTTCCCAGAAAGTCATCCAGACCGTTGTCAAAAATATTCAGCGGATGTCCGATTCTGAAAACCAGATAGCCATAGTGAGCCATGCGGTGCGGATGCTTATCCGGTCTGTGTTCCCAGTTTTCCCGGACTTCCTTCCGGTATTCTTTTATTTTCGAAAAAGAATCGGTGTATTTTGTATATCCTATGCCAATACTCAGCATACAGAACAGGAGTACGGCAATCGTGGTGAACAGATTTTGTTTTCCTTTAAACAAATCCTGCCAGGTTTTTCTCACCATCAGTTGTAAATTAGAAATAGCCATAGTTTAAAATTTATAAGTAGCAGTTAGCAGATAATTTCTCGGAGTTCCCGGAAACAGTCTTAAGTAGTTCTGAGCTCCGATCCAATAGACTTTGTTGGTTATATTATTCAGATTGAAAGAGAGCTGGACCGTTTTTGCCGGAGTGTAATACAATGCTGCATCCAATGTCGTATAGGCAGGAAGTTCAAAGCTTCTTGTAAACCAGGGGATTTTAGAGCTTTGATACAGTATTCCGGCACCGATTCCGAAGTCTTTCAGAAATTCAATGTTTGAAAAATTGTAGCGTGTCCACATATTCACCGAATTTTTAGAAGTGTTTTCCTTTCTTTCTCCCACAAGATCACGGTTGGTGTCATCCAGTATTGTAGCATCAATATAGCTGTAGCCTCCGTAAATATGCCATTGAGGAAGGATATGTCCGGAAAATTCAGCTTCAAATCCACGGCTTCGGTCAGCACCTCGCTGTACAAGTTCATCAGGTTCTGAAGGATTATTGGCATTGATGATTATATTTCTTTGTTTGATTTCATACACTGCAAGATTCAATGAAATTCTGCCAAAAAGCTGCGCTTTGATTCCCAGTTCTTTAAGATCAGAAGTCAGAGGCTTAAATCGGGCTGCAGATCCGGTAAGGGCTGAGGTATTGGGCATCAGCGTTACGGTATTGGACTGGGGTTGATAGCCGGTTAAATAAGTTCCATATACATTGATATGATCCGTTACACTATAGGTAATCCCGAATCTGTACAGAAGTTTATTATTTTTGAACGATGACTCATTGGCTTCTTTGAAATTGGTGATATCCTGAAACCATTCCTGACGTATTCCCGATAATATTGTCAACTTTTTCCAGGTAAGAAGATGCTGAATATAAGCAGCATGCGTTATGGTAAGAGCAGAAGGCAAGGGTGTGATCACATTAAGGGTATTAAAATCAGTACCCTGATAATTGGCTGCTCCCGGATTCAGGTCAAATGGTGTTACATTAGGTTTGGGAATGATTGTTCCGTTATAATTGATGGTCTGATAATCCGACGCTTTTGCAGGATTATAAGAGGAAGTCACAGAGCCATTCTTTAAAAGAAAACCTCTTGCTGCATTCTGCTCTCCGCCTTTGCGTTTCTCCCAGATCTGGCTGTCGTAACCTATCAGAGCCTGATGCTGAACAGAACCCGTTTTGAATTTAAAATTGAAATACGCATTGATATTATCTGTTGCCCAGTTTTGTTTTCTTTGAACAAACTGCATCATGGCAAGGCTGGAAACCGGGATATTGTTCATATCAGGAACAAATGAATTGGTAGTTCTGTGCTCCTGAAGATTTTCTCTCCAGTATTGCTTCATATAAGATGCATTAAAGCTGATATATTGGTTAAAATGATGGGCAACGGTTCCCATCAGGATCAGTTCCCTTGTTTTAAAAAAATCATCAGGAGCTCCCAGGTTCAAAGATCGTGGAGTGCTGTATAAATCTGTTTTTCCTGCCACTGCCCCGAAAATAGGCTGTCCACGATCCAGATTTCCATAGAGATCATTGAAAATCATTTCCACATTCACGGATGTTTTTTCATTCGGAACAAAAGTGATGGAAGGGGAGATCAGGATACCAATGTTTTTAACATGATCCCTGAATGAACGGGCATTCTGATACGCTCCGTTAAAACGGTATAATAAAGTTTTGCTCTTATTTAAAGGACCTGTAAGATCTGTAGTAACACGATAAGTTTCAAAGCTTCCACCGGATAAACTGATTTCATGACGAGGATTGGATAATGGTTTTTTAGTAACCATATTGATCGTTCCTCCGGGATCTACACTGGACATAGTAATACTTGCCGGACCTTTGAAGACCTCCACACGTTCTATATTGGAAGTCATGGGCTGCAAAAAATAATATTGCCTTGTCCGCATTCCATTGATGATCTGGCCTTCTTCATTCTGGCTGATCCCACGGATGTTGTATTGATTATAATAGCTTGAAGGAGAAACACCGTTCACATTTTTCATGACATCTCCAAGCTGAAAAGCCTGGCGGTCGGTGATCAGTTCTTTGGTAACGGTATTGAGCGTTAAAGGCAGATCTTTGTTTTTCATCGCAATCTTGGTGGCAGCAAAAGAGTAGTCGGAAGTATAATCTTTAGACTTTCTTCCGATAACCTCGACAGTTTGTACCACCGTAGATAACGAATCTTCCGGACGTGACTGAGCACAAAGAAGTGATGAGACAGTGATGAAACCTGTACTGAAAAGCCTTACAGGATTTGGGGAAATACAATAAATTATTCCCGAATAATTAAAATTATTGGTAGTCATGAATAAGCATGTACGGGCAGCGAATGACCCATTAATAAAAGGATATCCTTAATTGTGTAAAGACACAGGTATCCACGGAATTACGGTACAGACCAAAAAATCTGTATACGAAATATTAAGGCAGCATCGATTAAGCTACCGCGGAAAATAAGGCTGGGGGAGCTCTGGAGCTGAAAAAGTCGAGAAGACAACGATAGGAAATGGCTTTTGGCTGCGGCATTTCATTATCACTGGTTGTGTCAATGGCAAAATCCATGTTCAACGAGTCAGGGAGAAGAATTTGTGTCATATGCATATGAAGGGCACACTGACATTCATCGTCCTGAGAAAAAGTAGGAATTTTCTCTTCTTTTGAACCTTTTTTATAAGTCACTTTACTTTTGGAGTGCCTGGCATGGTCAAGACATGTTGTAACCCCGCTGACATTTGAAACAAATATCAGAAGTAAAGAAAAAACAAAAAAGACTCTGAGAAATTTTTGCATAACAGAAAGCAAATGTACAATTTAATTTGATAAAAATTGAATGATGAAGAAAAAGTAGGTGATGTTTTCTTTAAAAATTAAAAATAATTCAGTTCCAATTACCATTTACCGGATCGAAATGATTGTCTATTTGGGGTTTGCAGCAATATTGATAAACAATGATATAAAATAAAGCACTCATAAAACTACGGTATTTCGTATATTATTTTAGGTGGATTCCATTTAAATAAGTTTATAATCAATGCATTATGATATTGTGCCTGTTTATTGATTACAGAATATTGTAAAAATAAATACATAATGAATACTAAAGAATTCAGAACTTTTGATATGCCCTGGGAAAAGGCATATGGCTATGTGCAATCTGTAAAAAGCGGTGACACGGTGTGGATCTCCGGACAGCTTGGCCACGATATGCAGGGAAATCTTGCAGAAGGAATGGAGAACCAGTTCAGACAGACCTATCAGAATATAGGCAAGTTGCTGAGTGAATTTGGATTACATGCCGGCCATGTTACAGAAGAAGTCATCTATGTTACCGATATGCAGGAAGGCTTTGAAAGCAGAAAGGTTTTTGGAAAAGAATTTTATGGTGAGTCCTGTATGGTTGCCAGTACCATTGTCGGAGTGACTGAGCTGGCACTTCCCGGGCAGAAAGTGGAAATTAAAGTTACAGCTAAAGTTTAAAGGGATTATCAGAATTCTATGTACTGTTTATTCGGTATATGATTGAGATCATATTCGACGGTATTGACACTTTATTATATTTGGGCATTGAAAATTTCATATTTCTGACAAATTACAGTATAACCTCTCAGTGATTCGGGAGGTTTTTTTGTGGAAAAATTTAAGTAATAATACTCCACAATTTGTTTTATGATTATTATTTATTTTCCTAAAATACAAATAATTAAACGCTGCCATTACGGTTTCCCGTAGAGAATGACTACAGCTTATCCGTATATTTACAAAGTTTTAAATAACAATAAGTACAGAAAGTTTTTTTAGCCTCCTCAGGGAGGTTTTTTTATGATCATAATCATAACTCCATTCATGGAGATTTATTAATTTTGAAATGTTAATCAAATTTTTTTTTATAAGTTTTATCCTCGGAAAGATCCGGGGATTTTTCATTGTATCATTTGGTATATCAAATTCAACCCTGGAAGCAGGCTTTGGAAGACTGTTTTTATGATCTTATGGATTAACAGGAAGATTGTAATCTGAAAAACAAAATCAATCGTAATTCCGGATCAGGCAGATGAGGTTATTTAATCTCATCTTTCAATTGTGTCACCACTATTTCAAGGGTCTTTTTTATTTTTTCAAATAAGGAATACAGTTCAGGAAATTCTTTATTTTGTTCCTTTGCAAGTAATTCAAGCTGTTTTACAATATCCTCAATAGAAACTATTCCTACAGACTGTATGCCCGGTCGGATTTTATCCATCAGTTTTGCAATTTCGGTGTAGTTTTTCTCTTCAAACGCTTTTTCCACCAATGGAATTATTGTCTCGGTCTGCATAATAAATAATGAGATCATTTTCTGTATAAATTCTTTATCACCCCTGCTGAGGGCTTGTATCTTTTTCAGGTTGTAGAGGCTTTTTTCATCTGTATCAGATACTGTCTCTGCAGTTTTTTCATGAATTTTGACATACTTATAAATGATATTCAGCAAATTTTCTTCATTAAAAGGCTTAGTGATATAATCATTCATTCCCGCGTTAATGCAATGATCTATTTCTGTTTTAAAAGCATTGGCCGTAAGTGCGATCACGGGAGTCTTAATTCCAAGTTCCTTTCTTACTATTTTAGTGGCTTCGATACCATCCATTTCCGGCATTTGCAGGTCCATCAAAATAATGTCAAATTCTTCTCTTTTTAAAATTTCTATGGCTATTTTACCATTTTCGGCTTTGGTAACGCTGCATTTAAAATGATGTAGTGATTTTTCGGCAACCAGCTGATTAAGAGCATTATCTTCCACCAGAAGAACCCTTGTGCCGGCGATGGAAATATGTTGATTTTTCCAGTCATTTTTTTTCAGATCCTCTTCACTGCCTCTGTCCAGAAGTAAAGTTATTGTAATAGATGTACCCGTATTTTTTTCACTTTCTACATTAATTTCACCCTTCATAAGGTAAATAAGTTCCCGTGTAATAGACATTCCAAGACCAGTACCTCCATATTTTCTCGAAATTGAACTGTCTTCCTGATTGAATTTTTTGAATATATCACGTACATATTCTTCACTCATTCCAATTCCAGTGTCCGTAATGCTGATTGAAATGGTCTGTTGGTCGGGGAAACTTTTCAGGACCCTGGATTCAACTCTGATCTGGCCCTCATTGGTGAATTTTAGCGAATTCCCAATAATATTATACAGAACCTGTTCAAGCCTTAACGAATCACCTTTTAAAACAGAAAAAATATCAGGTGAAAAATAGGTGATCAGTTTGAGTTTTTTCTCATCCGCTTTTGGTTTGAGAACAGAAATCACCTTTTGAATGCTGTCTTTTAAAGAAAAGCTTTTGTTTTCCAAAGACATTTCTCCGGATTCAATTTTAGAGATATCCAGTATATTATTGATAATTGATAACAAGTGTTGTGAAGCATTATAGCTGTTTTCTACAAATTCTTGCTGATCTGAAGACAGGTGGCTTCTTTTAAGTTCACGCAAAAAACCAATGATACCATTAAGAGGAGTTCGGATTTCGTGGCTCATATTGGCCAGAAAAACCTCTTTTGCCTTGGAGGCCTCCAGGGCTTTTGCTTTTTCAAGTTTTAATTCGTCTTCCAGTTTTTTTTGGTCGGTTATGTCAAGATGAATTCCTATGGATCCTAATAAATTTCCCTGATCATCATAACTGGGAGCTCCACTTATGGCCCACCATCTTGTTTCACCTTTCTTATTCCTGACAGGAAGCTGATACACACTGGAAACTCCTTTTTTTCTTAATTCTATCTGATCCTGTATGAAACGGATATTATTTTCTCCATACAGGAAAAGTTCACTGGGATTTTTACCAATGACTTCATCCAGTGAAAACCCTGAAACATCACAAAAACTCTGATTAGCGTAGCGGATAATTTCATGATTATCTACTTCAATGAGCCCTAAATTCATATTAGCAATGATATTACGGTATTTCTCTTCCTGTTGTTTTATGTAATCTTCGGCCCTTTTTCTTTTTCTCAGCTGTTCAGAAAGGTACAGGGATAATTCTTTAAGATCTTCTGATTTTTTTATTTCAATATCAGAATCAATAATCTTTAATGACTCATATAGATTGCTGATAGATTCCTGTTTAAGGGTATTTTCATCTTTAAGATTTTGATAAAGCTCCTGATATTCTTCTTCACTTTGTTTGAAAGCATAGTCCATGAGTTCCTTATCCCTATCAAATGATTTGTAAGATTCGTTAACTGCATTGATGAAATTAGTAAACTGCGAATGATTTTTAAAGTCGTCCGTAAGGTATTTATTAATCTGCCTTTCAAGCAAATTGTGTAATTTGATTTCCATAGCTATTCAATTTCATTCACTGTGGTAATGGTAATGGTTTGATTGTGCAGAGCACAGTTGCCAAACGGGCTTAAAGGAGATAATTCTCCATATGAATAAAATCCGGTCAGTACCGTATCTGATTTGAAAACATCCCGAACAATATCTGCTTCTTCATACACTCTGTCACCCAGTACGATCTTTCTTCCCACGCAGCTGATAATGATTCCCAGTTTAATGTTATGTTGGGTCATCCGGAGGCATTCATTGGCTGCGTCATTTGCTGCATCAATAAGCCTGTCCATATTGGCTTTCATAAACCTTACTTTGCTTCCTTCCGGTAAATCTCCTGCAAAAATCATTGTGTCATCTTTAATGGACAGAATCGTTCTCACTACTGATGACGGATCTCTGGATAGCTTAAGCGATAACGGAAAAAGCAGGGCAGAGCCGGGAAGCTCTTCAGCATATTTTCCCAGATATTTTTTATAGAGATCCAGTGCGTTTTTATTATCAATCTCGTAAAGAAGATTATTTTGTGATTTTGTAACTATCCTTTCAAGTCCGAAGCTTTCCCAGCCTCCGATTGAAGAATGTGATAATTCAAGATGTTCGCCATAAAATCCAACAGCAAGAATTTTATTGGGCTGGGGAACCTGATTGAGCCCAACCACTGTTTTTTCAAATTTATCCCCATCTCCGGCAAGTCCTCCTGAGATCAAAACTTTATCCGGACGGCTGGCGTTAAGCCCATGTACCAGCTGGCTGCCATTTACCTTGCTGCCATCTGATAGGATGAATACCCATCTAAGCCCTTCTGAAGGCAGATTTTCAATTAATTTTTTTCCTGCGTCATAGCTGTCTGAAAAATCTTCAATATCAATTTGTGACGTTTTTATGGAAGATGTTGAAAAACTAATTGCGGTTAAAACAACGGTTCCGTCATACACTTCATTACAGAAAATTTCTCCTGAGGAAGAAGAGAGAGCGATCTCTGCGTTCGGGAACTTTTCCTTTAAAAGAATAAAAAAATCTTCCTTCTCGATAATACTTCTGGTTCCGAATCCTATGACGAGCTGCACTTCGTGATAGTCAAGCTTTTCTTCATTTCTTTCTGATTTGAAGTCGCCGTTTATAAAAAGTAATTTGGCAACTTTCATATAATTATTTGCTGTTTCAAGGTTATTAATCGCTTATAAATAATTTATTTCCTATTTCTTTTAGATGGCCTCAATCTGTTTAAAGAGTTCATCAGCTTGAATGTCAGGCAATCCAAGGTCGGCATAGATTATATTATGGTACAGGTAAGTGTTTGAATTACAGTTTTTTGTGTTGGGCGATAGCGGGACTTTATAAGCGGGATTTAGCTGGAGATGATATTTTAACATTCCTCCAAAGAAATTATCATCGTCGACTATAAATATTTTACACATTTGCGTTGGTTTTTAGTTTAAGGTTACTACTAAAATAAGTAATTTTCATCAACTAATGAATTATTTTATCATAAAGGTTGATAAATTTAAATTATAATTGATTATTATTGAATATTATGTATGGAAGCAGCGGGTGAGTCTTTGATTTTATTAAAGCAGGTTTCACTTATTCGCAGCCTTTTTTTTGAAATAACCCCTCAATAAAAAGTTGTTTCTGGCCGCAGCCTCTAATTCCCTGAGCTCATCAACCCCTTTACCGATATTAGTAATGGTAGAATCTACCGACCTTCCCAGTCTTGGATTATCAACCAATTTGGAAACTACATTTTCATCATTGTTGATTTTTGTAGTAAATTTTTTCAGATCCTCAGAAGATTTCTCCAGATTGGTCAATGTTTTTCCCAATGAGGCTGCTAAAGTATCATTTGTCGTTATTTGGGAAAGTATATTGTTCTTATCATTGAGCTTCGCAGCGAAAAGGCTGATCTGCCCTGCACTGTTTTTTAAATCAAGAATACTGCTTTCCATATTATCGCTCAGGCTTTTATCAGTAAATACCCTGTAAATAATTCCATCCTTATTGTGGAGAACAGGAGTGAATGAAGCAAAATCATTCATGCTTGACTGAAGATTCTGTACCGTTTTGTCTATACGGTCTGCAAAATCTTTACTGGTCATTATTTTTACCAGTAAACCATCCTTATTGTTCATCTTGGCTGTGAAATCAACCAGTCCGGTGGTGACAGTCCGGATATTGTCTGCGCTTTTCTTAATGCTGAAAAGAACATCTTCAATTTCCTTGGTTTTGTATGAAGCAATTACAGCATCGTTACCAACTATATTGGCAGAGCCCGTTCCCGGAGAAATAACAAGTACTTTATCACCAACCAATCCGTCTGAAGCAATGCTTGCGACAGCATCTGTCTTAATATACTGCTGAACATCTTTTTTGATGCTCATTTTTACCATAACCAGTGAATCAGAAATAAAATCTATTTTACTGACAGTTCCGATATTGATCCCTGAAAGGCGCACATTGCTGCCTTGTTTTAATCCGCTTACATTTTCGAATTCTGAACGCAGAATAAAGTTAGAACCAAATATATTTCTTTTAAGGCCAATAAAATAGATGGTCAATATAAAGAGAATGATCCCTGCGATAACAAAGATTCCTAATTTCAGATTATTTGATGATTCGTTTTTCATGATTTACTCCGTTTACTTTTCAAAAAATGATTTTATCCAGCTGTCCGTACTGCTTTCAACAGATTGATAGGTTCCTTCCATATTAACCTTTCCATCTTTCAGTACAATAACCCGGTCACTGGTATACTTTGCACATAGTAAATCATGGGTGATAATGATAGACGTTGTATTGAACTTCTGCTTAATGCTGCGTATCAGCTCTATAATTTCTTTGGCAGTAATCGTATCCAGCCCTCCGGTAGGTTCGTCATAGATCATTATTTCAGGCTTGATGATCAGAGCTCGTGCGAGGCCTATTCTTTTGCGCATTCCTCCTGAAAGTTCTGATGGCATTTTGTCGATGGCTTCTTCAAGGCCGACATTGCTTAGCGCTTCTGTAATGGATTGGTCTATTGCTTCTTCACTCAGCTTTTTATTATGATGCTGTAAGGTGAATGCTAAATTTTGTCTCACCGTCATAGAATCATATAAGGCTCCGCTTTGAAACAGAAAACCAATTTTTTTCCTCACCTTGTTAAGTTCTTCTTCATTAAGGCTGGTGATCGCTTGTCCGGCAATATAGATGTCTCCTTCATCAATTTTGGTAAGACCTACAAGACATTTTACTGTAACGGACTTTCCTGAGCCTGATCTTCCTAATATCACCAGATTTTCTCCTTTTTTAACCTGAAAGCTGATCCCGTCCAATACCTTATTATTGCCATAAGATTTGCATACATTCTTAAACTCGATAAGCGGTCCGTTAATCAGAGGTAAGGTAAATTCAGCGTTAAGGTTTTCATATGTTTTCATTACAGTTCAAAAAATAAATCCGCAATCTGTACTGCGAGCAAGTCAATAATAAAAATCATCAGGGAAGCTGAAACTACGGCTGTGTTGGCAGCTTTTCCTACACTCTTTGTTCCTCCTTCAGCACTAAAACCATGATAACAGCCGATAATTCCGATAAAAAAACCGAAAAAAAATGTTTTCAGGGTTGCCGGAAGAAGATCGGCAAATTCCAGTGATTCAAAAACATGAGAAAAATAGTGACTGATACTATTATCTCCGTGAATATTGATTCCTATAAAACCTCCCAGAATTCCCACCAGATCGGCAAAAATTACCAGGATAGGGATCATTAATGTTGTGGCAAGAGTTCTTGTCACTACAAGATAACGGTAAGGATTAATGGCAGAAACCTCCATAGCATCAATCTGTTCGGTAACCTTCATGGATCCAAGCTCGGCACCTATTCCGGATGAAACTCTTCCTGCACAGATTAAAGCGGTAATAACCGGGGCAATTTCTCTTATTAATGAAAGGGAAACCATACCCGGTATCCAGGATTCAGCCCCAAATCTGGACATTGCCGGACGTGACTGAATGGTAAGTACCAGCCCCATAATAAAAGCAGTTACGGTGACCAGAGGCAATGACTGGTATCCCACAACAAAACACTGTCTGGCAAACTCTTTATATTCAAAACCGGGTTTCATCATCTCTCTGAAAAACCGGGCAGAAAAGGAGGCAATATTGCCTGCAAGAGCAAAGCTTTTTGTAAGAAAAGGTTTCACAATATTCTGTTTAATTTCTGATAACCGGAATCGTTTACTTATACATTGTATTCATAATCAACTTCCAGTTTGTTTTTTAAATGTTTAATACCAGGAGTTTTCCAGGCAATCCGGCCTGCTTCTTCCTTTTGCTGCCATGAATGGACAGTTCCTGTCAGGGTTACTGTTGTATCAGATACAGAAACCGTTATTTCTCTTTCATCAACAGCACTTCTTTTCAATGCTTCCTCTACTTTTTTTTTGTTTACTGTATCATCAGTATCGGGATTGATGGTAATATTATTAAAGATACCTTTTATTCCGGGGAGGAATTGTATTGCATTTTCAGTAATCTCTCTCTGATAATCCCAGGGAAGCTCACCATCCAGATCTACCCATCCGTTTTCGACCTTAACCTTTATCTTATCCTGAGGAATAATAACATTGGAAGTAAAAGCACTGATAATTTCAGCACCAATTTCAGCATCAGTTTTTACCTTTGAATCCGGGAGTTTTACCTGGATGTTTTCTACCAGTACCTTTACTCCGGCTACATTTCTGGCTGCATTTTCTGCCTGTTTCTTTTTCGAAAAGCTATCAACAGTTCCGGTTAAAGATACAACCCCGTCTGCTGCCGTAACTCCTATTTCTGCAGGATGGAGCAGAGGTTCCCACTTGATGGCATCCTGTACATCTTGCTGTAATTGTTCATTTGTTTTCATCTGTAGTCAATTTTATACTTCAAAGTTCAGGAAGACTTACAGGTAAAGGAATGATGGCAGTCATTCTGAAAAATGATGTTGATCATATGACGGTTGTGTATATAATTTTTAAGTTGATTTATCAAAAACAGATGATTACTGTATTCATATAAGAAAAATATGGGACAGGATTATGTCATTTTTTTATGTGATAAGGGTCATTATTCATCAGGCAATGAATTTGGAACTTTACATTCATAAATTAAGCATTATGAAGACTTTATTGAACTGGATAACTGTTATTTTCAGTATTACATTTTTCCACGGACAAGATATAAGTACTGCCAATCAAATAGCAATTGTACTCCGTGATAAAGCTGAACTTATGGAACTGCACTTTCCAAAATCTGTCAACCAGTTTTATCATCAATACGGGTTTGAATATGTCTGGATCAATCCCTCTGTAAAGAAGAGCGTGCTTCAGGATGCTATTCTTTTATTGAAAGATACCGGTAAAAGAGGATTGTCTTCCAAAGATTACCATGAACAGAGTCTTACCCCGGAAATTTTAAATACTGCTGCGGGGCAAACTCAATATACAGACACCAAAGAAAATGCTGTAACTGATATTTTAATGACAGATGCTCTTATTACTTACATCAATTACCTGCACTTTGGAAAGTACAATCCTTTTTACAGTTCGTCTTTTATTGATGGTAATAATATAGAAGGTTTTAAGGCGGTAGAAATATTGTATCAGGCATTACAGAAAGATGATTTTCAAAAAGCAGTTATGGATGTTCAGCCTGAAATTCAGGAATACGTTGATTTTCAGAATTATCTGAATTCTAATTATAGCGATGGTGTTAAAAGCCGGGAAGAAGAATTCAAAAAGATAGCTATTAATATGGAGCGTTTGCGCTGGATGGACGTAAGCAGGAGTACTTATCTGTTGGTGAACATTCCTTCTTATTCTCTGGATTTTGTTCAGAAAGACAGGATATTCCATTATAAAGTGATTGTAGGAAAACCCTCTACGCCAAGTCCTGTTTTAAAGAGTACCGTTGATTATTTTACAACTGCTCCTGACTGGAAAGTTCCTCAAAATATATTCATAAAAGAAATGCTTCCTAAAATAGTAAAAAACAGCCGGTATCTCGAAGATCATCATTGTTCACTGTATGACAGATCAGGAAAAGCAATACTTGCTACTTCTTCAAATTTGAAACAAATATATAAAAACCCGTATCAATACAGTATAAGGCAGTCTTCCGGCTGTGATAATGCGCTTGGAGCTGTCGTTTTCAGGTTTTCAAACTCCTATGGGGTATACCTTCATGATACCTCTCAGAAACAATTATTTGAAAAGACGCAGCGGGCCTTAAGCCATGGATGCATCCGTGTAGAAAATGCAGGAGACCTGGCTGCCCGGCTGTTGAAATATGATGGTGCTGAAAAAGAGATCCCGCTTATGAAATCTTTTATGGATCGTTATGAAAGAAAAGATTTTGTTTTAAAACAACCGGTTCCTATCATGATTGCTTACCTTACTTGCCTTATCAAAAACGGAAAGGTGGTATTCTATAATGATATTTATAATCTTGATCCTATCCTGGAACGTAAACTTCAATTTTAATACCTAAAATAATGAGAACAATTGTAGTACCCACCGATTTTTCAGAGCCCGCCAGAGCTGCTGCAGAATATGCTCTTCACCTGGCACATACATTAAAAAGTAATATAGAGCTGTGTCATGCCTTCCATATTCCTGTAGAAGAGCCGATGCTCGGACAGACCGCATGGACTTTATATGAATATCCTGTACTAAAGAAAGAATATGAGGATGAATTGAAGAAAGAGGTAAAAAGTATTGAATATAAAGAAAAGCATTTGTGGGGAGAGGATTCTTTTCCTTTTCATCCTTCCATCTATTATACATGCGAAACAGGAGATCCCATACGGCTGATCAACGATACAGCGGCTAGAAACAGAACATTACTGGTGGTAATGGGAATGAAAGGAGCAAGCAATCTTGCACGGTTTCTTCTGGGGAGCAATAGTATCAAAATGATTGAGTATACTGAATATCCATTACTTCTCATACCGGCAGGATATCAATATCAGGACCTGAAAAAGATTGCATTTGCTACAGATTTGAATATACAGGATATAAAAATATCACATGCGCTGATCAAATTTGCGAAGTATTTCAATGCTGAGCTGCTTATTACCCATATCACAGACACCGCTGTTGATCTTATAGATAACACATCCTATCAGCAGAAGAAAGATACTTTTTTTAGAGATCTGGAAGGAAAAATCTGTTATAACTATATTGAAAGCGAGAGCATTGATACCGGACTGAACATTTTAAAAGAGAAAAGCATCGATATGCTGGTTATGGGTCATCAGCAAAAAGGTTTTATAGGCAGGCTTATTGCCGGTAGTCATGCAGCCAGACAAGCTCACGATTTGCAGATTCCTTTATTGATTATTCCGGAAGGAGGACACATCTATTTTTAAACTCCGGAATATTGATAAAAATAATAATTAAAAAATATTTATTTGTTAACATATTAAAGTGTTTCATAGGAGATTGATTTAAAATACTTATCTTTAATAAGGGTAAGTATTTATTTTTTTATGGAAAGCACCAGACTCTTACAAGCAATTATTGAAACAGCAATAGACGGGATTATTACTATTGACAGTCAGGGTAAGATTGAAAATTTAAATCCCTCTGCGTTAAAGATATTTGGGTACAGAGAAGAAGAGTTAATTGGTAAAAATATTTCTGTATTAATGCCGGAACCCGATCACAGCAGACACGATGGTTATCTTCTGCGCTATCAGCAGACAGGAGAGAAAAAAATAATTGGTAAAGGCAGAGAAGTAAAAGGACTTAGAAAAGATGGCACCCAGTTTCCATTCAGGCTTGCTGTAAGCGAAGTCCAGCTCCAGGACAGGGTTATTTATACCGGGTTTATTCACGACCTGTCTAAAGAGAAAGAAGCTGAGGAATTTCTTAAAAAATACACCGGAGAACTTGAAGACCTGGTTGAAAAGAGAACAAAATCTCTTCAGGAGATGCTAAGTGCTTTGGAAAAAGCAAAAGAAGAAGCGAATCTTTCCCTTGAAAAAGAAAAGGAGCTTAACCGGATGAAAAGCCGTTTTGTATCTATGGCTTCGCATGAATTCCGTACCCCTTTAAGCTCTATGCAGCTTTCTGTCGTTCTTATTGAAAAATACCTTCAGCTTGCTGATCATTCTCAAATCCTGAAACATCTTCATAAAATAAAAAATGCAATTGCTGGTCTCAACGGGATTCTTAATGATTTTCTTTCCCTGGAAAAACTGGAAGCGGGTATGGTAACCCCGGCATATAATGAGTTTGATATTATAAAATTCTCAGAAGAACTTGTAGAAGAAATGCAGCTGATTACCAAAGACAATCAAATTATAATTTACCAGCATACGGGAGTAGAAAATCTTGTCAGTCTGGATCAGAATTTATTAAGAAACTGCCTCATGAATCTGATCAGTAATGCTATAAAGTATTCCGGGGAAAATACACTTATTGAGTTTTGTACGGAAATAAATAAAGAATATTACCTGATGACGGTAAAAGACAATGGAATAGGGATTCCTGAAGATGATCATGCAGGGCTCTTCCAGCCTTTTTTCAGGGCTCATAATATTGGTAATATTCCGGGAACCGGTCTGGGACTAAACATTGTTCTCCGGTATGTTAATCTGATGAACGGGAATATAGATTTTAATAGCGAGCCTGGTAAAGGAACTCAGTTTACGTTGTCTTTTACAAGGAAATAAGTTCATTATGTATGGAAAAAACAAAAATATTGATCATTGAGGATCATGATGACATCCGGGAAAGCACATCCGAAATTCTGATGCTGGCCGGCTATGAGGTTTTGCAGGCAAAAAATGGCAGACAGGGAGTGGAGCTGGCCATCAGATATATCCCTGACATCATATTGTGTGATATTATGATGCCTGAGCTCGATGGGTATGGAGTATTATATCTTTTAAGCAAAAGAGAAGAAACTTCACTGATCCCCTTTGTCTTTATTACAGCTAAAGCGGACAGGGCAGAAATACGCAGGGGAATAGAAATGGGGGCGGATGATTATCTGACAAAGCCGTTTGATGATATTGAACTTTTAAATGCTATTGAGAGCAGGCTTAAGAAAAGAGAGCATCAGAAAAAATTTTATAGCGCTAATGATGACCAGATGAACCATTTGTTCCGATCTGTAAGTGGTCTTGAAGAACTGAAAAAATCTTTTGATGTCCGCAAAATCAAAACTCTCAAAAAGAAACAGATTATATACACTGAAGGTGATACGGCAAATGCTGTGTACCTCATACTTTCCGGGTCGGTAAAAACTACAAAAATGACAGAGGAGGGAAAGGAGCTGATGACATGTGTATATTACCCTGACGAATATTTTGGAATTACCTCATTGTTTACAGGAAGAGAGTATAAAGAAACGGCCGAAGTACTTGAAGATGCTGCTTTATGTTCTATTCCCAGAGAAGAGCTGGATCAGCTGGTCTGTAAATATCCTGATGTTGCTGAAAAGTTTATTAAAATTCTTGCACAGAATGTGGTCAATCATGAACAGCAGCTTTTACATCTCGCTTATTTTTCAGTAAGAAAAAGAATGGCAGAAATTCTCAGCAGATTATATCAGGTGCATTCGGAGACGGGAAATTTTGAAATTTCCAGGGAGAATCTCGCTTCTATGGCCGGTATGGCTATCGAGACAGTAAGCAGGATACTCGGAGACTTTAAAGAAGAAGGTCTTATTGACAGAAATGCTGGAAGGATTACAATTTTGGACATTACCCGATTACAGAAGATGAAAAATTAAAATACAGATCATCTTTAATAATGATTTTGCACACGGCTGGCTTTTTTATTCTTCAATACATTTGATGAATGAACAGAAGCTATGAAAGTGATCGCATATAATATAAGTCAGATTGACAAACAATTTCTTGCTTTAGCCAATCATAAAAGACATAAAATTACCATCATCAGCGTTCCGTTGGATGAGGCAACAGTATATTTTGCCCAGGCAAAGGATGTTGTTATCATTACCGATGATGACTGTTCTGTTTCGCCCTCAATTTTTAAAATTCTTATTTCATTAGGAGTCAGATATATTATAGCATGGCTTAACGACCCTTTAAAAGATGATGTGCCCGGAATACGGAATGACAGTTTACGATGGACATCTGTTAGAAATGCAGATCCGTCCGGTGCCTGGGAAGTTATCAATATTATCAATAGGTGGCAGAAGGATGATGACGATCACAATTAAGTACAATCACTGTCACGGTTTCTGAATACGCCTTATGGTACCTTTGATATCTAATCAAAAACGGTTATTATGAAAACTTTAGCCCAAAAACAATCTGCAGTAAAACTATTAACAGAAGAGTTCTGGAGTAAAAACGAAATTGTTAACCAGCCTGCTAAAATAGAACATTCAGTGAATATCATTGATAAAAACGGGAATTATAAGATACAGGTTAATGCTCCCGGCTTTAAGAAAGATGATTTTAAGATAAAGATAGAAAACGGCGTTTTGAATATTCAGGCTTATACATCAGATAAAAAAGAAGAAATTAAAAAAAATTATGTAAGAAAAGAATTTCTAACCTCTTCTCTTGCGAGAAGTTTCAGGCTTCCGGAAGGTATTGATGTCAGTAATATCAAAGCCCGCTATAAAAATGGCCGGCTGTACATTAAAATGGGTAAAGCCAATACCGTAAAACAAATGAATAAAAAAGTAAAAGTCCAGTAAATGATATCAAAATGAAAACGATTACTTTAAAATCACTTGGCGGTGCGGAAACAGTTACCGGATCGAAGCATTTATTAAAAACGCCTGAACTAACTATTCTAATTGATTGCGGCTTGTTTCAGGGTGTAAAATACCTTAGAGAGCAAAACTGGATGCAGCTGGATACCGATGTTTCGGAAATAGACGCCATTATTCTTACCCATGCCCACCTTGATCATTGCGGATATATTCCGCTTATCGTAAAGAATGGGTTTAAAGGTAAAATTTACATGAGCGGTCCTACTAAGGAACTTACAAAACTGATATTACTAGACAGCGCCAAACTTCAGGAAGAAGATGCCGAAAAAGCCAACCGTCATCATTATACAAGGCATCATCCGGCAAAACCTCTGTATACGGTAAATGACGCTGAAAGGTCTTTTAAGCAGTTTTTTGTGATTGATGAAAATGAGGAAATTAAGCTAAGCGAACATATAAGCTGTATGTTTAAGCCCTGCGGGCATATTATAGGAGCCTGTTCGGTGAGAATTACCTGCTTTGGGAAAATAATAGTTTTTTCAGGAGATATAGGAAGAAATCACAGTGCAGTTTTAGCTCCTCCAGATTTTTTTACACAGGCTGATTTTTTGGTTATGGAATCAACTTACGGAGACAGGCTCCACGAAAATAAAGACCTATCGGATCAGTTGGAATATTGGATTAATAAGACTGTAAAAGACCGGGGAAATATAATTATTCCCTGTTTTGCAGTCGGGCGGGCACAGGAAATCATTTATATCCTTCAGGAACTTAAAGACAGGAATAAAATCCCGGGCAGTATTCCGGTGGTGCTGGATAGTCCTATGGCAGCTGCTGCTACCGAAATTATGGTAAGGTACTCAGATTATACATTAGTCGGGAGACAGCAATGGAATGACATTATTGAAAAGATTTACATAACAAAGGATTATACTGAAACCCAGGAAATAATTGCAGAAAAACAATCAAAAATTGTTATTGCAGGAAGTGGTATGATTACAGGCGGAAGAGTGCTGGAATATCTGAAACACTATATCGGTGACAGCAGAAATACAGTACTTATCGTTGGATTTCAGGCTGAAGGTACCAGGGGCCGGGCATTGTTAAATCAATCTCATGAACTTAAAATGCACGGAAAATACTATGAGGTCAGAGCCCATATTGCAGAAATTACAGGGTTATCCGCGCATGCAGATCAGTCTGAATTATTGGAATGGATCAGAAAATATAAAATTCCTCCAAAGCAGGTCATGCTTGTCCATGGTGAGCTGTCTGCATTGGAAGCCCTGAGGGTAAAAATCCAGACGGAGCTTCAGGTTCCGGTTAAGATTCTTAAAAAAGATGAAGAAAGTATTTTAGCACAAGTGGAATAGGAATTTTTTATTTTAAATGACAAATCGCATTGCCACAGGAGTTGTGTCCATAAAGGTCAAAATCGACCACAATAAACTTTCGAAAGCCACCTGTTTTTAAACGCTCCCATAATACTTTCATTTGCTGATTCTTAAAGGATGTGAAAAAAGATCTGTCGAACCTGATAAAAATAGCAGGGTGAAATTCTGCTGATAAGCAAAACAATCAGTAAATTTAGTATCATATCCATTTCGTATGAATTACAATATACCGGAAAATTTGAAAGGGCTTACAGAATCCGAAGTAACCGCTTCCAGAAAAAAATACGGATATAACCGTCTCGAAGCGGTTAAGAAAGAATCCTGGACAGATCTTCTTCTCAACATCCTAAAAGAGCCGATGCTGATTCTTCTTATATGTGTTTCCTTCATTTATGTGCTTACAGGAGATTATGGCGAGGCTTTATTTATGTTTGCTGCTATTGTTGGAGTTACTGCAATTTCTTTTTACCAGGATAACAGGAGCAAAAAGGCACTGGAAGAACTTGAAAAATTGAATGAACCTTTAAGTAAGGTAATCAGGGATTCAAAGATTATAGATATTCCTACTTTTGAGATAGCAGTCGGAGATCTGTGCATTACCGAAGAAGGAAACCTCATCAATGCTGACGGAAGAATTGTTCACAGTAACGATTTTTCTGTCAATGAATCATCCCTTACGGGCGAGAGCTTTTCTGTTTTCAAGGACAGCAGATCCGAAGATAACAGAGTCTACAGCGGAACAATTACTGTTTCCGGACTTGCCGTTTTTGAGGTGGAAAATATAGGAAAAGAAACTAAAGTAGGAAAAATAGGACAGTCTATACTCAATATCAAAACAGAAATATCTCCTTTACAGCTTCAGATCCGGAACTTTGTAAAGGGAATGGCTGTTATCGGAATCATTATCTTTCTTGCAGTATGCATCTTCAGTTTTGTTAAAACAGGAGATTTTGTGACCAGCTTACTCAGCGGACTTACATTGGCAATGTCTGTTCTTCCTGAAGAAATTCCCGTAGCCTTTACAACTTTTATGGCTTTGGGGGCATGGAAACTGATGCGGGAAGGAATTATCATTAAACGAAGCAGTATTGTAGAAACCCTGGGAAGCGTTTCCGTAATCTGTACTGACAAGACAGGTACGATTACGGAAAACTCCATGAAGTTGAAACATCTTTATGACTACCGTTCCGACAGGATTTATGAAGAACCTGAGTTTGGAATAACAGCGCTGCATGAGCTTATTGATTATGCGATGTGGAGTAGTGAGCCCGTACCTTTTGATCCTATGGAAATAACACTGCATAAGGTCTATGAGCAGACCCGGAAGCCTGACCAAAGAAAAAATTACCAGCTTTTTCATGAATATCCACTGGAGGGCAAGCCGCCGATGATGACCCATCTTTTTGAAAATGAACAGAAAAACCGCATAATTGCAGCTAAAGGAGCTCCGGAAGCCATTATCAGTGTTTCCAGTCTTTCAGAAGAAGAAAAAAACAAAATTAGAAAGTTAATAAAGAATTTCGGAGAACAGGGATTCAGGGTTCTCGGTGTTGCCAGATCTCATTTTGAAGGAAATGATTTCCCGGATAAACAGCAGGATTTTAAATTTGACTTTCTAGGATTGACCGTATTTTACGATCCTCCCAAAAAAGGAATAAAAGAAGTATTTAAACATATTTACGACGCCGGTATTCAGGTAAAAGTCATTACAGGAGATAATGCAGATACTACTAAAGCCATTGCATTGCAGGCAGGAATAGTAAACAATACTCCGCCTGTTAATGGAAGTGAAATAGCCGCCTGTTCAGAATCAGATCTTATAAAACTTTCTGAAGAGACTACTTTGTTTACACGAATGTTTCCGGAAGCAAAGCTTGAAGTGGTTTCTGCCTTGAAAGAACAGGGCCATGTAGTGGCCATGCTGGGGGACGGTGTGAATGACGGTCCTGCTTTAAAAGCAGCTCATATTGGGGTGGCAATGGGAAATAAAGGAACTGAAATTGCCAAATCAGCCGCAGCATTGGTCATCACCAATGACGATCTGGATAAGCTTGTAATTGGGGTTGCTGCAGGAAGAAGAATTTATGCCAATATAAAAAAAGCGGTCCAGTATATTATTTCTATTCATATTCCTATTATACTCACCGTTTCTTTGCCTTTATTTCTGGGCTGGGTATTTCCCCATATTTTTACTCCGGTGCATGTTATTTTTCTGGAACTGGTTATGGGGCCGACGTGTTCCATTGTTTATGAGAATGAACCAATGGAAAAAAATGCGATGCAAAGGCCTCCGAGACCATTGACAGATACTTTTCTTAATTGGAAAGAGCTTGCAATAAGCATAATTCAGGGGATCATCATTACTGCAGGAATATTATGGCTGTATCAGTACTCTGTCAGTCATGGAAATGGTGAAGCTAAAACCAGAGCATTGGTTTTCACTACGCTTATATTTTCCAATATACTGCTAAGTCTGGTGAACCGTTCTTTCTATTACAGCATGCTGGAGTGTTTTAAGAACCGAAACGTCCTGCTTGCCGGGATTTCAGTATTGGTGCTAATTTTCCTTCTGATTATTCTCTATGCAGCTCCTGTTTCCGGATTTTTCAGTGTAACCGCTCTCAATGTAGAAGAACTTGGACTGGCACTGCTCACTGCTTCAGTTTCCGTACTGTGGTTTGATGTTTATAAATTCATAAAAAGACTTTATTTTAGGAAATAATCAATATGGAAAATTAATTATCTATAATAAGTATATATAATTTTGATTCGTATGCCGGAAATTAGATATGGACACTATAGAAAGTCTGTAAGGATGAGTACGGATATTATTTCTCTGAATCTCAGATTCAGGTAGCAGAGGAATATACTAATAAACTTAAACTGTTTGAGTTCTTTTCAACATCAAACAAAATTGAGAATTGTTACCAACAAAATCTACACGCCTGCAATTATATATCTACAGAATTACTTTGTGATTACCTTAATGATCATTGTAGATTTGTTCCATTATAAAAGTACTGATGAAACCTTGCAGCTTACGTTGAAAGCATTTAAATAATTTAACATTAATAAACGTCCATATATTAATAAAAAATAACATATTTTATGTTATATTGATTTGATTTTTTCCCCGGCGAGATCCGGGGATTTTTTGTGGTAATTCTTTTAATGGGTGTCTGGTGTATCAGGGACATTGTCTTTATTATCTATTCTAAATAAGTTGACATTAAGTACAATTAAAATCTACACCACTATAATTTATATCTACAGAATTTCTTTGTTACTACTTTATTGATCATTGTACATTTGCCCCATCATCAAAAGGTGCCTGATGAAACTCATCATTTATTAATTTATATCCCAATTAAAATTTTTACAGAATGAAAAAATCTTATTTTCTACTTCTTTTAGCATTTTCAGGTTTAAGCTTCGGGCAAACCAACCATACCTGTTCTACCGCCAGACAGGTCACCCAATTCCCCTATACTTTTGATCAGACAGATGGAATAACATCTCCAGCTGATGGCTTGATAACTGCTTGTCCGGATGAAATGAATGATGGCCTTTGGTATTCTTTTACAGGTGATGGGAGTTATGTAAGTATTAAAGTTACTGCTACATCAGATTGGTACTATCAGATAGGAGTATTTACAGGAAGTTGTAACGCTCTTGTATGTGGAGCAAAAACACATCTTTATGATCTAGCACCGGTTAAAACACTTACCATTCCAACTGTAACTGGAACCATTTATTATGTAAATGTTGGTGCGTATTTACCGCATACAGATATTCCAGAGGGGAATTTCAAAATAGAAATAAACAAGATAGACATTGCACCAACTAATGACCAATGTTCAACAGCCAAGCAAGTTACTCAATTGCCATATGCATGGACCCAAGTTAATGGTGTTTATGCCGCCAATGATGGCTTGACAGATACTTGTTCAGATAGCATGAATAATGGTCTCTGGTATTCTTTTACAGGGGATGGAAATAATACAACAATTAAAACCATTACTCTTTCTGACTGGAATCATCAGATAGGAGTATATACCGGAAATTGTAACGCTCTTGTATGTGCAGAAACAAAAAATAGTGAAGGTGGAGGTATAGGAAAAATTGAAACAATGACTATTCCTACTACAGCTGGAACCACCTACTATGTAAATGTTGGTAATCATGATGGCTCTGATGATCGTTCAGAGGGAAATTTCATTATTCAGATTACTACAGAATCTTCACTGGCTACTCATGAGACATCTGGTTCAAAAGCTGGCAGTCCTATCAAATTATATCTAAATCCATTCACAGATGAATTACATATTTCTGATAGTACCAAAGTAAAATCAATTTCGGTTTTTGATATTTCAGGGAAGTTGGTTAAAACTGTTGATAAACCTGATTCTGTTCTTTATTTAGGAGAGCTGAAGCAGGGAGTATATTTAATTACTTTGAATCAAAAAGACGGTTCTAAACAAACGCTGAAAGCGATTAAGAAATAAATTGGCGTGTACATAATTTGTACTGTATCATAGTCCTTGTATAACGTATTACATTGATGAGCAAAGTTGAAAAACTTTGTTTGTTAATAAAAAGCGACTCATCTCAGATTTGAGTTTTCATGGTTATTAGTTTTTTTTATCCCCGGTTAATCCGGGGATTTTTCTTTTTATAACTTAGGGTAAAAGTCAACTATAGAAGTAAAAGAAATTGCTTTTTAGCAAATTAATGACCGGAAATGTTAAGAGGTTGGGAATTGATTTTTAATAAAACTACGATGCCCGGGAAATCATTTTCACTTACTCTCCAAAATTTACGTTAAACTTTTGAGTGGTCGCAAAAGCATTACAAGTATAAAAATTTTATTTTTTAATCGAATATCTCACGTAATCAAGTTTTTTTAAAATAAACACCAATGGAGAAAAATGATATACAAAGTAAACTTTTATAAAATTGATAAACCCATCTTTAAGACTTTAATTGTACTCATTTTCCAATATCTGCTGACAAATTTCTAAATTAATTTGCTAATAATATAAAATGACTTATTTTTAGTATTTTATTACAAAAATACTATTCAATGCCGAAAAAAATTATAAGAAATCTTCAAATTGGCGTAGTGATTTCTTTGATGCTTCTGATTGCTAGTTCCATAGCATCTTATATCAGCATACATAAGCAGATGGAGAATAGGAAAGAGTTGTTAAAAAATAAGGAATCTATAAGCTTGGCAAAAGATATCTTAAATACTCTTTTAAATGCTGAAACGGGAAATAGGGGATATCAGCTTACCGGCCGGGAAAATTTTCTTGAACCTTTCAATAAAAGTAAGGATGAATATCCGCTTCTTGTTTCGAATATAGATAGGCTTAATCTTAAAAATAAAGATCAGATTAATGTCCTAAATGAACTTCTACATGCTTCGGAAATGATGATGAAGGAATATGTCATGCTTATTGAGAATCGTAGAAAGGGAGTATTAATGAGTCCGGAAGAACTTTTACAAGACAAGGAGGCTATGGACAGATGTCGCAGGCTCGTTCAGAAATTTGTAAAAAATGAGGAAGTTCAACTTGCCATAAAAAATGAAGATCTGAATAAATCTTCCAACTGGACTGTTTTGTTCATCATCTTTTCTGCCGTTGCAGCTATCGGTGTAACCCTTTTTGTTTATATACAACTAAAATCTGACCTTATTCGTCGTGGTAAGTTAGAAAAAGATCTGTTTTACACTAAGGAAATGCTTGAGGAAACAGGCTCAGTAGCCCAGGTGGGAGGCTGGGAAGCCAATATGAAGACCGGAAAGCTTTTCTGGTCTCAAAGTACTAGAGAAATTCACAAAATAGAAAATAATTTCCAGCCTACTTTTGAAAATGCCCTTGGATTTTATAAAGGAAAAAGCGGGGATAGAATAAAATATCTTTTTAACAGGGCAATACAACAAGGAATTCCTTTCGATGAGGAGCTTCAGTTGTTGCGTAATGATGGCGCCACGATCTGGGTAAGAGTAAAAGGTATTCCTGAATTTGAAGGTGATAGCTGTAAAAGAGTTTTTGGAATCATTCAGGACATTGATGCATTCAAAAAAATGTTTCTCGAGGTTACCCGGAAGGAGGCTATAATGCAGTCTTTTGTCACTGATGTTCCTGTTCCTTTGGCCATGTTTGATAAAGATCTTAACTATATTGCTGTAAGCAGCAGATGGAGAGAGGAATTTAATATGAATGATATAGATCTTATCGGTAATAATCTTTTCACAATATCACCTAATATTCCCGAAGAAGGAAAAGAGATCTATAAGAATGCGCTGTTGGGAAAAACGTACATCAACGGTGATTTTACGTTAAAGGTGGAAGGAAAAGAAGAAATTCAGCATTACGACCTTAAAGTGGGACCTTGGTATCTTACAAAAGATGAAGTAGGCGGTGTCATTATTTCCATACAGAATATTACCAATGCTGTTAAGATCAATGAAGAACTGAAAAATGCCAAAGAAACAGCAGATACAGCCAGCAAAGCAAAATCCGAATTTCTGGCCAATATGAGTCATGAGATCAGGACTCCTTTAAACGGAGTTATAGGTTTTTCAGACCTTCTCCTCACGACACCGCTGAATGAAACACAGATGCAATATCTGAATTACATCAATGAGTCTGGGGAAAATCTGCTTAGCATCATCAATGATATTTTGGATTTTTCTAAAATAGAATCCGGAAAAATGGAGCTTTTTATTGAAAAATGTGATGTTTATGATATGGTAAGCCAGGTAATCAATGTGATCATTTATCAATCCCAGAAAAAAGATATTGAACTTCTTCTCAATATTGAGCCAGGCCTTCCGAAAATACTTTTTATGGATGAAGCAAGGTTAAAACAGATCTTGATCAATCTTCTGGGGAATGCTGTCAAGTTCACAGAAAAGGGAGAAATCGAGCTTAAAGTAGAGAAGTTGCACATGAATGATCATACTATCGCTTTGCGCTTCTCAGTAAGAGATACAGGGATTGGAATCCCTGTTGAGAAACAGAAATACATTTTTAATGCCTTTACCCAGGAAAACAGTTCCATCAGTAAACGATATGGCGGTACGGGTCTGGGGCTTACTATCTCCAACAATATCCTGGGATATATGGGAAGCCATTTGTCGCTGAGCAGCGCAGAGGAAAAAGGGTCTGTATTTTTCTTTGATATTGAAATTCCTTACGAGATCCCTCAACTGAGAGAGGAGGAGGACATAACTATTAAAACGGCCTTAGTGGTTGATGATAATGAAACCAACAGGATTATTCTGGAGCACATGCTTACCTATAAAAATATCAAGTCTACCTTGGCTTCTAATGGGATGGAAGCCTTAGAGATCCTGTTGAAAGGTGGGAGGTTCGATGTGATCCTGATGGATTATCATATGCCCGTTATGTCCGGATTGGAAACTATAAATAAAATAACAGAACTGTTCAATCAGCGAAAAGAAACTTCACCATTTATAGTACTTTCTTCTTCATCTGAAGAACTGGGAATACTTAGTTCAATCAGGAAAATAGAAAATGCGCATTTACTTTTAAAACCCATCAAATCACATGATCTATACAAAACTTTAAAAAAGGTAGACCAAAGTTATACAGTAGAAATTAGTAAGGATCATTCTGAGAAAGTTTCGCATGTATTTGCCTCGGAATTAGAAGTGCTTTTGGTTGATGATAACGTAGTGAATATGGTCCTGAATAATAGAATAATGAGATCTCTTGCACCTGGTATACATCTAACGGAAGCCGTTAATGGGCTGCAGGCTTTGGAAGAATGCCGGAAAAAACAGTTTTCCATTATTATGATGGATGTACAGATGCCGGTAATGAGCGGTATTGAGGCAACACAACATATTAGAATGCTTCCGGGGTATGAACATATACCTATCATAGGTGTTACAGCTGGAAATGTGCTGGGTGAAAAAGAAAAGTGCCTTGAAGCCGGAATGAATGATTTCCTTCCCAAACCTGTAAAGCAGGCGGACCTTCTTGAAATACTCAAAAAATATATTATCGTTTAGAATTGATGAAAAAACAGGACTTGATTTCTTATTAAAATAGAAAGAAAATAAAATAATGTATCTTATTTAGTTAGTGCCATTTGGAAAATTTGTAGCCCCACCAGGAATCGAACCTGGATCTAAAGTTTAGGAAACTTCTATTCTATCCATTGAACTATGAGGCCGGGTTTGACTCATAAAAATACAAATTATTTAATAATCAACAATAAATGCAGAGAATGGAGATTGGGGCAAAGATGTTGGTACCGTTTTGTGCCTTTTTGAATATAATAAAGATACGAAAATGCTTTTATAAAAGGACTGTAGGATAAAAGAATCTGCCCTTTAGAGGCAGATCCAGTAGATAAATACATCTCATTTTTTTAATTAGACAACAATAAAAAGCACAGCCGACAATGCTGTGCTTAAATTTTTATTTCAAATTTAATTGCAATTTCAAGAGTAGTAAGAAAAGCAAATAAAGTTTCCACTTCGATGTTTATTACATAGTAAATGTAGTAATTATTTTAATACCAAATATGAATTTAATGTTAAAATTCACAAGTTATCCACATTTTTTTGTGGATAAGTCCGAAACTCATTTAAAAATCCAGGTTGATGCAGTTTCGATATCCATATCCTGACCTCCTATTGGCTGAATTAGATTCAGCTGATGATTTTCCAAAAAGTTTTACATTGCTTTTTCCAATACATGTGGCGGCATTAGAAACTCTACAGTAAGATACTTCTTAAATTATTGCTCAGAAAGATATTTAAAAACATATTCATTTAAGGTTTTTTTCTCTTCATCACGGCCTTTATTGTCCATATGACTATGATTAATGGAGGTTGTTTGTACTGTTATAGAATACTTTTTTTGTTCTGCCTCATCTGGAAGTACACCTTCATCAGCCGGATAATCATTAGAACGCAGAGTATATACTTTAGGAACAGAAGTTCTGGGCAGAAACATTCTGCGGTTGTCCATTGTGATCAGTTTATATACCAGGTTAGGATGCTGATTGGCGAATAATGCTGCCATATCACCACCATTGGAATGGCCTATTAAGGTCAGATGTTTATAATCCAGTTCCGGTTTCATCTTTTTAAGTTCATTCAGTACAAAAAGAATATTATCCGAACCATTCTGCCAGAAAGGTCTTCTCACCATTTGTAAATTTCCTTCAGTGGGCAACAGATGGTCTGTTGTAAGTTCGTGCTGAATACTTACCGTAAAATAACCTTTTGAAGCCAGTTTTTCAGTCAAATAAGAATAGACAAAATAATCGCCACCCTTATTAAAACCATATCCGTGATTAAAGATAATAACCTGTTGATTGGGAATCTTTTTATTCGTTTTAGAGTGATAAAAGGCTACAGGAATCTTCCGGTTTCTGCTCTGGTCAAAGAAGGTTAAAGTATCAAGTTTTACTTCATAATCATTACCTTCGGTATTTTTTTTTTGTATAGTACAGCTCATCATCAAAACAGAAACTGTAAAAAGGGCAGATATATTATATTTCATACATTGTTTTTATGGGACAGAATAGAAAAATGATCTCAGTTCATCTGCAAATATATGGGGTAATTCCAGGGCGGCAAAATGGCCACCTTCATTCATCTTTTTAAAGCTGGTGACATTCACGAAACGTTCTGCCCATTCTTTCGGAAACTGAGCTTCACGGGGAAATACAAGTACTCCTGCAGGAACATTGCTCTTTTGATGCGCATGTGTTCCGCTCCATAAAGCGGCTGCATCTTCCTTATACATTCTGGCAGAAGAACCAATGGTTTGGGTCATCCAGTAAATCATAATATTGGTGAGCAACTCATCTTTTCCGCCAAATGCCGTTTCAATCATTTCAGGTGGTGCGCCTGCATTGATAAAACTTATGATCCAGCCTGCCAGTCCGACAGGAGAGTCGTTGAGACTATAGGCCAAAGATTGAGGTTTGGTAGACTGTACCATAGCGTAAGCTCCTTCACTGTACCACCATTGCTGAACAAACTGTGCGAATTTCTGTTCCTCTTCACTCATGGTAGCAGGGTCTTCCTGGCCGGTGGGGTAGCCAACATCTGTAAGGTGAGCAGCTTCCAGGGCTTCAGGATATTTTGAAGTCAATGCCTTTACGACTCCCATTCCGATATCTCCTCCGGCAGCACAGAACTTTTCATAGCCAAGCACTTCAGTCATCAGTTTTTTCCACAGATCTGCCACCTTCTCACTGCTGACCGCTGTTTTATCGGAAAAGCCAAACCCCGGAATGGAAGGAATAACCAGATCAAAACTCTGTTCACCTTCCGTAAGCAGTGGAATAATTTTATGAAAGCGGTAATAGCTGTCCGGCCAGCCATGGGTAAGGATCAACGGTTTAGGATTTAAGCCTTTTCCTCTGATGTATTGAAAATGAATTAAAATTCCGTCAATCCGGGTGACATACTGTGGATGCTGATTCAATTGCTGTTCATGCATCTTCCAGTCGTAATCATTGATCCAGTATTGGACAAGTTTTTTCAGGTAGGCCTCGTTGGTTCCGTAGTTCCAGCCGGAACCTTCCGCTTCTCCCGGCCAGCGGACATTTTGCAGACGGTTTTTAAGATCGGTTATCACGGGTTCGGAGATGTTTACTGTAAATGGTTCCATATGATGATATTTTATTGGTGTAAAGTAAACTTGAGGAATGTGTTGATAATAAGTATGTTATCAAAGTTAAAAACTTTCTCTTTTAATACATGTTGTCAAAATCATAAATTTTTGATTTTTTTTTGAGAGAAAAAATGTAACTTTAATTCATTAAAATCTCGTAATACATATTACTGTGAGTCAGGTGTTATTTTTAACCCTGAACATCTTAGGTTCAATTTTCTGAGCCCTATACATTTATTATATCATATCTAAAAGCAAAGACAATGTGTTATTTGCCGTGTCAGTGTTCATTAGCGGTTATTCTGCTTTTGATTATTGATATTTTACTATTAAAAAAAATCATTATGAAAACTTATAAAATTGCCGTAATCGGCGGTACAGGAAAATCGGGACAATATCTGGTGCGAAAATTACTGGAAAAAGGATATTCACTAAAGCTTTTATTAAGACAACCTGAAAATTTTGCTCCTCAAAACCCATTAATCGAAATGATAAAAGGAGATGCAAGGGATGAAACAGCAATCTGTAATTTAATTGAGGGAACTGATCTTGTCATGAGTACTTTGGGACAGCCAAAAGGGGAGAAGTCTATCTTTAGTGATGCTGCCAAAAATATCATCAAAGCAATGAATCATTATGGGAGTAAGCGTTATATTGTAACGACTAGTCTCAGTGTAAATACAGCATCTGATCATAAAAGTGAGCGGGTAAAAATGGCTACAGACTGGATGTATCAGAACTATACTGAGACAACCGCTGATAAGCAGAAAGAGTATGAACTTCTTCTGGAAAGTAACCTCGACTGGACGTTAGTAAGATTACCACTCATTCATCTTACAGAGGAAAACTTTCCAATCGAAACAAATCTTACAGACTGTAAAGGCGAAGGGATCAATGCAGGAGATCTGGCTGAGTTTCTGGTTTCTCAGATTGAAAATTCTGAGTATATCAGGGAAAGTCCGTTTTTGTATAATCTGAAAGAGTAAATAATCTATAAAGAAGAAGCTGCCACAATCTTGTCATTCTGAATGAAACGAAGTGTAATGAAAAATCTCATATCATTGGTTATTAATGGGATTCTTTCTTTGTCAGAATGACCATTGTGGCAGTTTTTTTATTGAGTATTAAGATTTTCTATTTTTTGCGGCCATAGATCAGGATGCGCTTGAATGCATAGATAGCCGTATATTTTGTAAACCTTTTGGCGATACGCGATTTAAATTCGGAGATGAATTGTTCTTTCTGTTCTCCTTCCAGACGCTCTAAATAAGGCAATAATGCGGTTCCTGAAATAAACTCATATAAGGCTTCGTGATCATCTGCAATGATAGGATAAACCTTCTGAAATATTTCAATATCCTGAATTCCATTATCAAATAATATCTGGGCATAATCGTCCATTGAAAGGACTGGTGAATCACGGTTAAAATGATTTAACTGCGACTTGTAAGGCTCCTCATTTGCCATTTCCGTTAGAATCTGGTTCAGAATATTTTCTTTCTGAACGGGCATTTGTATGGCTAATTGTCCATTCTCTGAAAGTAATCCAATGATTTTAGGAAATAAAGTTTCGTGATCATCAGCCCACTGTAAAGCGGCATTACTGAAGACAAGATCCCATTTTTCGTCAGACTGCGCTGTTTCTTCAATGCTCTGAAGCTTAAAGTGTAAATGATCGTTTTCATATTTCTTCGATTTTTCAAGCATTTCTGCTGATGAATCAATTCCCAAGAATGTAGAGCCTGTGAGTTTTTCCGTAAGAATAGAGGTTTGTTCTCCGGTTCCACAGCCTAAGTCAATAGCTTTAATATTGTTTTCAGGCTTGATTAACGCTGCTAAATCATAAAAGGGTTTGTAACGTACATCTTTGTATTGATCATATAATTCAGGATTCCAGGGCATAAATAATAATTTTGTAATGAGTTGATAAGTTGAATAAAGATAAGTAATCTCAATAAAAAACCGGCTGTTTTTAAACAGCCGGTTGTGTATTTATTGTTCCAGTTTTTCTTTGATGTATTTTGCCGTATAAGACTTTTTATTTTTAGTCAGATCTTCCGGTGTTCCTGCAAATACAACTTCTCCGCCGTGTTTTCCAGCTTCCGGACCGATATCGATAATATAATCGGCACATTTGATAATATCAGGCTGATGCTCAATAACAATCACCGAATGTCCTAGATCAATCAACGCCTGTAATGACTTCAGTAATTTTTGAATATCGTGGAAGTGAAGCCCTGTGGAAGGCTCATCAAAGATGAATAACGTTTTATCTGTTGTTACCCCTTTTACAAGGAAAGAAGCCAGTTTCACACGCTGTGCCTCACCTCCGGAAAGGGTAGAAGAGCTTTGTCCCAGTTGTAAATAACCTAAACCTACTTCCTGTAAAGGTCTCAGCTTCGTTACGATCTTTTCTTCATTATTATCTTTAAAGAATTCCAATGCTTCATCTACGGTCATATGAAGGATATCAGAGATGTTTTTCTCATCAAATCGTACTTCAAGGATCTCATTTTTGAATCGTGTTCCTTTACAAACCTCACATTCAAGCTCGATATCCGCCATAAACTGCATGGAAACATTGATCACTCCTTCTCCTTTGCATTCATCACATCTTCCGCCATCTACGTTGAAAGAGAAGTGTTTCGGCTTATAACCCATCATTTTGGCTACTTTCTGCTTGGCAAAAAGATCACGGATATCATCGTAAGCCTTTAGATAAGTTACAGGATTTGAACGGGATGATTTTCCAATCGGGTTCTGGTCAATCAATTCAATGTTTTTGATCAGTTTCTTCGGGAATTCTACAGCATCATAATCTCCTTTTTTACCGCCCATTCCCAACTGGATCTGGATGTCATTGGTAAGAATTTCTTTCATCAAAGTAGATTTTCCACTTCCTGAAACTCCGGAAATAACAACCAGATTTTCCAAAGGCACATCTACATCTATATTTTTAAGATTATTCTGACGGGCTCCTTTAATGTGAATCCATTCTTTTGCTTTTCTTCTTTTCTTCGGAACTTCTATTTCAAGTCTTCCGGTAAGGTATTCTGAAGTAAGTGTATTCGCTTTTTTCAGATCCTTATAATCTCCGGCAAATACCAGTTCCCCGCCAAGATAACCTGCTTCCGGGCCAATATCAATAATATAGTCAGCCGCTCTCATTACATCCTCGTCATGTTCTACTACAATCACGGTATTTCCGAGGTCGCGAAGATTTTTCAATACTTCGATCAGGTTTTCCGTATCTTTGGAATGCAGCCCGATAGAAGGCTCATCCAGAATATAAATAGAACCTACCAAAGAACTTCCTAAGCTTGTTGCCAGGTTAATTCTCTGACTTTCTCCTCCTGAAAGGGTATTCGAAGTTCTGTTTAATGTTAAATAACCTAATCCTACTTTTAATAAAAATTCCAGACGGGTTGTGATTTCGTAAATCAGTCTCTTGGCGACTTCTTTGTCATGATCTGAAAGTTTTAATCCGTTGATCACCGGAGCCAGTTCATCCAAAGGAAGTTCAATCATCGATTGAATATTGTGTCCGTCTACTTTTACCCAGCTTGTTTCTTCACGAAGCCTCAAGCCTTCACATGTCGGACAAAGGGTTTTTCCTCTGTAGCGGGAAAGCATTACTCTGTACTGGATTTTGTATAGATTTTCTTCAAGCATCTTGAAGAAATTGTTGATGCACGGGAAATTACTCCTTCCGTCACCTTTCCAAAGGAAGTTTTTCTGTTCTTTTGTTAATTGATGATAAGGTTTGTGGATAGGGAAATCACCTGCCTTTTTGATGAAATCTTTTTTCCATTCGCTCATGGTTTCTCCTCTCCAGCAGACAACGGCATCTTCGTAGATAGAAAGAGTTTTATTAGGAACTACAAGATCTTCGTCAATTCCGATCACTTTTCCGTATCCTTCACATGCCGGGCAAGCTCCGTAGGGGTTATTAAAGCTGAAAAAATGAACGTTGGGTTCAAGGAACTCCATTCCGTCCAGCTCAAATTTATTGGAGAATTCTTTTACCTTCTCAGTGTTTGTATTCTTTAATGAACAATAGCCGCGTCCTTCATAAAATGCCATTTGAATAGAGTCCGCAAGTCTTTGTAAAAAGCTTTCGTCTTCCTCATAGGAGAAACGGTCGATGACAAGATTGATCGTCATCCCTTTTTCCGGAGCAAAACCAAAACTTTCCAGATCTTCAATCCCGGCTACATTTCCATTGATTTCAAGCCTTGTGAAACCTGCCAGCTTTAAAACATTCAGGGTTTCTTTAAAATTGTCTGCATCATATTCCAAAGGAGCAGTTAATAGAAAGGATGTATCTTTTTTTGAAGCCTTGATGAAGTCAACTACATCAGAAACTGAATCTTTCTTCACTTCTTCTCCCGAAACCGGTGAAAAGGTTTTCCCGATCCTCGCAAATAAAAGTTTCATATAATCGTAGATCTCTGTAGAAGTTCCCACCGTAGAACGAGGGTTGGAAGAAATTACTTTCTGCTGGATGGCAATAGAAGGGGCGAGTCCTTTGATATCATCTACTTTTGGTTTTTCAAGTTTTCCCAAAAACTGACGGGCATAAGAACTTAAACTTTCAACATATCTTCTCTGTCCTTCTGCGTAGATTGTATCAAAAGCCAAAGAGGACTTACCGCTTCCTGAAACTCCTGTAATAACAATCAGTTTGTTCTTTGGAATAAGGACGTCTATATGTTTCAGATTATTAAGATGTGCATTCTTAACGAAAATCTGCTTTTTTATATCTATTTCTGTTGTGTTAGCCATATTTTGTTTATTCATAAAAGTAACTGTAAAGCATTAAAACTTTCAGTATAATGGTGTTTTGCCTGAGAATCTTTCCAGGCTGTCATCAATTGAACTTTTACCTAAATTCTGATTTCGCCTGATATTTTGCCAGCATTTCTCCAAATAATGCCAACAAAATTACTGTTTGAAAAAGAATGTTTTCATCGTAAAATTAAGACCCACAAAATTACGAAATTTTAGCGAAAAATTTACGCTTATCTTATTGTTAAAAATTGTTATCATGATCGTTATATGAAATAGGTTAAACCCATATTTTGCTTTCAAAACCGTATCAAAAGGTGTATGTTTTGTGGACTTAATTTTATTTTGCTGTTTATTTTACAGTGTTTTATATAATTTTTTAAAATATATTGTGTTTTTTTATTGAACTATTGTTTTATATTGTAAAATTATTTAAAATTGCATTCATAAATATGTAATAGAGAAATGAGAAAATTATTCAGAGATCTGGTTACACATTTAATGAGAAAAAGATAGAAATTACTCCCTCAGAAAGATGCAGTGTAAAGCTGCATCTTTTTTTATGACAACTATCATTTGCCTGTCTTGGTGAACTCCCTTACTTTTGGACTCTCTTAAAAAACTACGGAAACGATTATGATCAAAAAGATAGGAAGTGCTTTTTTTCTGGGATCTTTACTTTGGGTAAATGCACAGGAAAAGACAACAGATATTGAAAGCATTGAATTTCAGGGGAAATTTATCTCTACACCTTATAAAAGTGCTAACCAGAACATCAGCGTGATCACCAGAGAAGATATTGTAAATTCTCCGGCTAAAAGTATCGACGAAATTCTTCAGCAGGTGTCGGGAATGGATATCAGAAGGAGAGGAGCCAATGGAGTGCAGAGTGATATCGGTTTCCGTGGTAGTTCTTTTGAGCAGGTTCTTTTGTTATTGAACGGAATCAGGATGAATGATTCCCAGACCGGACATAATAATATGAATATTCCGGTAGATCTGGATGAAGTAGAAAAGATAGAAATCATAAAAGGCCCGGCCGCAAGACGTTTCGGACAGAATGCTTATGCAGGTGTTATCAATATCATCACCAAAACTTTTCCGGGAAAAAAAGTGAAGATAAGCGCTGAGGGAGGAGATTATGGAAGTTATGGTCTGGGATTTAATGCGCAGATCGGAAATGAAAAGTTCACAAACTCCCTGCAGGCGAATTCAGCTTCATCAGAAGGGTATATGTTCAATACGGATTATGAGATCAGAAATGTATTTTATCAGGGAAAACTGAATATCAAAAACGGAGATGTGAGAGTTCAGGCCGGCTTTTCAGAAAAGAAATTCGGAGCCAATGGCTTTTATGCTTCCAGTGCTGCGACGAAGCAGTATGAGGAAACGCAGGCTTCTATCGTAAGTGTAGCTCATCAGCAGACTTTTGGAAAGCTGAAACTTAACTCTAATGTGTATTGGAGAAGAGGGCAGGATATGTACCTTTATGACAGATGGAATCCTGATTTTTACCGAAATATGCACATTGGAAATAATGCAGGTGGAGAAGTGAATTCCAGCTATCAGTGGGGGTTGGGAACAACCGGAATTGGTGTTGAGCTGAGAAAAGAATTTTTAGTAAGCAGTAATTTGGGTGACCGAAACCGTTTTGTCTCTCAGGTTTTCTTTGAACATCATTTTTCATTACTGGATAAAAAACTGAACATCAGTCCGGGAATTTCATGGGCCAATTATTCTAAGGAAGGAAATTTCTTCTATCCGGGTCTGGATGTAGGCTATAACTTTAATGCCAATTCTAAAATGTATGGAAATATTGCAAAAGTACACCGTGTACCCACTTTTACTGAATTGTATTATGTAAGTAAAACGGAACAGGGAAACCCGGATTTGCAGCCTGAAAATGCGATTTCTTCAGAAGTAGGATATCAATATCTAAATAACAGGATTTTAGCAAAAATAAGTGGATTTCTAAGAAACTCCAATAATTCCATTGACTGGGTAAAAAAAGATCTGAGCGATAAAATATGGTACGCCCAAAACGTAGGTGATATCAAGACCAAAGGAATTGAAGCAGAGTGGAGCCACAGACCGACCGACTGGTTAAAATATACGGTTGGTTATACCTACATTGACAGCAAATATGAAGAAAAAACTGGTGTGGTTTCAAGATATATTCTGGATAATCTGAAACATCAGTTTGTGTCCAAGTTAGAGGTAAAATTCCTGAAAAACTTTACCAATGAACTTGTTTACCGTTACAATGAAAGAGTTAATCTGGGAACGTATAATCTTGTAGATGAGAAGCTGAGCTTTGCTAAAAAAGATTACTCAGTATATGTGTTGATTAACAATTTGACCAACACAAAATATACCGAAGCATTTGGGGTGGGAATGCCGCAAAGATGGTTCCATATTGGTTTTTCTTATACAATCAATATTAAGTAATTGTTAATTTACACATGAATAAAAGTTAATATTAACAAATTGTTAAAAAATTTACATTTGCAAAAATTTTTTATGAAACGTCTTATAGGTTTAGGTTTATTACTTGGAATATCTTTTTTTAAAGCACAGGAACATATTTCCAGCTTCAATGCAGTAACTCTGACCTATAAGTTTCATCCTAAATTTTTCCTGTACGCAGAAGGGCAACTGCGTGGTAACGAAGATTATACATACCCCGATTATTATGAAATAAAAGGGGGATTAGGGTATAATCTTACCAAAAACCACAAACCTTTTGTGGGACTGGGAAGATATGTTAATTATAAAGAACACAGCCTGAGCAGAGAAGAGTTCAGGGTATGGCTTCAGGATGTTATCGACGTTAAAAAAGGTATTGTAAAGTTTGAAAACCGTTTTCGTGCTGAAAAGAGCTGGTTCTATGAGCCGAAAACAGATCAGACTTCCCAGAGAATGCGTTACCGGTACCGTCTGAACGTAAGTGTTCCTTTAAACGCCAAAACCATCAAGAAAGGAACTGTTTTCGCTAATGCTTATGACGAGGTGTTCTTTGTTTCTCCGATGAAGCCTACTTTTGCCAGAAACAGAGTCTATGGCGGTTTCGGCTATCAGATCGATGATTATTTTGGAATCGTGAGCGGATATCTGTGGCAGCGTGAATTTGAAGCAAAAGGGAACAAAAATTTACATTTCGTTTACCTTGCGTTAAACATCAATATCGACGGAACAGATCATCACACGAAAACATATGATTTCCCGGGTGCGGATTAATATTTCTCTATCAGATAACGATAGGCTTTCAGATATTTATTGAATCTTTTGATATCTTTAGGAGTAAGCTCTCTGTTGACTCTTCTGAGATCCATATTGTCGCGAAGGTCATTCAGCTTTACAGCAACAGATAGCAGAGATCTTTCTGTTCTTTTGATGAATTCATCATAATCTTCTTCCGGATCAAGCTTTGTAAGGCAGCTGATGGCAAAAATAATATATTCAGGGAATCCTTCAGATCTTAAATAATCCAGACTAAACTCCTGTGGATGGTCTTCTACAACATCATGAAGTACTCCGACGATTTTTTCATCCAGTGTTTTACCATAGTTCATCACACGCATTACGTGGGCAATGTAGGGAGCATGGTATTTATCGGTTTGTCCTTTATGAGCCTTATCGGCGATTTTGATTGCTTTATTCAGTAATTCTTCTTTTGTCATTGCTAATGAAAAATAGAGTACAAAAATAAAAAATGCCTTAAGAACTAAGGCATTTTTTATGAAGAATATTTTCACATGATTTTACAAGTTTGTTTCATCCTCTATATGGGCATGCGGAGCATTGTTTTTTACAGATTCTATTCCGTTTTCCATACCATTATCAGATTCATACATCTGGCTGGTTCCGATGATCTGCCCGTTTCCGGCTTTTAGATTAAAATAGCACCTGCCGTCATTGGCTGTATTTCTTTCAAATTTTGCATCTTCCTGTGCATTGAGTTTTACGGATCCGATTCCGCTTTCACAGGAAGGTTTGGTACTGTATCCCTGGCTGGTTAAAATGACCTGCCCGTTTCCTGCTTTAAGATTAAACTGGAATTCTCCGTTTGTTCTTTTAGAGATAATAAATTTTCCCATGGTGATTGTTTTTAGTTTGTATTGTGTTTATTTTGACGGTATTATCTTTTTCCGGCTGACATGAAGCTTATCAGGAGTAACCGCATTTAAAATTTTATATTGCGAATAATCCTTTGAAGGTTCTTTTAAGGCCAGATAAAGAGTGGTATCATTGGGCTTAACCGTTAATATCTTGTAAAGTTCTTTTTGAGGTTGATCCGGTTTCAGAGCAAAATATCCCGGGAATTTCCCTTTAGCAACAATTTTTGTCGTATCCATCCTGGGAGCAGGAAGTACATTGTCTTTTTTTTGTGCTGAAAAAGTAACGGAAATAAGGAGTATTGGAAATAATAGAATTTTCATGTGTTATGTATTTTAAAATAAAAATAATGATTTTTTTTGAATAACCTTACCAAATGTCATTAATTTCAATGGATGTCATCATTGATGAAGATCAAAAAAGCGCCTCAAAAATTGAGACGCTGAATCAAATTTATGTTATTAAAGACTAATAAGCTCCTTTCTCGATATAGTGAGCGGCTACTTTTTCAGTAAGTGCTACTACATTCGGATGGTTGGTATATTTAGTGAATCTTCTTAGTCCTGAAAGCATCATTCTCTGCTCATCTCCTTCAGCGAAAGAAACGATTCCTTCTTTAGCTGCAGTGATAATTTTTTCAACAGCTTTGTAAAGGTTTAACTGAGCCATAGCTGCTTCTACAGATTCAGGAGAGAAGTGTTTCTCTGCTCTTAATACTGCGGATTCTGCCATATAGATCTGGTTAAGGATTTCAGAAGCATTCAATAATAAATGCTGTTGTTTTTCAATGTCCATCATGTATTTCTGAAGAGCAGCTCCGGAAACCATTAAGAATACTTTCTTAAGGTTGGCAATAATTGCTTTTTCTTCACTCATGAATTCTGAATAATCAGGAACTTCAAATGAAGGGATACCCATCAATTCTTTGCTGATCGCCATTGCAGGAGATAAAAGATCCAGCTCACCTTTCATTGCTCTTTTGATAAGCATTCCTACAGCCAGCAGTCTGTTGATTTCGTTGGTACCTTCATAAATTCTTGAAATTCTTGAATCTCTCCAAGCCGCTTCCATAGGAGTATCTTCAGAGAATCCCATCCCTCCGTATACCTGGATTCCTTCGTCTGCGGTGTGTTGTGCAAGATCAGAAACGAATACTTTAAGGATTGAACATTCAACAGCGAATTCTTCTACACCTTTTAATTCTGCTTCCTGATGGCTTAATCCTGCTGCAACAAGCTCATCAATTTTATCCTGAACATTTTTAGCGGCTCTGTAAGAACCTGCTTCACTTACGAAAACTCCGGTTGCCATTTCTGCCAGTTTCTTTCTGATCGCTCCGAAAGTAGCGATTGAAACACCAAACTGTTTTCTTTCGTTAGAGTACTGGATAGAGTGGTTTAAGATTCTTCTCTGTGCATCAAGACAAGCGGCAGCCAATTTGATACGGCCTACGTTTAATGCATTTAAAGCGATCTTGAAACCATTGTTTCTCTCTCCTAAAAGATTTTCCACAGGAATCTTCATATCATTGAAGAAAACCTGACGGGTAGAAGAAGCACGGATACCCAGTTTATGCTCTTCCTCACCGAAAGTTAAACTTTCAGGGTTTTCAAGTTCAGATCTGTTGATCACAAATCCTGTGATATTTTTATCATCATCAATTTTAGCGAATAATGTAAATGTATCTGCAAATCCTGCATTGGAGATCCACATTTTCTGGCCGTTGATGATATAATGTTTTCCGTCTTCGGAAAGTTTTGCTCTTGTTTTCCCTGAATTGGCATCAGAACCGGCATCAGGCTCTGTCAGACAGTAAGCTCCGAATTTTGTTCCTGTTGCTAAATCCGGAAGGTATTTTTTCTTCTGCTCTTCAGTTCCGTAAAGAACGATAGGAAGCGTACCTATTCCCGTATGTGCTCCATAAGCTGTAGCCAATGAACCTGTAGTTCCTGAGAGATAATCACAAGCAAGCATTGTAGTCACAAAGCCCATTCCAAGACCTCCGTATTCTTCAGGAACAGCGATTCCCAACATTCCCATTTCTCCCAGTTTACGCATGGTCTCTTCAGTAAATGCGTAATCTTTCTTCTCAAAACGTTCTCTTTGAGGAACTACTTCTCTATCTATAAATTCCTTCGCAGAATCACGAAGCATCTTTTGTTCTTCATTCAGTTCTTCAATACTGAAAATTTCGTTTGCAGGAATTTGTTTGATCAGGAATTCCCCGCCTTTTAATGTAGCCATATATTATTTTGTTTTTAAAATTTTTTGAGACCTTCAGATCATAGACAGATAGATGATAGATTATTAATGGTGTCTATTTTCTTTCGGTCTATTATCTCCTAGTCTTTTGTTTTCTTAGTCCCTGTTTAAAGTATTCTGAAATACCATTGTTGCTTTTTGAAATTCTTCAATCTTAATTTCAAAGATTTCAGTTTTTTCATCAGATAAATACTTTCTATGATTTGCTAACAATATTTGTGTTTGTAATTCAAATGAAGAACCTAAAGAAATATCCAAAAAATGACTAAAAGACTTATTTGTCCTGCTTGAACCTTCAGCTATATTTGATGGAATTGAAATTGCACATCTGTCCATTTGATTTTTCAAACCATACTTTTCATAAGTCGGAAAAGTATCTGTAAGATCTAAAGTTAATCTTGATAATTCCATACTCATTTGCCAAATTTTAAGCTTTTTAAAATTGTGCCTCTTAAAATCATTCATACATTTTTGGTGTCTTTAAGTCTATTATCTATCCGTCTATTCTCTATTTGTCTATTAAAGAAGTTCAAAAATAGAAGCAGCTCCTTGACCTGTTCCTACACACATAGAAACCATTCCGTACTTGTTGCCTCTTCTTCTCATTTCGTCAAGAAGTTGTACTGTCAGTTTTGTTCCTGTACATCCAAGCGGGTGACCAAGGGCGATAGCTCCTCCGTTTACGTTTAAGATGTCAGGATTTAAGCCTAATTCTTTTTTGATTGCAACAGATTGAGAGGCGAAAGCTTCGTTAAGCTCGATCAAATCGATATCTTTTAATTCTAAACCAGCCTGTTTCAATGCTTTTGGAATAGCATAGATAGGACCCATTCCCATGATTCTTGGCTCAAGACCTGCTGCGGCATAGGCTACTAATCTTGCTTCGGGTTCAAGACCTAATTCTTTTACCATTTCCTCACTCATTACCATTACGAAAGCTGCTCCGTCGCTCATCTGAGAAGAGTTTCCTGCAGTTACGCTTCCTCCGTTGGCAAATACAGGTCTTAGTTTTGCTAAACCAGCTAAAGAAGTATCTGCTCTTGGCCCTTCATCTACTGAAAAATCAAACTTTTTAGTCTGCAGTTTCTGATTTTCGTCCAGGAAATTATACTCTACAGGAATCGGAACAATCTGGTTGGCAAATTTACCTTCCTGATTAGCTTTTAAAGCCTTCATATGAGATTCAAAAGCAAACTGATCCTGTTCTTCTCTTGTAATATTATATTGTTTTGCAACTTCTTCCGCTGTGTAACCCATTCCCCAGTAATAATCAGGGTTTGTTTTTGCGATATCCGTTTCAGGAACCGGCTTATAACCTCCCATAGGAATATATGACATCGATTCTGTACCACCCGCGATGATACAATCTGCCATACCAGCCTGAATTTTCGCAGAAGCAATAGCAATTGCCTCACTTCCTGATGCACAATATCTGTTTACGGTTACTCCCGGAACTTTATCGGTATTTAACCCCATCAAAGAGATCAGACGCGCCACATTAAGCCCTTGTTCAGCTTCCGGCATTGCGTTTCCTACGATAAGGTCATCAATTCTGTTTTTATCTAATTGCGGTAGCTCAGCCATTAATTTTTCAATAACGGTAGCCGCCATGACATCAGGTCTTGTAAATCTTAAACTTCCTTTTGGAGCTTTTCCAACGGCAGTTCTGAAACCTTTTACTATGTATGCTGTTTTCATTTTTTTTGTTTAATTAAATTGTTTTAAGAATTTTTTGCCTCGTAGAGGTAAACTGTTCATAGATTTTGTTTTTGTTTTTTGCAGAGCTCCGTAGGAGCGACCTGTTAATCATTAATCCATTCAAATAAATATTTTGGATCATATTCTATCTCAAATTTTGACATAAAATCCAGGTATTCTTCTCTAAAAGTTTTCTTTTTATGATGTTCTTCCTGATTTAAAATATATTTTACAACAGAATCAACACTGCTTTTAGAATAAGAAAAAGCTCCGTATCCTTCCTGCCAATTGAATTTTTCATCTACCCATCCTTTTTCACTGATGAATTTTGAAGAACCCGCTTTAATATCTCTTACTAAATCTGAAACCGAAAGTGTCGGATTCATACTTACAAGAATATGCACATGGTCAGGCATTGCAAAAACTGCGAATAATTTTTGATTTCTATTGGAAATAATACCTGTTATAAACTGATGTAATTCTTCTCTGTTTTCTTTTGAAATCAGATTTTGTCTTTCTTTTACAGCGAAAACAATTTGAATATAAATCTGAGTGTAGGTATTTGCCATACATTAACAGGTCGCCTCTACGAGGCTTTCCAATTTTAAATTATTCATGCTATTAACAGTTCGCTCCTACGGAGCTTCCCGTTAGTTTCTCAAAGGTTTACCATTTTGTAACATGTACTGGATTCTCTCCAGAGTTTTTCTTTCTCCACAAAGCTGAAGGAAAGTTTCCCTTTCAAGGTTCAATAGATATTGTTCTGTTACAACTGTTGGCTCTGATAGATTTCCTCCTACCATCACGTTGGCTAGTTTATCAGCAATTTTCTTATCGTGTGCAGAAATAAAGTTTCCGGTTAACATCTGGTCAGTTCCTACGTAGAACATTCCTAATGCGTCTTTACCCAAAACTTTTACTTTCTGTTCGATGGGCTGGGTATAGCCTTGTTCTGCTAATAGTTTCGCTACTTTTTTAGCTTCAGCAATCTGTCTGTTTTTGCTTACAGAAACGATGTCTTTTCCTTTTTCAAGGATTCCCATATCGTAAGCTTCGTAGGCAGAAGTCGCTACTTTACCCATGGCGATGTTCATGAAAGCATCACGAAGTCTGTTATTTTTAACATCATCGTTGTGGAATTCTCTGGAAGTTCTTAAAGTAAGCTCTTTAGTACCACCACCACCAGGAATTACTCCAACTCCGGTTTCTACCAGTCCGATATACGTTTCTGCAGAGGCAACCACACGGTCTGCATGCATGGTCATTTCGCATCCTCCACCTAAAGTCATTCCGTGAGGAGCAACTACAACCGGAATAGAGGAGTAGCGTACTCTCATCATTGATTTCTGGAAGTAAGCGATCGCCATATTCAGATCATCCCAATCCTGTTCGATTGCCATCATAAGGATCATTGCAAGGTTGGCACCTACAGAGAAATTAGCTCCCTGATTACCAACTACTAATCCGTCGTATTCTTTTTCTGCCAGATCAATCGCTCTGTTCAATCCGTCAAGAACTTCGCCTCCAAGAGAGTTCATTTTTGAACGGATCTCAAAGTTGATAATTCCGTCTCCCAAATCTTGAATAGCAGCCCCTGAATTGCTCCAGAGTGTTTTATTTTTTCTGATATTATCTAAGATGATGAATGCATCCTGACCAGGAATTTTGTTGTATTCTCCTGAATTTTTATCAACATAAATGCTTTGTCCTTCGTCATTAACTTTATAGAAAGTTTCTACATTTTTTACCCAGTCTGAAACTTCATATCCTGCATCTTTTGCCAGTTCAATACCTTTCTGAACACCTACGGCATCCCAGATCTCAAAAGGACCGTTTTCCCATCCGAAACCGGCTCTCATCGCGTCATCAATTTTGTAAACTTCGTCAGAGATTTCAGGAACTTTGTGTGAAACATAAGCGAATAATGCCCCTAAAGACTTTCTGTACAATTCACCCGCTTTATCTTTACCGCCGATCAATACTTTGAATCTGTCGATTGGCTTATCAATAGATTTTGTTAATTCTAATGTCGGGAATGACGATTTGCCTTGAAGTTCATACTCTAAAGTATCAAGGTTTAATCCATGAATTTCAGATTTTCCTTCTGCATTTTTCACTTTTTTATAGAAACCTTGTTCTGTTTTTGAACCCAGCCATTTATTGTCCATCATTTTCTGGATATAAGGAGGAAGGGCAAATACATCATTAAAGTCGTTCGCTTCTGCACCGCTCTGGCGAACTCCATTGGCTACCATTACCAAAGTATCAAGACCTACCACGTCAGCTGTTCTGAATGTAGCAGATTTTGGACGTCCGATTACCGGACCAGTTAATTTATCAACATCAGAAACGGTAAGTCCTAATTTTTGTACATTGTGAAGAAGATCCATCATAGAGAAGACCCCGATTCTGTTGGCGATGAAGGCTGGTGTATCTTTGGCTAAAACAGTCGTTTTACCCAAGAATTTCGCTCCGTAATTCATATAGAAATCGATGATTTCAGGAGCTGTATCGTTGGTTGGGATAATTTCTAAAAGAGGAAGGTATCTTACCGGGTTGAAGAAGTGTGTTCCGGCAAAGTACTTCTTGAAATCCTCGCTTCTCCCTTCTGTAAGGAGATGAATAGGAATACCGGATGTATTGGAAGAAATTAATGTTCCCGGTTTTCTGAACTGTTCAATTTTTTCGTACACAGACTTCTTGATGTCAAGTCTTTCAACGACTACTTCAATGATCCAGTCGGTATTTTTTATTTTCGGTAAATCATCATCGAAATTTCCGATTGTAATTCTGTCTGCAAACTTGGGTGAATAAAGAAGTGCAGGACTTGCTTTTTTAAGTTTTTCAAAGTTTTCGGAAGCAATTCTGTTTCTTACTGCTTTGTCATCTTTGGTCAAACCTTTTTTCTGTTCAGCTTCAGTAAGTTCAAAAGGAACAATATCCAAAAGTGATACTTCAACGCCGATGTTGGCGAAGTGAGCAGCGATTCCGCTTCCCATAATTCCTGAACCAAGAACCGTTACATGTTTGATTCTTCTTTTCATATGTAAATTTTTATTTGTATAAGATGATATGAGCCCGAAGGCTTCATCATAATTTATTTCCTGTTATTTAATAATTCGTTTGCTATTTTCATGATTTCACCCATCACATCCTTGAAAGCATCCAGTTTTTCCGGAGAAATTTTTTCCATCACCTTCTTGTTGAAATTCACAACGACTTCTTTAGACATATTTCTGGAGTTTAATCCTTTGTCTGTAAGTTTAATGATCACCTCTCTTTTATCAGTGGTGGTTTTTTCCTTATAGATGTATCCGTTATCTTCAAGAAGTTTGATAATTCTTGTTAATGAAGTGGGTTCAATAGCCATCTTGGGTCCAAGATTCGTACTTCGGGTTCCTTCTTTAGGATCTATTTTTAAAAGTGTGAGTGCCTGTACCGCTGTGGAATCATGTTCCTGGGCTAATTCTGTGTACATTTTAGAAACAGCCAACCAGGTCTGCTTTAAAATTAAATCTACGTTTTCTATTTTTTCCTTATTATGATCCATCATTTTTGCGCCAATGGTTTTACCCAAATTTAATAAATATTATGCATGCATAATATTTATTAACGTTAAATTTTGTTAATAGGCTGTAAATAAACGGATTAAATTGTATGATTAGCATAATACTATGCATGCATAGTATGTGGATAAATCAAAGAAAATCAAGTATTAATGAATGTTTGAGACTAAATCAATGATTTCTTCAAAAGATTCACATTGATAGGTGGCGGAATCCTTAGTAATTACCCAAAATGGGTTCTGAAATTCGAAATTCAGGTCAGACAGGTCTTTTTGGAAGTTTTTTTGAAGCAGAGAATACAGCATTTCCTTATGAAACTGAGGTGCAGAAATAAATGGCGGAATAAAAGTCTCATTAATTTGAAATAACGAAACATTGGTAAGTTCATCATGCTGAAGCAAAATATCCTCAACAATTCCCGAATACAGATGATTCTCCTTTACATACCATATTTTGTCTGCAAACTCTTTGGCGAGGCGCCAGTCGTGGGAGGAAAACAGGATAAGTTTGTTTTGTTCCTTAGCCAGCTTTCTCAGGGTTTTAAGAATGATGATTTTATTTTTTTCATCCAGATGGGTAGTAGGCTCATCCAGAATGATAATAGGCGAATTTTGAGTAATAGCACGGCCAATAAACGCTTTCTGAAGATTTCCATCTGATAGGTTTTTCAAAAGAGTATATCGGTACTGATTCAGATCCAGTGCTTCAATAATATGGCCAACCTCTTCACGATCTTCTTTTTTGAGTTCAAAATAAAAAGGATAATAGATATACTTTCCGAGAGAAATAAGATCTTCAACAGTATAATGCTGCGGAATAACCGACTTTGAAAAGACAATGGCAATATTCTCCGCAATCTCTTTTACCGAAAGATTTTTTACATTTTTTCCATTAATAGAAATTTCCCCATTCAGCAAAGGGAGCTGATGCAGGATAGATTTGATTAATGTTGTTTTTCCTACACCGTTATTACCAATCAGCAGGCATACATCGCCAAGCTTTAAATCTGCATTGGCATTGGAGATTAAAGTTGTATTGTAGCCGATATCAGCATGTTTGATTTGTAGGTGCATGTTTAAAAGAAGAATAGTATTAGAAATAAAAGGATAGGGAGAAAACTTAAAAATAGATATAAGAATTTATTTTTTTTAACTTTCCATAAGGTATAACCACCTAAAATAAGAGAGCCCCAGAATGCTGTAGGTAACGCAAACATAATCCACCAATTATGACCCCAAGAATAAATCCAATGCAATTTCTGATTCATCCGAAACATTTTTGAATACTCCAGAAATACAAAACTTACTACAAACAAAATGATGTGTGCAGAAATTAGTTGTTTTTGTGTTATTTCAATTTTCATTGTTTCGTTTATAACTATATAAGTTTTACTTAATAAATCATGCTGAAAGCATCTCGATAAAGTAATTTAGATTCCTTCGGAATGACACAGTATGATTGATTTCCTTTTTTATCCACTGAAGCAAGTTATAAAATTATTATCAAATTCTATGGGGTATTTTCCTGACCCCGTATTAATTTTGAAACTGGTTGTCCGGTTTGTGTATATCACGATCACACTTTATTCTGTTTCAACAGCATCATCAGAATCACAGGAATCCCGAATACAGAGCTTATCACATTCAAAGGAATCTGTGTTTTTTCGGCAATGACAGAGAAAAATAACATGATCAGCATTCCCAGAAACATATTAAGAATCCATTGCTGCCATAATCTGGATGGATTATAAACAAGTCTGCAAAAGTGTGGCACAATGATTCCGATAAAAAGAATAGGTCCTAAAAATGCAGTAACAGAGGCGGATAGGAGAGAAGACGCTACTATGATTAGGAGCTTCAGTTGTTTCAGGTTGACCCCTAAACTTTGTGCATAGGAATTGCCCAGAGAATTTCCAATAAGTGGTTTTATCGCTCTGAAGCAGACCAACATTCCGATTAAAACCAGAACGGAAAGTACATAGATCTGATTCCTCGTTACCATATTATTCGCTCCGAAAGACCATAAAATATAGTTTTTAAGACTCTGATTCTCTGCATAAAACTGAAGCAGAGAAACAATAGCTCCGGCAAAAGCAGAGACAAGAAATCCAAAGATAATAAGATATGATTTGTCCTGAAATCTATTGGACATAGAGAGAAGTACCAACATCAACAGTAAGCTTCCTCCAATAGCTGATAAGCTGAGAAAACTATTCTGTAAAAATTCAGGAAGGGAAATAGTATGGGAAAAGAAAATATAAAAAGCAACTGATAAACTGGCGACTGATGTTATCCCCAATATATCAGGTCCTGCCAGTGGATTTTGAAAATATTCCTGCATCAGAAAACCAGAAGTAGGAATGGAAATCCCAGCCAGCATCATCACCAGAACACGGTTGATACGGATCTCAGCAATTTGATTCTGAGCAGAATCCTGAAAGAAATCCTGGAAGCTTAAACTTAAAAATCCTGTGTTCAGATTAATAATTGCGCTTGCCATAATAGCAATCACGAATAATAAACACAGGATTTTAAATCTTTTTGACATGATTCAGAAAGAGTTCAGTCTATTTATTTAGGAAAGAATCGATTTTAGAATTCAATACATCTTCCGTCATCATTCCCAGATATTCGTCGGTTTTATCACCTTTTCTCATGAAAGTAAAAGGAATAGAACCTCCGTCCCATTGTTTGAAGTTGTTGTGAAAGAAGTTTGGATCTAATTTTTGTCCATCCAGTAATATAATGCTGCCTCCCAATTTATTTTCTGCAGCAAAATTCTTAACAGCACCAGCCCAATCTGCCTTATCATCGAGGTTGACGAAAGTGAACTTTACAGGTTTTCCTTTCAATTCATCCATTTTACTTTTAAAACTTGGAATTTCTCTGATACATGGGCCACACCAGGTTGCAAAAAAGTTGGTTACATATAACGTATCATTATTTTTTGCCAAATGCTGGCTTACGTTTTCAGGAGAAAGCTCTTTGGGAATAGCGGTACTTCCTTCTGCCTCTGCAGTTTGAGATACAGGAACAGAATCTGCAGCTGTGATATTTTCAGATTTCTGACCTTCTTTTTTACAGCTGTAGAGAGCAGTAAGAAGTAACGTGGAAAAAATTATCTTCTTCATAAATTATTTTTTATCTATTTTTGAATTGAAGTTATGGAACAACAAATCTATAAAGGGAAACTTATACAGTTTCATCCGTTAAAAATAGCGAAAAAGGAAGAGCTGACCAAAAATACTTTTTCTCTGGAATTCGAAATTCCTGAGAATTTAAGAGAAAATTTCAGGTTTGAAGCCGGGCAATTCGTCAGTATACGATTTCAATCACATGGGGAAGAGGTTATTAATGATTATTCAATGACTTCGGCTCCTTATGAAGGTAAAATATGTCTGGGGATAAAGGTTAATTCTTCTCAAGGTGCTACTTCTCAGTTATTTCAGAACTATAACGAAGGGGATGAACTGTGGGTAAGTGAACCTGCCGGAAGATTTACAATCGTATCCAAACCCAGCGAATTCAGAACTATTGTTGCTTTTGCTGCCGGTATTGGGATTACGCCCATTTTGAGTCATTTTAAAAATATTCTCCACAACGAACCCAGAACACGGCTGTTCTTATTTTTTGGAAATAAAAGTTCAGAAGATTTAGTCTATCGCGAACAGCTGGATAATCTTGCCAGAACATGTGGAGACAGACTTCAGATATTTTACTTTTTTTCTCAGGAGAAAACGGCAGATCAGTTTTTTTATGGAAGACTTGATGAAAAAAAGCTGAATCTTATCATCAATCAGATTCTTCATTTGGATGATACAGACGAAGAATCTACAATCTGGGATGCTGTAGACGAAGTGCTGATCTGTGGAAAAGGCGAAATGATCAAAACTTTGGCTAATGCCTGTTATCATCACGGAATTCCGAAAAAGAATATCCATTTTGAACTTTTTGAAGAATTTAATGACGATATTTATCCTGTGGAAAAAGAATTTCCTCTTATTCAAAATATAGAGGTCGAGTTTACCATGCTTGGAAAGAAATATACCACTTATCTGCCTGATAATAAGGATAAAATCCTACAGCAGCTTCTGATGCAGAAATTCCCTGTTCCTTATTCTTGCAAGTCAGGAATCTGTGGAAGCTGTGAATGTTCTCTGGAGGAAGGGGAAGTAGAACTGCTGGAGAATGAGTATCTTACCGAAAAAGAGGAGGAGCAGGGACATATTTTAGCTTGTATGTCTATTGTGAAAAGTAAAAAAATAAAGCTTAACTTTGATCTTAGTTGAGAATTATTAGGAACATATTTAACCTTGGATTTATATCACTGGAATTGGGAATTCTGATGATATGCTTCTGTAATGTGTGGGTTTTCGGGCTTACCAACGGAAGAACTTATACCAAAATCTCAAAAATTCCGCCAAGGGAAATTGCACTGGTTCTGGGAACCTCTCCAAAAATGAGATCAGGAAAATCAAACCCTTATTTCACCAAAAGAATGGATGCGACAGCCCTTCTATACCATCATGGGAAAATCAAGAAAATTATCGTTAGCGGGGAAAAGAGCAAAGGCTACAATGAGCCGGGAGCTATGAGAAATTATCTGGTTAACCAGGAAGGTGTTCCGGAAGATATTATTGTAGAAGATCCGAAAGGCTTTAATACCTATAAAAGCATTCTGCGTTGTAAGGATGTTTATAAGAAGAAGAATGTCATTATTGTATCTCAGGGATATCACAACCTGAGAGCATTGTTTTTTGCAAGAAATAATGATATGAATGCTTTGGGATTTGATGCGCAGGATGTCACAAAACCTGAGAGTTTCTACAGAAACCAGACGAGGGAAATCCTCGCCCGTGTGATTGCTGTAGTGTATTTTATTTTAGGCGTTTCTCCGGATTAGAAAGGATATCCGAACGCGATATTAACTGTAGGTTTGAAAGGCTGGATGAATTTGAATCTCCATCGGTCGCCTTCAGGTTTATTCGGGTCATAGATCTTATACGCAAGGTCAATTCTCGCCGTTACATAGGCAATATTTAATCTTAATCCGAATCCACTTCCGATACCTACCTGTTTCCAGAACTTACCGAACTTAAATTCATCTCCGTATCCATCGTTATAATTACGAAGACTCCATGTATTTCCGATATCGGTAAATAGTGCGCCTTCATAGGTTTTATTGAATGGAATTCGGTATTCAATATTGGTGGTAAGCTTCAGGTTATCCGTCATATAAGTACGAACTCTTTCGTCTACCTGAGAATCGGCAGGACCTAGTCCTCCAAAGGCTACCCATGCTCTGATATCGTTGGAACCTCCATTGAAATAAGACTTGATGATGGGCATATCCTTAGAGTTTCCATAAGGTATTCCAACTCCGATAAACTGGCGCAGCACCAATGTCTGGTTTCCGTTAAACTTGAAATATTTTCTAGTATCAATATCAAATTTTACAAACTGTGCGTAGGGCAGCCCGAAAATAGTTCCTTGAGGGCCGGTAACAATACCTCCGCCGTTATCTTTTTTATTGAATATACTCAATATATTTCCCGCAAGCTCCACTTTTCCGTTAAAATAAAAGGCATTTGGATATTCCTTTTTTCCAATTTCACTATAAACAAAATTATAGATCATAGAAGAGATAAGGACATCCTGGGTCTGTCGGTCTTTGTTGACCAATGTTCCGGTAAAGGCCGTTAAAAGATCTCTTCCCTGCTGATTAAGACTTCCACGGTAAGCATCGTTCTCAATAATCATTTTGGAAACTTCATCTACATTCAGTTTTCCATCTTTGTAATCTTGTCCGGTCTGCGCGGTTTCCGGGCTAAACATAAAATAATTTCCGAAAACTTCATCTTTTACCCTTCCGTCATTCACAAAGTAGTCATAGTAGGCATCTTTATTTTTTGTCAGACTGACCTGAGTATTGAATAAAGTAAGCTTGTGATACACCTGATCATTAACACTTGCCTGATAATTCAGTCCGGTATTGAAAATCAACCTTCCCAAACCGATGTTGTTCTGTATCGACGCCCCCAGCAAAATAGATGATGTAGGCGTGTATCGTTTTGGAATAAACTTATAATAATTAAAAGGAAGCAGCAGTCGTGGGAAGTTCAGGGATGCCTGGGCTGAAATTTCGTAGGCCGCAACCCTTTTACTGATGTCTTTTGTACTTCTGATAGAACCAAATGTCCCAGAAAGGCTGGTAGAAAGGTTTTCTGCTCCTCTGAAAACATTTCGCGTGGTAAGGTCAACAGAAGGAGAGATCCCCAGATTTAAAACCTGAGAATAATTGATATCCGTTCCCACTTTAAGTTCGTACTTTGGTAGTGGTTTCAATACATACAAAACATCAACAATACTGTCGTTAGGAGAAGTCATTCCACCTTGTCTCAGAGAGTCTCTGGCTTTAACGATGCTGAAGTTATTCATCGATAAAAGATTTCTCTTGGTAACATCCAGTTTTGTCTGGTCAAAAACCTTTTTACTGTCCGGAATAATAGCTCTCCACACCGATGAAAGTTTATATTTATCATTCATCGTATGGAATCTTATTCTCCTTAAGCTGTCTTTTTTGGTATTTTTAGGATAGTCACCGGGTTCATCCACAATAGCCACATCTATATTTCCAAAAGTGGCTATTTTATAGGGAGTATCCAGAGAATCTTTATGAATTTCCAGGGTTAAAGGAACCTGTTTTCTGCTTTTAAGGGAATCTGCAACGAAATAAACTTCATCATTGGAAGCATTGAACCTGTAGAAACCAAACTCTCTCATCAGATCAGTAATTCTGGTAACCTCTCTTTCCAGAACGGTCTGGTCAAGGATCTGTCCGGATCTTACAAGACTTCTGTTCAGATTATAGTTGTAATACCCTTTGATCCCCTGATCCGGAATATTATAGAAATAATCCTTGATACGCGTAGGTTCATTATGTTTGATGGAATAATTAACCGATGCTTTTTTGGAAGCGGAATCCAGCGTATGTTTAAAATTGACATCAGCATCCCAATATCCCCTGTAGGTAAGTCTTTTCTTGATAGATTCAGCACTTTTTTCACTTCTCGTCTGATCAAGAATAACCGGCGGTGTTCCCCAATTGTGCAGTAGACGGTCAAAAAGAAGGCTTTTCCCGACACTGCTTTTCATATTATATTTAATAAATAAAGAATCTCTCAGCTTCTGATTTCTCATCTCACCGGGATAGGTCATATATTCATTAAGTATGGTGTCGTATTTCGGATCCGCCATATTGTACAGGAGGAGACTTAATGGCATGAAAAGAAACTGCTTTTTGTTGGGCTTCTGCTGAATATAATCTTTAAGTTCCTCATCGAAAAATACTTTCTTATCCTCGAACTCTAAACTGTTCTTGGTAAGCAGGTATTCGCCGTCAGGAACTTTTTTTGTCGTACTACAAGCATAAAGGAGACCAACAAATGTTGCAAATGAGATAATTTTATAATATTTTTGAGGAGAATTCTTATAATGCTTACAGCTCATACAATAAAAGTTTTACAATCTTTAGATAAAAAGAAGTTCAGACAAAAATACAATTTGTTTTTGGTTGAAGGTAATAAAATCATTTGTGAACTTTCTAATTCTAACTTTAAAGTTAAAGAAATATTGTCAACCGATCCGCAAAAATTGGACCGTACTGACGTTCCTGTTACCCATATCTCTGAAAATGAATTAAAAAAAATAAGTTTTCTTAAAACTCCAAAAGATTCCGTGGCGGTATGTTATCTTGCTGAGGAAGAAAAATGGGAAGATAAGAATATACAATTGGTTTTGGATGGAATACAGGATCCGGGAAACCTGGGAACCATTATACGATTGGCAGACTGGTTCGGGATAGAACAGATCATCTGTAGTGAAGACACTGTAGATGTTTACAATCCGAAAGTGATTCAGGCAACCATGGGATCTTTTACCCGGGTGAATGTTGTGTATACTGATCTGGTGGAATATCTTTCCAAAACAGAGAATGTAAATATCGGAACGGATATGGAAGGGGAGAATATTTATACTTTTCAGAAACCCGAAAAGCTAAACCTTATTTTAGGAAATGAAGGAAACGGAATGAGACCGGAGACGGAAAAACTGGTACAAAAAAGTATCAGTATTCCTAGATTTGGAAAATCCCAGTCTACAGAAAGCCTGAATGTGTCAATGGCTGCCGGGATTATTTTAGGACAATTATTTTCAAAATAAGATTCAGAAATTAGGGCCCAGGAAGTGAAAATGTAAAACTATTTTCTAAATCCTAAGCCCTAATTCCTTAAATCAGTTGTTCCATACTTGAAACACTTTTGTTTTTCTGGTATACTTCTATTTTTTTTCTGACATATTTCAGCGCAATAGGAGCAAGGTAAATCAATGCAGCACCAATCAGTTTTTTCTTCCAGTTGGAACTTTTCATATTCTTTTTGGCATAGTTCCCTACGATAGCAGTAACCCCCAGTTTTACAAGCCCGTCTGTAAGATTTCCTCCTTTGAAAGCAGAGCTGGCAATTCCTACAGCTGTATTTTTGCTGATCAAAAGGTCTTTCACCTCTGAAGTAAGCTGTTTGGCAATGACATCCTTCCTTAGGACTACTTTTTCATCACCGTCTTCATCAATCTTTTCCTGAAGATACTGATCAGTTAAACCATTGGTAAATGCACTCAGGCTTTCTTTTGTATTTTTGAAGGTCAGAAGATTTTCAAGATCACTTATTTCACCCTGAAGCAGTTTTTTCTTTCTTCTTAATTCTTCTATGCTCTCGTATTTTCTACCCATAGTTTAATGATTTAAAAATTTAATAACCTGATCTGCAACAGTATTCACAATTTTTGTTTTGAAGGCAACCACAAACGCCATTATCAGCGCATAAAATGCAGCTACAATTAAGAATCCATAGGAATAATTATCCAATGCTTTTCCGATAAGGAAAGCAATTCCAAAGTTGAAAAGGATAATAAAAAAAGCAAAAGCAACAAGCAGTACTACAAAGTAAGTAATGAGCCCGGCAGAAAGTGACGACTTTTCAGTCGCTTCAATTTTCAGAAGATCGATTCTCTTGGAGGCGTATTCTTTAATAGTTTCTATCATTGTTTTTTTTTAAAGTTACAAAAAAAGGAACTTTCGCACAAAAGTTCCTTTCTGTAATTTACTTAAAAAGATAAATTACTTATTTTTTCAGATCATTCAGTTCTGCTTCTACATCTTTTGCTAAATCTGCAGTTTTAGAAACAATCTGATCTTTGTATTTGTCATATCCGTCTTTCACAGTATGTGCTACGCTGTTCGCCGTTTCCTTGAAAGTAGAAGAAATATTGCTGTACTGGTCTTTCACTTTTTCAGAAACCTCACCGTATTTGTTTTTTGCCTGATCTTTAAGATCATTAGCCTTCGTTTTGATTTTTTTTCTGGTTTCTTTCCCTTCTTCCGGTGCGTATAACATTCCTAAGATTACACCTGCCGCAGCACCTGCAAGAAGTCCTGCCAATATACCTGCTGTATTATTTCCTTTTCTAGACATTTTAAGTTTTTTAATAATTAATAATAGATTAGTTTTTACAGTAATAAAACTTACAATTTGTATACCAAAGGAGGCCTGAAGCCTATTAAAAATTGTTAAATCTTTTGGATGTGAGATAAAATAAGCTGTATAGTTTCCTCTTTGGTGAGTGCCGAATTATCAATGACAATAGCGTCGTCAGCCTGCTTCAAAGGGGCTATTTCACGCTCACTATCGATTTTATCGCGTTCTACAAGGTTTTGCTTTACCTGTTCCTTATCCGCCTCAATTCCCAGTCCTTTCAGTTCCAGAAACCTTCTGTTGGTTCTTTCATCAATACTGGCAGTAAGAAAGAATTTATAGTCTGCATTTGGCAGAACTACTGTCCCGATGTCACGTCCGTCCATAATAACGCCACCTTTTTCTGCCAAAGTGCGCTGTGACTGCAGGAGGAAATCTCTCACCTCTTTTTGCTTGGCAACAAGGCTTACATTATCAGATACGATATTGGTACGGATTTCCGTAGAGATATCTGTGTCATTCAGGAAAAGAATCAGCGTGCCGTCGCTGTTTTTAAATTCAAGTTTAATCTGGTCAAAAGAAGAGAACAGCGCATTCAGATCAATCTCGCCGTTTTCATTCAGACAATGCTGCAAAGCATACCAGGTAACTCCTCTGTAAAGCGCTCCTGTATCCATATGAATAAGTCCCAGCTGATCAGCAATGATTTTAGAGATAGAACTTTTTCCGGTAGACGAGTACCCATCGATAGCAATTACAGGTTTTTTCATACTGCAAATTTCAAGATTTTTTTTAGAAAATCAAGAGGAAGTAAGAAATTTTCAGAATAATTAAGAAATTTCCGGCCAGGAAAATTATTCTCCTCTGTGGCTGGAAAGGTCCATGGAAATTCCTATCTGATTGACGTTCGAAGAGTTGTGATATCTTACGTGGGCATAATCAATACGGAATCTGGAAACTTTAACTCCAAATCCTGCAGAAAGTCCTGAGAAATTTCTTTGATCCGCAACCGCCAGCTCATTTCCTCTTTTTACATTATATCCCAGCCTGATATTGAAATTCTTCTCCGGAAACAATTCGGCTCCCAAAGAAAAGTGATCGGCAATCTTTCTGCCGGCACCCACTTTCTGCCCGTCCAGGTTTTCTTCTGAGGAAATATCAAACTTCTGAAGATCATGTGCGGTAATAGTAATGGCAAGAGGGAAGTTCTTGATGATTTTGGTATATCCAAGATCAATTCTGAAAGGAAGATTTTCTCTTGTTCCATTAAAAGACTTCAGCTGAAACCCAAAGTTTCTCATGACCAATGAAACGACTTCCTTGCTCTTTTTATTATGATAGGTAATTCCCGCTGTTCCTGAGATCGCGGAAGAAGTATAATTGTCAATTTTTGAGGTAATAAAATTCAGTCCTCCACCAATCGTCCAGTCTTCTTCAAACTGGTAGGCATAGCCTGCGCCAATCGCGACATCTGAAGCTTTGAATTCTCCGTTTTCGAAACCGCTTTCATCCGTCCTCGGAATACTTCCATAGCTCATATACCTTGCATTGATGGTTGCCATATGGCCGTTCTCAAAGTCTTTGGCATAAGCAATCGTTCCGTATTTCGAGTCGGCAAGGTAAGCCGTTGCGTTTACAGAAAGCTGTTTGTCAGAATCTTTATTTAACAGGGCAGGGTTTGCAATAGCAAAGGAAACATCATAATCTCTTACCGAAATTGCATCGCCGCCCAAAGCAGCCTGTCTTGCAGATACAGGTACATTTAAGAACGGATAAACATTTGTTCCTGTTTGCGCATAAGAAACAATTCCTGATAGAAATAATGAAAAAATGATAATTTTCTTCAACTCAATTTATAATTAATGCAAAAATAATCCTTTTTCGTACTTTTCAAAATATTTCTGACATTATTTCTATTTAAATATTTTTCTTTCATCAATATCTTTAATGATTATATTTGCAAAATCAAATTCCGGGGAAACCCATACTAATAAAAGTTATTAAAAATAAAAGATGAAATATAAAAGAATCCTTCTGAAACTAAGCGGTGAGACCTTAATGGGAAACAGACAATACGGTATTGACAACGAAAGACTGCAGGAATATGCAGCTGAGATCAAAAAGGTAGTTGAAAAAGGCTGTGAAGTAGCGATCGTAATTGGAGGAGGAAACATTTTCCGTGGTGTAGCAGGAGCTGCCAAAGGAATGGACAGAGTGCAGGGAGATTATATGGGAATGCTGGCCACGGTAATCAACGGAATGGCTTTGCAGGGAGCATTGGAAGATGCAGGAATTAAAACAAGACTTCAGTCTGCTATCGAAATGGATAAAGTTGCTGAACCTTTCATCAAAAGAAGAGCGGTAAGACACCTTGAAAAAGGAAGAGTAGTGATCTTCGGGGCAGGTACAGGAAACCCTTATTTTACCACGGATACAGCGGCTACCTTAAGAGCCATCGAAATCGGAGCTGATGTGATCTTAAAAGGAACAAGAGTAGACGGAATCTACGACAGCGATCCTGAAAAGAATGCAGATGCTGTAAAATACAATTCATTATCTTTTGATGAAGTATTTGAGAAAAACCTTAAAGTAATGGATATGACCGCATTTACTCTGAGCCACGAAAATAAACTGCCAATCATTGTATTCGATATGAACAAAGATGGAAATTTAGAAAAAATCGTAGACGGAGAAAATGTAGGGACTTTAGTTGATTTATAATCAGTTTAACCGTTTAAAAATATAAAAACACCTGTTACAGTAATTGTGACAGGTGTTTTTTATTAATGATTGTTTTAAGTACTTATTTGTCTGCTTCAACATTCTGTGTGGCATTTTCCTTTTCAACCAAAACATAACGGGAAGAAATCCACCCGATGATCTGATTTATTATTTTAAGAATCATCTCCAATTCCGTGACAGCAGTTACTCCCGGTACCAGCTTCACCTCTGGTTTTGGTAATGGCTGTGATAAAATAAGTCCTTCTACCTGTGGATTGGATCCTTCCGCAGGAATACCATTATACATTCCCACATGCTGTACGGATAGCTGAAGCATGTAGTCCTGCAAAGACTCAGGAGGTGTCTTGATGCTCACCGAGGAGGCGCTTGAATGTTGGAGCTGACCTGGGAGCGATTGGTTCTGTATTCTTGTATAACTGGCTCCTGAATTTGAAGAATCAGCAATCGCCATCTTTTGTAAAGCGTTTAATAAGGCTGCCGTCATATAGGTAGGAGCCTGGCCATAAATCGTTGCAATTTTCCCCAGTTCCGATACCGGCCATGCATGAGGAACAACGTCCAGATCGTTCCAGTGCATGGTATTCCAGCTTTGATAAGTACCTGTCTGTTGCTGCCATCCCGGAGGCAATGGCGGGAATTTACTGTTGAACAGGCTGGCAAATGCAGCTTCACCCGGCGTTGGTCCGGCGGTAGGATATACAAGCGTTACTCCGAAGGCATCCAGATCCTTATTCTCTTTCAGATAAAGGGCAAGGGTAGGAGATAATGCTCCGGCAAGGCTATGTCCACAGAATATGATGGCAGTATCCGGATCCGGACTTAAGCTGGCAAGAAACTGTTGAAGCGTGGTATTGGGTGCGGCTGCATCACCCGGACTTATAAGTCCCAGAAGTATACCTACACCGGTAGCCGTTCCTTTTGAAATATAAGGGTCAATGCCGTTAAAGGCTGATGGAGCAAAGTTGGAAGGATTATAAGTGGTCCAGTTTACTACTTCTGCCACTGAGAAATCTTCTGTTTCCCAATCGTAAAGAGAGGAAGGATTAGTGGCAGCAATAGCCACAACGTAAGTAGGTAATGTAGGACCTCCCGGAAATGCAACAGCATCAGATTTAACAACATATAATGCATTATCTGCAACACCGGTAGGAATTCCTTTTTCATTTTTTTCTTCGATCAGGGCAGGTCCCCATACCAGATCCCAGTTTCCTAATTCCGATACGGCTGAAGGATTAGCTATGGAAGGTGTTTTCTGATCCATTATTTTAACCGGAGGAACATTGTTAAAATAATAGGATAAATCATACTGAAGCTGTTGCTGCAGTTGGATACCAAAACCGTTGTAGCCTCCGGCACGGTTGGCAAGACCTGCCATACCGAAAACTTGTTGATAGGCATCTAAAGATGGATTTGTCATGATGTGATTGGTTTAAATTAGTTTATAATTGTTCATTTCTGCAAAATGTCTTCTCCAAGACTTTCCGTTTGTTACGGCAAGTTTTCCGTTTAAAATACCTGCCGACATTTCGTTTAAAAGAATAGAGTAAAGGACGTTATTAAAAATGATATCACACTAAGTAGAAATAACCAAAATGTTTGGTAGGTATTTGTACCTGAAGTTTTTGCTTGAAGTTGGATTTTTAGGTGAAAACAAGTTTTTTGTTTGAAAGAGGAGATTAAGAAAGAAAATCCCATATCGCTGAAAACAGTAGTTTCTCAACAATATACAAGCATTCTTTTTAAGATGGCTTTTTATTATATTTGTGAAAACAGGTATTATGAAAGATTTTTTAACACATGCAGGATTGTATGAAAAAAAGGTTATTCTCGAAGATTATAAAGTTGGAAACAAGAATTATTATAAAGAGGAACATTTTAGCGGTATTACATTCGATTATTATTGTGAAGAAGAGGAAAAAATCACTACTTTCCAAACAGGTTTAGAATATTCAGGACCTGCTTTCTATAATGGAGAAATACATGATGGCTATTTTAAAGATGAATTTTTAGATTTCACATTTCATGCAATTTGTACTTGTCAGTCTTGTAAAAAACAAATAGTAAACTTTTTGCTACATGTGTATTCTGATAAAAAGCTGTCACAAAAAATAGGACCTGTTTCAGACGAAGAATTTCAACAAGGCTACAGAGAAGATGAGCCTGAAGTAAAAATTTATATTGAAAAAGCAGGAATTTTTCCAGAGATAAAGATCAAAGTCGATAAGGAAATAAATAAATTTCTAGACAAAGAAAACAAAACATTTTACTATAAAGGTTTAAAATCGTTAAACAATAATTTAGGAGTTGGTGCCTTGGGCTATTTTAGAAGAATAGTGGAAAGCGAATTAATGCACATTGTTACTGAGGTGAAAAGCCTTCCGAATTCAGATAAAGGTGCAATACAAAAATTACTAGATGAATATGAAAGAAGTGGAAGAGTTGCTTCAATATATGAGAATATTTTTGAGTTCTTACCATTAAGTCTGCAGAGTATTGATTATAATCCACTAATGTTGTTGTATAACCAAACATCTGAAGGACTGCATAGTTATTCGGAGGAAGAATCTTTAGATAAAGCGTTTAAGGTGAAAGCTTTGCTTGATTTCGTTATCATAAAAATTAATGAAGAAAAATCAACACTTAAAGATATTAGGCAAATAGTAAAAGATTTGCGACCTGATCAATAAAAATAGCCCCTTAATTGGGGCTTTATTTTATTTTTCTTTTGTACAGAATTCAGAGTAAGATATTATTGCCTCATGGAAATAATTAAAGGAAATTCCTTTTTGTATTATTGTACTGCGTACTTTCTCAATTGATAAACCCGTAGCATTTGATAGTTTGTTAATAATCGGGATTCCAATATCAGTAATTTGTCGGTAATCCTCGGAACTCATAATGCCTTTTTCTTTTACAATGTTGTAAACATTAATAAGCTTTTTTGAAGGGACCGAAAACCATTTTTCAATAATGTCTAATTTAGCTTCAATATTTTCCATTAGTTTGTTTTATTTCAAAGTTAATTCTTTTCCTTTAAGTGCAAAGAAATGTTTTGGAATTGATTGAAGAGTAAAATAATAATACTTGGCAGGATACAAAACAAAAAACTCATTAAAAAAACATCTCCCTAATTGCACAACTTAAATCCACATGAACAAAACAAGCAACAAATAACGACTGGCAATAAAACAATTTTGTACAGTGTCCTATTCAAAAATATCAACGTTTTCACAAAATACAGAATGCAGTCTTACCAGAATATGGAAATAATCATTATTTTTGCAGCACTGAATAGTAAAAAATAATTTAAAATAGTAAGAAAACCCTGATGTTTGCGGTGTTTTTGGATTTAATTAATTGATATTCAGTTGAATTAATAGATGTGTAATTTATCAAACTTTAATATAATAATGGAAGAATTAGATCTTATATTAGAATCTGTAAAACAGGACATGGATGCAGCGGTAAAGCACCTGGATCACGCATTTCAAAGAATTAGAGCAGGACGTGCTTCTACGACAATGGTTCAGGATGTAATGGTAGAATACTACGGAGCAATGACTCCTATCAACCAGGTTGCGAATGTTTCTGTTCCGGATGCAATGACAATCTCTATTCAACCTTGGGACAGAACGGCAATCAATGCGATTGAAAAAGCAATCATTAATTCCAACTTAGGTTTTGCACCTTCTAACAACGGTGAAAACATTATCCTTAATGTTCCGCCTTTAACAGAGGAAAGAAGAAAAGAGCTTGCAAAACAGGCTAAAGTGGAAACTGAGAACACTAAAGTAACGGTAAGAAATGCAAGACAGGACGGTTTGAAAGAACTTAAAAAACTGGAAGGAGTTTCTGAAGATGTCGTAAAAGGCGTGGAAGAAGAAATCCAGGCTTATACTGATAAATACGTTAAGCTTTGTGATGAGCATCTTAAGACAAAAGAAGCTGAAATTATGAAAGTATAATTTTCAGTTTTTAAAATATTTTTAAAGAGGTTTCTTTTGGGAGACCTCTTTTTTTGTGATTTTTTACTATGACATTTCACTTTTTTGCAATGCAATGCATTCTTGTTCCATACGATATTGTTAAGTATTTACGTTCATTCATTATATTTAATGAATTATTCCTGACGTTTAATTAAAAAACAGGAAACAGATACTATAATGATGACAAAAATAATCGGGGTAGGAAATTATATCCCATCGGAAACCATAACCAATTTATTTTTTGATAAACATATTTTTCTTAATGAAGAAGGGATTTTATTAAAGGAGAATAACGCTTCCATTACGGATAAGCTTAAAAAGATTACGGGTATTGAAGAAAGGAGGTATGCGGACAGTACACAGGTCACTTCAGATCTTGGCGTCATTGCGGCGCGTGCAGCCATAGAAAATGCAGGGATCGATCCTGAAACATTAGACTATATTATATTTGCCCATAACTTTGGGGATGTTCGTTTTGGAACCGTTCAGTCTGATATGGTGCCCAGCCTCGCTGCAAGGGTGAAACATTTACTGGGGATCAGAAATAATTTCTGTGTCGCCTATGATGTTCTTTTTGGATGTCCGGGATGGATTGAAGGGGTAATACAGGCTCATGCATTTATCAAATCCGGTTTGGCAAAACGATGTTTGGTGATTGGAGCAGAAACCCTTTCCCGTGTGGTGGATATCCACGACAGGGACAGTATGATTTATGCAGATGGAGCGGGAGCAGCGGTTCTGGAAGTGAACTCTAATGATGATTCCGGGATCAAATCCCATTTGTCAGCTTCTTATACCCTTGAAGAGAAAGACTATCTGTATTTTGGAAAATCTTACAACAATGAAAGATGCCCGGATACCCGGTATATTAAGATGGATGGCAGGAAAATATATGAATTTGCTCTGGTGAATGTTCCGGATGCGATGAAAAAATGTCTGGATAACAGTGGATATTCCATTGACCGGTTGAATAAGATTATCATTCATCAGGCGAATGAAAAAATGGACGAAGCCATCGTTAACAGGTTTTACCAGCTGTATGGAAAACCCGTTCCGGAAAATATCATGCCTATGGTTATTGATAAATTAGGTAACAGCAGTGTGGCTACGATTCCTTCTTTGCTGACGATGATTTTACAGGACGAGCTGGAACATCATAAAATTAACAAAAATGATATCGTATTATTTGCTTCAGTAGGAGCAGGGATGAATATCAATGCTTTTGTGTATCAGTTTTAAAATATAAAAAAGAGATTGGCTCATAGGTCAATCTCTTTTGTTTTTATAAACATTGTATGGAGCCTTTCTGGTCTTTATGCTTTAACAGAGATTGGTAGCTCTGAAGGACTTCATCCACATTACACCTGATTTCTTTTCCCGGAATCGTATCCGGAGCTGTTTTCTCTTTCTGGTCGGATTTTATGCTGTATTTCTTTTCAAGACATTTCAGCGGCTGATTATTCTGAAGGTAGATACGGGTTTCTGTAATGTCATCTTTGGTGACCGGTTTTTCAGGGGTGCCACCGTCAAAATTCCATACGGTTTCCTGTCTGAAAATAAAAAATAGGTTCCCGTCTTTGATAAAATACTTTTCAGATGCCGAAAAATGACTGTGTTCTGCATAAAAATGCTCTATCACTTTAATTCCATCCTTGTCAGAATAAAAAATAACTTCCCCTGAAGGTTCATCATGGCAGTCATAACTAAATTTTGAAGAACTCAGCTTTTTAGCTTCCAGTTGAGCCTGGAGCACAGCATATTCTTTTTTAATCTGATCAATAGGGTTTTCTGCTGTATCTGTTTTTACTGAATCCTTTTTTGCAGTAGAACTATCTCTGGAAATGGATTCCTTCAGGATGATTTTATCTTTTTCATTTTTACAGGAAACAAAAAGAAGCATGCTCGCTGTCAGAACTAGGATTTTCATAGAGTTAATGATTTGGTGGTGAATAAAAATACAAAAATTTTAAGGACATAAAAAAGGCCTTCATCTGAAAGCCTTACATAGTTTTATTTGCAATTTTCGTTATAATCGTAGATCACTTCATTGATAATTGAAAGTTTATCCACCGTTGAATTGCTGATCTCATCCCGGATGAATTTTCCAAGACCGCTTCTTTTCTTCTCTTCGTTTTTCAGGGAACCGTATTCTCCCTTTGTTATTTTTGCTTTTACGTAAGGGCAGTCTGCCAGGATAATTTTGGCTTTTGCGGGCGTTAATTCTTCAGCTTTTCCTCCTTTCTTTGAAAAGATATAATTGGGATTCTCTCTTAACCGGTCTGTTTCCCGTTGTGTGATGGCCTGAGTACTGTTTGCAGAAAGAGCTGTAGGATAGCCATAAAGCTTATAAACTGTAATTTTACCTTCTGCTACTACTTCAGCAAACTGTTCCGTTCTTGACAGGTTGTTGATTGCCTTAAAGCCGGCTGATAATCCTGTTGAACTTTCAGAGCTGTTCAGAGCCTCTCTCATGTTTGAGTATTTTACCGACTTGAAAACCCTCGGAGTGTCACCTTCATACAACATGTATTCTTTGATATCGTCTGTGTCGTAGGTTTTGAATTTTATCTTATTCTTTACTTTGTCAATATCAGCAATGGCTGCAAATTTTACTTTTAACTGATTTTGCCAGGGACTTGAATAGCCGCCGTGCAGATGTACAACACCTTCAATTTTCTTTCCGGATTTGTCAATGATGTAGCCGTATTTTTCGCCGTTGTATGTTCCGGTTTCGTCCTGATCCTGAGCATGGGCATTGAGTGATACAAGACCGAACAGGCCTATAAGTAGTAATTTCTTCATGGTTTTGTTTTACATTCCCACAAATATAAATTTTTAAATTCAAAATCATTGTCGACAAAATATTTTAATAATAATCAGCAAAAAAGCTCCGGAATTTCTCCGAAGCTTTTAATTTTATTTTAAAATCAGAATTATTGATATCTCTGATGTTCCTTACTTTTGGTAAACCTTTTGGTGATAGGTTTGAACAATGCTTTGTATTTTTCTGCATCAAACAGTTGTGAATCTGTAAGGGCTTTATAAGTCATCCAGACTCCAAAGGGAAGAAGGATCAGGTTGGGCAGCCAAGCTGCAAGATAAGGATTCATTTTCCCGCTCCATGACATATTTTCCACCCCTACATTCATGACATAAAAGATGATGAAAATAACGATTGCAATGATGACCGGAAGTCCCATTCCTCCTTTTCTGATGATAGAACCTAAACTGGATCCGATCAAAAAGAAGATGATACAGGTCACAGAATAGGCAACAATTCTCTGCTGATAAATCACTACCTTACTGAAGTATTTTACATTAGAACTATACTCATTCTTTTTGGATTCCAGTGTTGATTTCAGGTTGTCAAGCCTGGTGTAGGAATTATATATGATTTCCAGTTTTTTATCACCTTTTACCGTATCCAGTTTGATCTGGGTTTTCGGAGCAGCTTTATGTTTATTCCCTTTATCCATATAGGTAATTACAGAATTGGTCTGGTTAAGAACCTCGGATCCGATGTTATCAAAGAACTGCTTATTGTCTTTTTTGGTTTTGGTAATCGTTCCGTCAAGCTGGTTATAAGTCTGGAAACGGTAGTCATCCGTAATCTGTTCTTTTTCGATCGCTTTATTGATGATTTCACTGATGTCAAAGTGAGAAACCAATGTATCAAATTTAATCGCCTGATCAGGTTGTTTCAGTCTTACATTATCACCTTTTCCGGCAAAAGCATCTTCAAATACATAACCGTTATACAGTACCAGTTTTAAAAAGTTCTTGTTGGCCGCTGGAACAAATTTTCCTTTTTCTGCAACAACAGACTGCTGGTTTTCATAAGCATTGGCTTTTTTATGAACAAAAACACCTTCAATATTTTCTCCGTTTTCCCCATAAATTTTATCAAATTTTACCATATAACCGGGAATCTGATCAATAAACTGTCCCGGAGTGAAGTTGATAGCCGGTTTGGTTTGAGCAATATTGAAAAGCATGTTCTTGGCTTTCTTCTGAAAATCCGGAATAATATTGTTGGAAAAGAAAAACAGCATGATGGCAAGTGCTGTTGAAATTCCAAGAAGAGGCGTCATTACACGGGTCAGAGGAATTCCCGCTGCTTTCATGGCAGCAAGCTCGTAGCGTTCTCCAAATTCACCGAACGACATTATACTCGCCAGAAGGATCGTAAGCGGGAGCACCATACTGATGACGTTTACTCCAAGATAAAAAAGAAGTTTAAGGATTTGCCAGTAGCTTAATCCTTTTCCCATAAACTGTCCCAACTGTACCCAGATAATGTTTACAATAAAAATGAAAAACAATACGCTGAATATAAAGAAAAACGGTCCAAAGAAGGTTTTTATAATGTATCGGTCTAGTATTTTTAACATGCGCCAAAATTAATCAAAAAGCCACAAAGTTTACTTGTGGCTTTTTATATTTTGTTATTTTTTTAACGTTAAAAGTAAATTTACATAGTTGCGAATTCACTTTCAGCTTTTTAAAGTTCTGTAACGATGTAGTTTTTAAACTTATTTTTGTCAAAAACAAACATATTAGGATCCAGTTCCTGGTTTTCTTTATATTCTTTAATAGCAATTACTGCAACATCTTTATTGTTTCCGTGCTGTTCCAGTTTTACCATCTGCTTTTTCGCTGAATCGACAAAAAGGTACACAAACTTAATTCCGTTGGCTTTCACCGGAGTCAGTTTAATAAAATCGGCATTCACACCATTCACCATTTTCTTACCGTTGTATGTTACATTATAATCGTTTCTATACGTGGTAAGATAGTTGATAGGGGAGAACATGGTGCTGGTTCCGTTGGGCTTGGCAATGGTAACTTCCATATCATCGGCGTTGATGTTGTAAATTTTATTTCCGTCGAAGATTTGTTCCGTATCCATGATCTTCAGTTTGTATTTCTCTCCGGCAACATAATAAATACCAGGTTCTGTTTTAGTCACCTGTCCGTTAAGGCCGCTTCCAAAAGAAAATTTGAAGTAAGAATTCTTTTTAGAATTGTAGTTGGCTGTAATATCATCCAATATCTTTTTAGCTTTCGCATCAATCTTCTGAGCGTTGGCCATACCTACTGCACCTACAACAAAACTTCCCAATATAACTTTTGAAATAATATTTTTCATTTTCTTAATTTAATAATCGTTAGATTTTCTTTAATTCTTAAGGTTAAAACGATGTGTTTTTCCTTTAACTACGCAGATCTTCCAAAAACTGTTCCAAAGAATGAAGATCACTGATCAAAACCTCTCTTGCTTTAGCACCATTGAATCCTCCCACAATACCACTTGCTTCCAGCTGATCCATAATTCTTCCGGCTCTGTTATAGCCCAGTTTCAATTGTCTCTGAAGCATTGAAGTAGATCCCTGCTGGGTAGAAACGATTATTCTTGCAGCTTCCTCAAATAAAGCATCTTTTTCGTTCGGGTCAAAAGCACCTACTGTACTTGCTGAATCTTCAGAAACGTATTCAGGAAGTAATAATGCTGAAGAATATCCTTTTTGTTCTCCGATAAACTCTGCCAGTCTTTCCACTTCCGGAGTGTCTACGAAAGCACACTGAAGTCTCAGGATCTCATTTCCGTTGAAATAAAGCATATCTCCTTTACCAATCAGCTGATCTGCTCCCGGAGAATCAAGGATGGTTCTGGAGTCAACACTGGAAATTACCCTGAAGGCAGCTCTTGCAGGGAAGTTAGCCTTGATCATACCTGTAATAACATTTACAGATGGTCTCTGTGTAGCAACAATAAGGTGGATTCCTACGGCTCTCGCAAGCTGTGCAAGTCTGGCAATCGGTAATTCAACCTCTTTTCCTGCGGTCATGATCAAATCTGCAAACTCATCTACTACCAATACGATATACGGTAAATAACGATGTCCGTTTTCAGGATTTAATTTTCTTTCCGTAAACTTTTTATTATACTCTTTTAAGTTTTTACAAAACGCATTTTTCAGAAGATCATATCGGGTATCCATTTCAATACAAAGAGAGTTCAGTGTATTGATTACTTTATTGGTGTCTGTGATGATAGCTTCTTCTGCATCCGGTAGTTTTGCCAGGTAATGTCTTTCAATTTTAGAATATAATGAAAGTTCCACTTTTTTAGGGTCTACCATGACGAATTTCAGTTCGCTCGGGTGCTTTTTATAAAGAAGGGAAGTAAGGATAGCATTAATACCAACAGACTTACCCTGACCTGTTGCTCCTGCCATCAATAAGTGAGGCATTTTTGAAAGGTCGGCCATGAAGATTTCGTTGGAAATGGTCTTTCCAAAAACTACCGGAAGGTCCATATCTGTATTCTGGAATTTCTGGGAAGCGATAACAGAACGCATAGAAACCATGGTAGGATTCTTTCTTGGCACTTCAATACCGATTGTTCCCTTTCCTGGCATTGGCGCTATAATTCTGATTCCTAATGCGGAAAGGTTCAGCGCAATATCATCCTGCAGTTTTTTAATTGCTGCGACTCTGATTCCTGCTTCAGGAACAATTTCATACAGCGTAACTGTAGGACCGATGGTTGCTTTAATCTCTGCGATTCCAACATTGAAATTTTTCAGAAGTCCGACAATTTTGTTTTTATTTTCTTCTAATTCTTCCTTATTGATGGAAATTTCTTCATTACCGTAATCTTTCAGCAAATCTACAGGTGGCATCTGGAAGTTGGCAAGATCTAGCTTGTGGTCATACAAACCATGCTTCTCTACCAGTTCCTGAGACTTTTTATCAGAATCATCCAAAACATCAACCACCTGTGCCACTTCTACATTGAATTTAATGTTTTCCTGTGCCGGAGCAGTGGTTACTGCCGGAGACGGAGCAGAAGGTCTGATATCAAATGCTTCCTCTGGGCTGGAAACCGGAACAATGGGTTTGGTAGAAAGGTTTAAGCTGACCTGTTGAGAAACATCTCTTGGCTCTGCTTCAAAAGAAGTATGGTTGGGCGTAGAAATGGTTTCTATTTCGTTGGAAACCGGAACCTCAGGAAATCCTTTCGGAGCACTTACCGGTTCCGGGTCTTTTATTGTATTGACAGGAGTTGTAACGGGATTATTGGTAACATCACTCACCGTAACTCTGGAAAGTGTTTCCTCTTCAGCTTCCTCTGCTTCCTCTTTCAATTCTTCATCAGCCTCAAAATCATCATTAGAGTCAGGCATCATGGATTTTACTTTTCCGATCGTATTTTCATTGATTTTATCCAGCTTCGCCTTGATCGAACTTGGACGAAGATTAAACTCAAGGATAAAATAGAGAAGAATGCTTGCAGCTAACACGGTCCACAGGCCTACTGCTCCGATGATGGAGTTAAGATAGTCCATGATCTGATATCCATAAACACCTCCTAAAACACCTTGCCCTTTCGTAAGTGCTCCCATAAAAATAGGAAGCCAGCAGATGAAAAATAAAGAGTGGCCGATCGTTTTCCATGGTTTGAAGATTTTCTTCTTAAGGATCAGAGTCCCCACTACAAGGAATAAAAATGCAATGATAAATGAAGCAATACCAATACTTTCAAAAATGAAAATATTTCCAAGCCAGTCACCTACCTTGCCAAAGATATTGGAAGATTTTATGCTTTTGTCCAGCATGGTTCCGGCCTGGCTTTGATCTGCTTTCCAGTTCATCAGATAAGAGACGAATGAGAGTGCAAGAACAGCCGATAAAAGTATAAAAGTAAGCCCGAAAAAAATACGTGGCTTAGATAAGATTCTGCCTTTCTCAGGCGATTCAGTCGGTTTTTTTTGTGTCTTTTTATCCATAATATCAATGTCGCAAATTTAATGTTTTATTCAACACTAAATAAATCTTTTTTATCCAAAAAACATTTTGGTAATCCCGCTTTTACAAAGGTTATTTAAAATTTTTACTTTAAGAATATTTTCTTTTATGACAGAATAAAATAAGGTTATTTTTTTGGCTTATCCAAATCTGATACCGTTAAATTATATTAACTGTTTATGAATTGTTTTTCTTTAAAAAGATAATAAAATTTTTGATTTAATCGGACAGAGATTAAAAAAATTAACAATATTAAAGTTTTTAGATAGCAATAGTGTTTTTTGAACTAGTTCAAAGGTCAGGACGTAAAGCCTCTGTAATTTTGGCCTATACAATTTCACCTATGAAAAATAAATTTAAAACTATTCTGACCTCTTGTCTGATAGTAATTTCAATGATTACAATGAACGCACAACAACAAAAAACGGAACACAAGGCACTATTAATTATCGACGTACAAAATGATTATTTCCCGGGCGGAAAAATGACATTGGAAAAAAGCGTACAGGCCGCTGAAAACACCAGAAGAATTTTAGAATATTTCAGGAACAATCATCTTCCTGTCATTCACATTCAGCATATTTCTACCAATGATGGTGCTACTTTTTTCCTTCCGGGTACAGAGGGCGCTAAAATCCATCATCTGGTTGTACCGGAGAAAGATGAAAAAGTTATCGTTAAGCATTTTCCCAACAGTTTCAGAGAGACGGATCTTCTGGATTATCTTCAGTCAAAGAACATTAAAAACCTTGTGATTACAGGAATGATGACAGATGTCTGTGTGGAATCTACAGCCAGAGCTGCTTTTGATTTCGGGTTTACCAATACCATTATTGCCGATGCCACAGCAACCAGAAATCGTGAACTGAATGGGGAAGTGATAAAGGCTGAAGAAGTTCAAAGATCCTTCCTGGCAGGGATATCTGCTCTTGGAAATCTTTATGCCCGTGTCATAAATACTGATGAACTTTTAAAATAAGGCTATTTTTAGATAGGGAACGTGTACAATGAACTTCAATTTTTGTTGGGTAAACGCAAAGGTGCAAAGTTTTATCATACATATTGTTTAATTTAAGACGCAAGGAAATCGAAGATTTCCAGCAAAATGAATCTAATAAATTTTATCATAGATAAAATCTTTGCGACGTTAAAAACATCTGATATTTCAAAAATTATTAGCGTCTTTGCGCTTGCCCAACAAAAAAAACAGAGTTCTATTGTTTAAATACAAAAATAACTTAACCTAACTTAATTTCATAAAGGTGTCAATAATTTTGATACCTTTATTTTGCTTAAATAATCCTATGTCCGATTTACTTTTTAAAAATATCAGTCAATATATCAATCTTTCAGAAGAGGATTTTCAAAAGTTTGCAAAGCCTTTTGAACACAAAACATTTAAAAAGAAAGAGGTGGTGCTCAAAGAAGGAGAGTATTGTTTCTTTGAAGGATTTGTTCTGAACGGGTGTTTTAAAATCTATTATCTCAATGAAAACGGATTGGAGCAAACCTTATATTTTGGGGTTGAAGGCTGGTGGATTACGGATATTGACAGCCTTATCAATACCGTTCCCAGTATTCTGAATATTGAAGCCCTTGAAGATAGTGAAGTATTGATGATTTCTAAAAAAGATAAGGAACATCTGTATAAAACAATGCCACAGATAGAAAAGCTTTTCAGAATTATGAACCAGAAATCTTCGGTAGCACTGCAGAGAAGAATTCTTTCCTTAACGGGTAAAACGGCAGACAAACGCTATCTAGAATTCCTGGAAAAGTATCCGGGATTGGAACAACGAATTACCCAACAGCAGGTAGCATCCTATCTGGGAATTACCCATGAGTTTTTAAGTAAAATCAGAAAAAAATTATTGATTGGCTGAGGGGATTTGATTTTTGTATCAAAGTTGAGCTGTAAACCAATGTTTTACAGTGTTTTATTTTACTTTCATATAGAAGGGTTCAATCATCAGAATAGTTTTTATAAATCTATATCTTTTCGGAATTAGAAATTGAATTTTTCCTAATGTTTTCAGGCTTATTAAGAATGTTTCAAAATAAGCAAAACCGAGGTTAAAGTGATAAAAAACAGCTTTTTTTAGGCTCTTTGTGGTTTATCATGCTTATTTTTGCATGTCAAGTACAATAAATCATGAAGAAGCTCCAAGATATTCTTATCTCAACCAGGACAATGGCTGTATTGTTGCTGGTGTACGCATTCGCGATGGCTTATGCAACGTTCTTAGAAAACGACTACGGAACTCCTACAGCAAAAGCATTAATTTATGAGGCCAAGTGGTTCGAACTGATCATGGTCTTACTGATTCTCAATTTCATAGGAAATATCGGAAGATACAGACTGTGGAAAAAAGATAAGTGGCCGGTTCTTGTTTTCCACCTTGCCTTTGTTTTTATTTTTATTGGTGGTGCCATCACCAGATATATCAGTTTCGAAGGCCAAATGCACATCAGAGAAGGTGAGACATCCAACGAAATCGTAACTGATAAAAATTTCTTTAAAATTCAGATTGAAGAAAAGGGTGATGTACTGAATTATCAGGATGTTCCTTATCTGATGTCTCCGTTACACAAAGATTTCAAAGCAACTTATGACTTCCACGGAAAAGAAGTGAAAGTGTTTGCCAAGGAATACATCCAAAGAAAAAAAGACAGCCTTATTGCTGAACCAAATGGTGCTGAGTATCTTCATCTGGTTTCTACCGGAAATACCGGAAGACAGAATATTTACATCAAACCGGGAGAAACAAAATCTATCAACGGAACTTTGGTGACCTTCAACAGAGCGATTGAAGGAGCTGTTGAATTTAAAAATGAAGGCGGAAAATTATTCATCAAAACTCCTGTAGATGCCAGCTATATGACCATGGCCACGCAGGCAACAGGAACTACAGTGAAAGATGCGTTTCAGCCTTTGGCATTAAGAAGTTTATATACCATCAACGAACTGAAGCTGGTAGTACCTGAAGGTCTTAAAAAAGGAAGACTGATGGCTATTGAAGGCGACAGAAAGAAAGATGCTAATGTTCCGGATATGCTTCAGATTGAGCTTCAGGGACCAAAAACAAAACAAATTGTAGACCTTTCAGTTGAAAAAGGAAACCCAAATGCTTACAAGCAGGTGACGATGGATGGTTTAAACATCATGGTAGGTTTCGGACCTAAAGTATACAACACGCCTTTCGCGTTGAAACTGGATGATTTCGTGATGGAAACATATCCGGGAAGTTCATCTCCAAGTGCTTATGAAAGCCACGTAAAAATAATTGATGAAGGTAAAGAAACTCCTTATAAAATCTATATGAACCACGTTCTTAACCATAAAGGATACCGTTTCTTCCAGTCGAGTTTTGATCCGGACAGAATGGGAACCGTTCTTTCTGTAAACCACGATTACTGGGGAACATTGATTTCTTACATCGGATACGGACTTTTATTCCTTGGAATGTTTGTCATTTTCTTCTGGAAAGGAACTCATTTCTGGAAATTAAATAAAATGCTGGCTGACGTGAATAAAAAGAAAGCAGCAGGTATACTTTTATTGTTCTTAAGTTTAGGTTTACATGCACAAAAAATCGAAACTCACGGAACTACCGACGGAAGCAGAGAACATATTCATGTGGAAGGAGACAATCATTCCCATGCTCCGGCACCTTCTGCCCAGCCGCTTGATGGCACTGCTCCAAAGCAGAATTCTCTGGCAACTCCAATGGGAAAAATGAGAACTATTTCTCCGGACGAGATCATTGCAAGAAACAAAATCAGTAAAGAACATGCTGATAAATTCGGATATCTTTTGGTTCAGAACTTTGAAGGAAGAATTGTTCCTATCAATACAGAGGCAATCGATATTTTAAGAAAATTATACAAGAAAGACGAATTTAAAGGAACAGACGGAAAATCTCTTACAGCCAACCAATGGTTCCTTTCTATCAATACAGATACTCCAAGCTGGACAATGGTTCCGATTATTAAAGTAGGAACTAAAGGAGGGGATGAGCTGAAGAATAAAACAAAAGCAGATGAAGATGGTTATACTTCTCTGATGAACCTTTTCCCGGCAGATGCAAACGGTAATCTTACATATATTCTTGAGCATGATTACAATACCGCATTCCGTAAGAAACCGGCTGAACAAACGAATTATGATAAAGAAGTAATTGCTGTAAACGAAAGAGTACAGATCTTCAATGAGTTCTTCAGCGGTCAGTTTATGAGAATTGTTCCTGTGAAAAATGATGCCAATCACACTTGGCATTCATGGCTGGATCAGAAATTCGAACCGGATATGGAATCTCAGCAGGTAATGGGACCTTATTTTGCAGAAGCGCTTACCGCACAAAAAACCGGTGACTGGAGCAAAGCAGATGCTGAGTTGGCGAAGCTTTCAGACTATCAGCAGAAATGGGGTAAGGCAGTTGTTCCTGCTAAATCCAAAGTAGATCTTGAAGTATTTATGAATAACGTAGATATTAACTTCAAATTATTGATCTTCTACACGCTTATCGGCGGTCTTCTTCTGATCTTGGGATTTGTTGAATTATTCAAATCAAATAAAGTATTAAATAAAGTAATTAAAGTAATTATTGCGATTGGTTTAATTGGATATCTGTGTCATTTCTTAGGACTTGTTGCAAGATGGTATATTTCAGGTCATGCCCCTTGGAGTAACGGATATGAAGCAATTATCTTTATCTCCTGGGTAGGGATTACGGCAGGTTTGATCCTGTACAGAAATGCTAATGCATTGATTCCTGCAGCCGGCTTCATGGTGGCTGTTATTATGATGGGATTTGCCCACGGAGGTTCAGCACTTGATCCGCAGATTACACCGCTTGTTCCGGTATTGAAATCTTACTGGCTAATTGTTCACGTAGCCATTATTACCTCAAGTTACGGATTCTTCGCACTCTCAATGATTATTGCGGTGATCTCATTAGTATTCTATATTATCTCCAATAAAGAAACGTATAAAATTCACCACGATACGACATTGAAAGAATTGGTAATCGTTTCTGAAATGTCATTAACCATCGGATTGTTTGCTTTAACAGTAGGAAACTTCTTAGGAGGAATCTGGGCCAACGAATCATGGGGAAGATACTGGAGCTGGGACCCGAAAGAAACATGGGCTTTCATTTCCATTATGGTGTATGCATTTGTACTGCACATGAGATTAGTACCTGGATTGAGAAGCAGATGGGCATTCCACGTAGCAACAATGTTTGCGTTCTGCTCAATGGTAATGACATACTTCGGAGTAAACTATTATCTAAGCGGACTTCACTCGTACGCAGCAGGAGATCCGGTACCAGTGCCAGCATGGGTATACATCGGAATAGGAACAATGATTCTTTTATCAGTTGTTTCTTATATCAAGTTTAAAGCTTTAACGAAGAAATAAAATACTGAACATATAATTTAAAATCCCGGAAAGTGAATTCCGGGATTTTTTATTTCTATGGTTGCTGGTTTTAGGATGAGTGGTTTTAACGCTGCGTTCGCAATGATGTATATTGTGATGAGTTATTGTTCGCAGAGGCATTTCATTCAGCAAGAGAAGACGTTTTAGTTAAGCTGGAAGGTTGGTAAAAGGTCAAGAGTTTGTGTTTTTTTAACGCCAAGGC
>NZ_JCAKRV010000005.1:0-230789 GCF_059515165.1 Chryseobacterium sp. CS3K3.1 | reverse complement strand
CACCCGAAACTCGCAACTCAATAACCCGAAACCCGAAACACAATAACCCGAACCTCATCACTCATCATTCACGACTCCTATCCTAGCCCTGATAGAAATGGTTACTCCGCAGCTTGCGTCGGAGGATGGCGGGTTTTAGGTGTGGGGCCCTTCGGCTTCGCTCAGGGTGAGAGCGTTGGAGTGCGTGGGCGCGAGGAGTATGAATGGATAGCAGGAAATAGCTCCTTATAAAGTTCGAGAGTTGGAGGGTTGGAGAGTGAAAAAGTTTAAGGGTATTGGATGAAGAATTAAAAAGCTTATTCCTTTCTGCATAGCTGATTCTTGCTTATAATTCACTTTTTCAACCGCAGCAATAGATGTAATAATGATAAAAAAGGATCAACATTTTTTTTGAATCCTTACATTTGTAGTCCATTCCGGTTTCTAAGGAATGAAATGAGTTTTATATGACAGACAGAAAATATAAGGAAACGGTACATACAGATAAAAACCAATACGAATATATTACGGTAGCCCATGACGAAAATAACGTCAGAATCTATACTTTGAACAATGGATTAAAGGTTTTTCTTGCTCAGAATTTTGATGCTCCGAGAATACAGACCTTCATTCCGGTAAGAACAGGAAGTAATAATGACCCGGCTGATAATACGGGGCTGGCTCATTATCTTGAGCATATGATGTTTAAAGGGACTTCAAAAATCGGAACTCAGAACTGGGAAAAGGAAAAAGAACTTCTTGATCAGATCTCGGCTTTATATGAAGAACATAAAGCGGAACAGAATCCTGAAAAGAAAAGGGAAATCTACAAGAAGATCGATGAAGTTTCCCAGGAAGCCAGCCAATATGCCATTGCCAATGAATATGATAAAGCGATTTCTTCTCTGGGAGCCAGTGGTACCAATGCGCATACCTGGTTTGATGAAACGGTTTACAAAAACAATATTCCGAATAACGAACTTGAAAAATGGCTGAAAATAGAGAAGGAAAGGTTCTCTGAAATTGTACTTCGTCTTTTCCATACTGAGCTGGAATCGGTATATGAGGAGTTCAACAGAGCGCAGGACAATGACACAAGACTTGTGAACTACGAACTGATGGATGCTCTTTTCCCGACTCATCCCAACGGGCAGCAAACAACACTGGGAAAACCGGAACACCTGAAGAATCCATCGATGAAGGCTATTCATAAATATTTTGATGAATATTATGTTCCTAATAATTATGCTATGGTACTGGTTGGGGATCTTGACTTCGATGAGACAATCCAATTAATTGATCAGTATTTCGGGACTCTACCTTATAAGGAGCTTCCTAAAAAGACAGCCATTACTGAACAGCCTATTACAGAAGTTGTAGTCAGAACGGTAAAAAGCCCTACTACTCCACGTACTCAGCTTGCATGGAGAACGGATAGCTATGGAACAAGAGAAGCAATGCTGGCTGATGTGGTTGCGAATATTCTCAGCAACAGAGGGGAAGCCGGATTATTGGATCTACACATTAACCAGACTCAGAAGATGCTTTGGGCTCAGGCTTTTTCTGTAGGATTAAGACAGTATGGATATTTTTCTATTGTTGCTGTTCCTAAGGAAACACAAACTCTGGAGGAAGCCAGGAATATGGTACTGGATGAAATTGAGCTGATCAAGAAAGGAGATTTTCCGGACTGGATGCTGCCAGCCATCATCAATGATTTCAAACTGCAGAGAATGAAAGGTCTTGAAACTGCCGAAGGTCTCGCCACCAATCTTTACGATTCTTATATCAAAGGAAGAACCTGGGAAGAGGAACTGAATGAAATGGATGAGTATGCTTCTTTCACCAAAGATGACGTAGTGAATTTTGCCAATGAGTTTTTCAAGGAAAACTATGTGGTTGTGAATAAAGAAAAAGGGGTAAACGACAAACTGATCAGGGTTGAGAATCCAGGAATCACTCCTGTTAAGATCAACCGTGATACGCAGTCAGAGTTTTTGAAAGAGATTTTAGCGGATAAAACTGAGGATATTAAGCCTGAATTCATTGATTATCAAAAAGAAATCGTTACAGATCAGCTTAACGGAAAGAAATTAAGTTTCGTAAAGAATAAATACAACGATATTGCTCAGGTACATTTCATTTTCTCTTTTGGAAGTGATCATGACAGAGATTTAGGGGTTTCAACTCAGCTTCTTCAGTATTTGGGAACTGATACCCTTTCGCCGGAGGATTTAAAAAAGGAGTTTTTCAAAATCGGAATCAGCAATGATTTTAAAACAACGAACAATCAGCTGACCATTTCGCTGAGCGGACTGGAAGAGAATATAGAAAAAGGAATTGCCCTTCTGCAGCATTGGATGCGAGATGTGCAGCCTGATCAGGAAATCTATAATCAGTTTGTGGGAACAGTACTGGAAAACCGTCAGGCCATGAAGAAGGATAAAAACCGGATTATAACAGCCCTGAACAATTATACAAAGCTGGGCAGCAACTCACGTTTTACGGATGTTATTTCTAAGGAAGAGCTTGAAAACAGCAGTGCGGAAGTTTTTACAGACAGAATGAAAAAGCTTTTCCAATATCCTTATCAGGTATTTTTCTATGGTAAAAATTTTGAAACCTTTACAAAATACATCGGTGGGTACATAGAACCTGAAAGCCTTCAGATACCGGAAGCCAAACTGTATCCGGAACCGGCAACGGGAGGAAACGTCTATTTCATCAACTATGATATGGTTCAGATGGAAATGAGCAAGATTGGTAAAGGAAACGAGGTGAACCCGCTTCATTTTGGAAAGATCAATGTTTTCAATGAATATTTCGGAAGAGGATTATCTTCCATTGTTTTCCAGGAGATGCGGGAAAGTAAAAGTCTTGCCTACTCTGCTTATGTTTCTTATGCCGCGAACTCTGAACTGAACCATCCTGATTATGTGACCACCTATATCGGAACCCAGCCTGACAAGCTGATGATCGCGGTGGATACCCTGAATGAACTGATGAACGAGCTTCCGGAAGTCCCTATTCAGTTTGAGAATGCCAGAAATGCAGCACTGAAACAGATTGCTTCAACAAGGGTTACCCGAAACAATATATTTTTCAATACCTTAAGACTGCAGAAATTAAATATCTATCATGATTTCAGAAAAGATATTTATGAACAGATCCAGCAGCTTGCATTTGAGGATATCAAGCATTTTTATCAGACAGAAGTCAAATCAATACATTTTAACACCGCTATTATCGGCAAAAAAGAGAATCTTGATATGGAAGCTGTTAATAAAATGGGAATATTTAAAGAAGTAAGTCTGAAAGATATTTTTGGACATTAAAAACAAACCGCCCGATAGAAATATCAGGCGGTTTGTTTTTTTAAATGATAAATGATAGATGATAATTGATAATTGATGAATGATCATTTCATAACTCATGACTCACAATTTATAATTTATAATTCATCATTGCTTTACGTCATCATACAGTCTCCGTCTCCATCCTGGTAATGGGGATTAAAATTTTTCGGAAGAAGTTCCAATAGGTCTTTATGGAAGAGATATTCTCTGTGAAAATCCCGCTGGTAGATAAGAGAAAATACCTTTGACTGTTGTATGGCCTCGTTTAATTGGGTTTGATAACTAGTAAATGCTTTTATTTTATTCGAAACAATGAAATAATTTAAAAACTGAATTACCTCATCTAAATCAGTATTCGAAAAGAGGTAAGGAATTTTAAGATACCCGTCACGAAGCTGTAACAGCAGACAAGCTTTAAGCTTACTATTCTGATCAAAAATCTTGATCCAGAAATAGGTAAAAGTATCTGCAAAACTTGAAAAAAAATACCTTTCATCTTTTTTGCCTTCCAAAACCCAGGGATAATTGATAAAAGTATTGATTTCATCTGCATTACGCATCCCGGGAAACCTGTTCATAAAATCTGTACTTTCTTTGTCGATGTGATCCAGAACTTCATATTTAAAATCTGGTTTTGGTGCGGCCAGGTTCTTTATTGAGATCACTCCATTGGCGGCAGCATCCAGAATTTGAAAAAGAGGTTTCAACGGTTGTGTTCCCGGTTTCTTTTCAGGAATCATTTTAGCGGCATCGGTTCTGAAGTAGTAGCGTTTGCCTTCTTTGGGAAAGCCATATTCAAAAACACCCATAATATTGTAGAGTGCTTCTGCTTCTTTGGTAAATTCTGTAATGGCAATCCGGCCTTCGTATTCTTCAAAAACTTTTTTCAGCAATGCTTTCGCCGGTCTTTTTTTTCTGTATTCCGGGTTTACATACAGGGTACTGAGCCAGGCATAGCGGATTTCTTTTCCATCAATGATAAAACAATCCGGAAAACATCCCACATAACCGATTAGTTTTTCTTCATAAAAAGCAAGAATAAGAAGTGTATCTTCGTCTGCTGCTTTTGGATTCTGAATATGAGACAGCGCACGGTGTCTGGTAACCGGAAGGAAATCATACTGCCGGAAAGCTCCGGAGGATATAAAATCTTCCAGTTCTTTTCTATTGAATGTTTTCAGCGCTATCATTTTCTCACAATCGTATTTTTATTCATCAGGCTTTTCAATCTGAAGTAAGCTGTTTCTTTTTTCAATATCTGTGCTCCGCTCTCTCCCACTTCCATTGGAATTCTTTGAAAGTTTCTCTTCACACTGTCCAGTTTTATACCGGCACACCCAAAGCTGCAGTAGATCTCTTCATTTTTATAAAGTTCATCAAAAAAATCTTTCTTTACTTCAAAATCGGTAAAAGGGAATGCAAAACTTTCGTACAAAAAGCCATTTTCTTTTAAATAGGCAAAAGTTCTGTTGGTTGTTGCCATTTGTTCTTTCAAAGACAGATCACCATATTTGGGATGATCCCAGCTGTGCGAAGAAATTCCAAAACCTTTACGGGTCAGTTCCTGTAATTCTTCTGTATTTAAGTAAGGTTGATATTGTTTTGAATAGGCTTTAAAATCTACCTCAAGTTTTTCAGCAAGCTGATCCAGAATATCTTTTTCCTGATAATTTATGGATAAAATTTTCTTTTGTAAAATCCTTCTATCCATATTTTTCAACGAAAGGATAAAATAAATTTCGGGATCTATGGTTTTTATTTTTTCAGCAGCATCCGCAAGAAGGCTTGCCTTGCACCTGAACATCATCTCTTTATTATCTATGAAAGCCGGATTGATAAAATTACAGGCATATATTCCTTTTCGTTCCAGAATGGGAACCGCAATATCATAAAACTCTCTGAAACCATCATCAAAAGTTAAAAGGGCAATTTTTTTTGAAGGTTTAAAACTTCCGGCCCTATAATCCTTAAACTCCTGCCAGTTCACAAACTGAAAATTACTGGCCATGTGATCCAGATCGTCTTCAAACTGCTGAGTCGTTTTATAACGGATCACATGTTTTAAATGAGGAAGTTCTTTATCGGAAACACTGTGATAAAGCGGCAGACAATAGTCCAGCGGAAATGATTTTCCGATATTTCCAGTTTCAAAAGCTGCCAAAACATTGATGATCCTTTCTTTCATCCTATTGTAAATAAAAAAGAATCTATTCAAAATTAAATTCAAATAGATTCTTAAAGGTATAACTTTTAAAATTATTTTATGATCTTCATTTCATCAACAATCCACTTTGAGTCTGCGAACTTATCAATGATGAAAAGAATATATTTTGTATCTACCATGATGTTTCTGCTGAAACGCGGGTCATAATTGATATCACTCATTGTTCCTTCCCACTGTCTGTCGAAATTCAATCCGACAAGGTTTCCGTTAGCATCAAGAGCCGGGCTTCCCGAGTTTCCTCCGGTTGTATGGTTGGTAGCAGTGAATCCTACCGGAACATCACCTGTTTTATCTTTATAGATTCCGAAATCTTTTTTGTTGTAAAGATCAATCAGTTTCTTTGGAACATCAAATTCATAATCTCCCGGAACGTATTTTTCCATTACCCCTGCAAGGTGAGTCTGGTATCCGTAAGAAACGGCATCTCTAGGAGTAGAACCTTTTACTTTACCGTAAGTTACACGAAGTGTTGAGTTGGCATCCGGGAAGAATTTTCTGTCTTTATCCGTCTGCATCTGCTGCGCCATGAATTTTTTCTGCAAAGCATCAATTTTTGCCTGCATTGAGGTATATTGCGGATCTGCAGTTTTCATATAGGTTTCCTTCATAGAAACATATAATTGATAAATAGGGTCTTTCTTTAAAGTCCTGATCAGTTTATCCTGATTAGAAAATGCTTTATCAATATCAGCAGTTAAAGTTCCTCCGTTTACGGCAGTTCTTCCTGTAATGACAGAGTTTTTAGACATATCTTCTACAACAGGAATATTAGCGTTCTCATCTTTATATTTGCTGAATCCTGCCGGTAAAAACTGAGGTGCCGTTTTATTAACGTACAAAGCCAATAGTTTTGCAGTTACTTTTGCATCAAGCTCAGCACTGTAATCTTTATAGAAAGAAGTTAATTTCGTTTTCAGCTTTGAAAGTTCTTTTTCATCCATTCTTCCCGCTTCTACAGACGCAACGAAGTCGTAATAATCGCCAGCTAATTTCAAAGTCTCCGCATTTTTGATTACTTCTGTATAGTAAGCGTTGTTTAGTGCATAAGGAGCCTGATCGTTGTACAGTTTATTCAGCTGATCCAAAGTATTTTTGATCTCAGGATTTTTAGCGACCAAAGAACCTTCATACATTACTTTCTTTTCTACAGCATTGGATTTTTTCAATCCCTCTACTTCACCGATCCATTTTTTCCAGTAGTTGGCTACTGAAGCATATTTTGAAGCATATTTGATACGGGTTTCATTGTCAACACGCATTTTTTCGTCCAACGTTTTCAGAGCCACATCACGTACCGCAATTCTTGCAGGGTCAATATCTTTCATAATCTTCTCTACAGCGATTGCAGGAAGGTATTCTGTAGTTCTTCCCGGGAATCCGAAAACAAAAGTAAAATCGTTCTCGTTTTTATCTTTGATAGAAACCGGTAAATAGTGCTTTGGAACGTAAGGCACATTGTCTTTTGAATATTCTGCAGGTTTGTTGTTCTTGTCTGCATAAATTCTGAACATCGAGAAATCTCCGGTGTGTCTCGGCCAAACCCAGTTGTCTGTATCGCTTCCGAATTTACCGATGCTTTGAGGAGGAGCTCCTACAAGACGGATATCTTTATATGTTTCGATGGTGTAAGCATAGTATTTGTTTCCATAATACATCGGCTTTACCATGATCGACTGGTAAGATTCAATTTTCTGAGAGTTTTTATACACCTCAATATTGTTATTGATCCTTTTAGTAAGTTCAGGTTCTGTAAGATTGTCCGTACCTTCTAATATCGGATCAGTAACTTCTTTTATATCTACAATAAAATCTACTTTTACTCCCGGGTTAGGAAGTTCACCTTCTGTATTTTTTGCCCAGAATCCGTTTGAAAGAAGATCATTCTGAACGGTAGAGTGTGCCTGAATCTGCCCAAAACCACAGTGATGGTTCGTTAAAAGCAATCCTTTAGGCGAAATAATTTCTGCAGTACATCCGCCGTTAAACTGTACAACCGCATCTTTAATGCTTGGTTTCTGAGGGTTGAAAATATCTTTTGCAGAAATCTTCATTCCTAAATCCTTCATTTCCTTTTCATTCAGCTCTGTAGGAATCCACATTCCTCCATATTGTTGCGCAAATGCCATTGCAGCTGGCAAAAGAAATACAGATAAAAGTATCTTTTTTGTCATAATCAAAATTTTGCCCCAATTTACAAAGAAAAATATGAACAGGCTTTATAAAACGGGCGGAAAAGTTACTAAGAGTTCGTTTTTGAAAATAGAGATCGTCAATGGTGAAGCTTGCTTCGCAAGTGAATGAGGAATTTTTATAATCAAAAATAATTAAATTCATTAAAAATTGACAAGCGAAGCGAATTGACTATTCACTATTCATTCAAACATTCTATCCCTTCCCTCTGGCTCAATTTTTGTTGATTGGAAGTAACTTTATTGTTAAAAACATCCTTAAATTAATTATTATGATGAAAAGTAAAATGCTCATGTTGGGAATGGCATCAGCTCTGTTCCTTGCTTCATGTTCTAAAAAAGAAACCACTGAAACAACAGCGACTACAGATTCTGCTACGGCTGTACAACCTATTGCTGCAGACAGCATCACTAAAGCTACTCCTACAGCTGCTGGTGATACGTCTGAAAATGCTCTTGACTGGGCCGGAACTTATGAAGCAACAGTTCCTTGCGCAGACTGTCCGGGAATAAAGACATCTTTAACATTAAATGATGATAAAACATTCAGTATCACCGAGGAATATCTTGAGAGAAATTCAAAAAATCAGGATAAAGGCACTTTTGAATGGGATGCTACAGGAAGCATGATTACTTTAAAAGGGAAAACAGCCCAATATAAATATAAAGTGGGTGAGAATATGTTGATCCAACTGGATATGGAAGGAAAAGAGATCGATGGTCCCAACAAAGATCTTTATGTATTTAAGAAAAAATAAAAGTAAAGGCTTCGGCCTTTATTTTTTTGCTCTTTTACCCTCTAAAACTGATACGCTTTAATTTTCGGATCATTCACCAGACGTCCGATAACTTCCTCATGATGGCTATTTTTTCCGGTAAGCCTCCATATGATGGTAAAGCTTTCCTGAGAATACTGCTGTTTAAGCATCTGATATCTTAAGTTATTTTCTTTGAATATATTTTCACAATATTTAATATCCTGAGAGTCTGTTACGGCAATTTTGTATTCCCTTACTTTATTATAATTATCAATAAAATTCTGGAGATAAGTAAGGGCACTTAAAATAAGTAATACCAACGTAGTTCCCAACAATGCAATATAAACATAGCCGGAACCTACAGCCATTCCAATAGAAGCAGTTGCCCAGATAGTGGTTGCTGTGGTAATTCCTTCAATCTTATTATCACCTTTGAAAATGACTCCTGCCCCCAGAAATCCGATTCCTGTAATAATATTGGCGGCAAGACGATCCGGATTGTCTACACCTATTTTTATAGAAAGTATGGTAAACAGGCAGGCACCAAAACATACGAGAATAAAGGTCCTGAGACCGGCCGACTTATTACGGTATTCACGTTCAGCACCAATGAACAGTCCTAGAATAACTGAAATAAGGATCAGCAGCAATTCATTTTTAATAATATAATGGTCCTGAAGAAAATCCATCTTTTATAATTTAAACTGAGAATAAATTTACAATAAATACTATTAAGGAACTATCTTTGCTGAGGAGATTTTGCGTTGCAGACCAAAAATTTGTTTCACGAAAAACTTTTGTAATGTTACATTTTAATTGCGGAAATTTCCTTGTATAAAAGGGATATTCATCAACGCGGGAAAATGTCACTTAAAAAAAATAATACTTATATACTATTATGGATAAAGAAATTTCACACTTCTGGTTAGGATATTTCAAGAGTGAAGAAGACTTTTACAACTTTGTAGAAGAGGATGAAAATTACTATATAGAGGAAGAAACTGATGATCAGTATGTTTCCAGATTCGCAGAATCACAGGGCATCAAATGGTTTGATGATGATTTTATAGAATATGGTTTTGAGGATGAAAGCCTTAGTCTTTATGATAAGTTTGCAGAGTATTCTTATGCTGACCAATGGCTTCCGGTTCTGGAAAATAAATTAAACGAACTCAGTTTGGATACTCCTGTGAATGCTATTATTTTCGCCACAAGATTTGTTATTCCTAATCCTGTTTCTGTAGAAAATGATGATTTTTCACTGCATTATGTGGGAGAAATAGGATACGATATTTAATAACCAAAGCAAAACTGCTTTCTCAACACCGGCAACAAGTGATTTCATGATACGTGTGATTACTTGTTGCTATTTTTATATCTATAATGAGGATGAAATAAGGTTACATTTAAAAAAATAAATCTATTTTAGCATGTAATGAATTTATATTCTACTCTACAAATCGGAGATTATCATATTAACCATTGTGAAGACGATCTCCTCATCAAAAAAATCAGTTCTGATAAGATTGTTTGTGCTGTGATGGATGGGTGTTCCACAGCTATGGACAGTCATTTTGCATCAACACTTACTGGAAAGATTTTACGTAAAATAATTATTGAAAACGGTTACAAGGCATTATATGAAAAAGGCAGTGAGCACAGTCTGGAAAAAGAGCTTAAAGAAATCATAAAAGGTTTATTCAATGAACTCAAATTTGTAAAAAATCATCTGATGCTGGACGAAAAAGAGTTGTTATCTACTCTTATAATCCTGATTTATGACATCACAAAGGACAAAGGATTCATCCTAGCTATTGGTGATGGAGTTGTCTGTGTCAATGGAAATATCACAGAATTTGACCGTAATAATAAACCGGACTATTTAGCTTATCATCTCCATGAAGACTTTGAAGAATGGTATCCCCGTCAGTCTCAGAAATTATTTTTTGATGATCTGAATGATGTTTCCATTGCTACTGATGGTATTTTGAGCTTTTCAAAAATTAAAAAAACGAATTCTGAAGAAATGATCAATTTTGCTGAATATTTAATGATAGACCGTCAGAATATCGACACTGAAGAAATGCTTAACAGGAAACTAAAGCAGTTGGAGCATCAATACGGAGTAAAACCCACAGATGATTTAGCTATTGTAAGAATGATAAAATAATTCAGATATTTGAACATCATGAAAGAATTCAAACTTAATCAGTTCTACTCTTTTCTGAAGAGATGGCTTATTATTACCATCTTTATTTCAGTGGTTACATTCTTACAATTTTACTGGTCAATGGGAACCCTTTCAGAACGTGTTTCAAGCGGCTGTATAGACTGTTCATTTTTTGAAGATGCGGTGTATATATCCCTTATAGCCGGTGGGTTCTTATCAATTGTCTTTTCTCTGCTTTTCTTTGTTAAAAAGATTGTCTTCAAGGCTTCAGTCGAATTCCTATTCCTGATCTTTGTCTGGTTATTTTGGAACTACACCCTATTTGTAGACAGGGAATCTTCCTGGAGTACTTACGACTTCAATTCGGAAATCCAATATACAGTTTCACTTTCCTTTCTTCCTGTTACCGTACTGGGATGTTTGTGTGTTGTAATTTTACATTATCAGGAAATAAAAGCTAGATTTGTATCTTAAAAAACAAACCATTGAAAAAAATCATTTCTACTTTATTTTTTGCTTCTTTAATTGCTTATTCATGTAACAAAACCAAAACACAGGCTCCGAAAAACTCTTCGGCCATTATAAAAAAGGATACGGCACCAGTTCAGAAGGAGCAGTCGACAGCAGGAAAACAAGTCTCAGATTTTGTATCCAGTCAATATGAAATTCAATACGAAACCGAAGGTGATCTCAACCAGGACGGACTTCCTGATAAAGCTTTGGTTCTTAGAAAAAAAGACGACACTTTAGCACAGAGAACTATGATAGTCCTTCTAAAGAATACTGACAAAACATACCGGTTATTTAAAAGTTCTGAAACCGTTCTTCCCGATGAATACAATGAATCTGGCTATAAAATACACGATCCTGAAGACATCAGCATTGAAAAAGGAATATTGAATATCAATCTTTATGATATCGGACCTTATGGTAATCAGTTCAGTAAATTCAAATATGTGAATGACAACCTGATTCTTACCTATGTCGAAACGTATAATATGGGTGCGGGTTCCCACTCTGCCCTCTATTATGAGCCTATGAAAGGTAAAGTAACACTGGAAACGGTAAATACCATGGTAGAAGAAATGCCATCAGAAACTAAAAAAGTACAAGTAAAAAAAGAAAGATTTTTATTTGAAAATGTTTCTCCTGATGATGTTGTCACCAATGTTTACAATTCTGTAGAACAAGAGTAAGCTGTCCAGTTCTAGCAAAATAAAACTTCCGCCTACGAAAGACGGAAGTTTTTTATTTAAGGTATAATTTTCAGTATTTAATGTGCTTCCAGCCAGTTATCTCCTACTCCAATCTCTACCAATAAAGGAACCTGTGTTTTCAGGGCACTTTCCATTTCAGTTTTGATCAGTTTTGAAGCGGCATCAATCTCGTCTATCGGAGATTCAAACACAAGTTCATCATGTACCTGTAGAAGCATTTTTGTTGTAAGCTGCTGCTCTTCAAGCTCTCTGGCAATTTTGATCATGGCAATTTTAACAATATCGGCAGCACTTCCCTGAACCGGTGCGTTTACCGCATTTCTTTCTGCATGACCTCTTACCACGAAATTGTTGGAATTGATATCTTTCAGATGGCGCTTTCTTCCCAATATGGTTTCCACATATCCCACCTGGCGTGCTTTGCTCACCTGCTCAGCCATGTACTCCTTCAGTTTCGGATACGTTTCGAAATATGCCTCGATCATTTGTTTGGCTTCTGTACGGGACAATCCGGTTTGTTCTGCCAAAGCAAAAGCTCCTTGTCCGTAGATAATTCCAAAGTTTACAGTTTTAGCCTGGCTTCTCTGGGTTTTGGATACCTCAGCCAAAGGAATTTTAAAGAGTTTTGCCGCTGTGGAAGCGTGGATATCTTCTCCATCCTGGAAGGCTTTGATCATATTATCTTCTCCTGAGATTTCAGCAATTAAACGAAGTTCAATCTGTGAATAATCGGCAGAAATAATCTTCTTTCCTTCTCCGGAAACAAAAGCTCCACGGATCTGCTGTCCTCTCACCGTTCGGATCGGAATATTCTGCAGGTTGGGGTTTACACTCGCCAAACGGCCTGTAGCCGCTGTAGTCTGTGAGAAGTTGGTGTGTACTCTGTTATCTTTTTTCTCGATCTGTGAAGGCAGAGCGTCTACATAGGTTGATTTTAATTTCTGATACGTTCTGTATTCCAGGATGTGTTTGATGATTTCATGTTTTGAATTCAGCTTCTGAAGCACATCTTCTGATGTTGCATATTGCCCTGTTTTTGTTTTCTTCGCTTTTGGATCGAGCTGTAATTTTTCAAACAGAATCTCTCCCAGCTGCTTCGGTGAATTCATATTGAATTCTTCTCCTGAAAGTTCAAAAATCTTTGTTTCAAGCTGTTTCAGATCATTCTCAAGGTCAACACTTTCCTGCGCCAGCCATTTTTCATCCAGAGAAATTCCTGCAAGTTCCATTTTTGCCAGTACTTCCATCAGAGGCATTTCAATGGTAAAGAAAAGCTCTTCCAGGTTCTCCTTTTTCAGCTGTGGTGCGAATAGCTCATACAACTGGAAAGTTACATCTGCATCTTCTGCTGCATAATCTGTTTGTGTTCTCAGATCAGCATCTCTGAAATTCCCCTGTTTTTTTCCTTTTTTTCCGATAATGGTTTCAATGGATACTGGTTTATAGTTCAGATATACTTCTGAGAGATAATCCATCCCGTGTCTTCCGTCCGGGTTCAGGAGGTAATGGGCGATCATGGTATCAAACATGGCGCCTTTCACGGTGATGTCGTATTGTTTTAAAACTTTGTAATCAAATTTAAGGTTGTGCGCTACTTTCAGCAGGTCTTCTTTTTCGAAAAACGGTCTGAAAATCTCCAGGGTCTGCAACACTTCTTCTCTGTTTTCAGAGAGAGGAATGTAGTAGGCAAGTCCTTTTTTATAAGAGAAACTCATTCCAACCAGTTCTGCTTCCAGTTCGTTTAATGATGTCGTTTCAGTATCGAAACACACCACTTTCTGCTGCAGCAGGTTGTCAACGAGCTTTTTCTGTGCCTTCGGATTATTGATAAACTGATAAAGATGATCATTATTCTCAATCGTAGACTTTGTAGAAGTAGCCTGTTCCAGTTCCTCAAAATTGGCAAAAAGGTCAAGCTGCATCACCTGCCCTTTTACTTCAGTTCCGGCCGGAGTCTGTTTTACTTCTACTTCACTTACAACCACTGTTTCTACAGCTGCAGGAGCGAAAGCCCTGTAAAGGTTTTCGTATAGTCTTCTGAATTCTATTTCGTCAAAGACCTCTTTTACTTTTTCAAAATCCGGAGTTTCCAGGTCATATTGTTCCTGATGGAATTCTACAGGAGCATCACAGATGATGGTTGCCAGTTTTTTAGACATAATACCACGTTCTGCGGAAGCTTCTACTTTTTCTTTCAGTTTTCCTTTCAGTTTATCTGTATTGGCTAATAAATTTTCAATGCTGCCGAATTCTTTCAGGAATTTCATGGCAGTTTTCTCTCCTACTCCTTCCAATCCAGGAATATTATCTACGGCATCTCCCATCATGGCAAGGAAATCGATCACCTGCTTAGGATCATCAATCTCATATTTTGCCTTTACTTCTTCTACTCCTAAAATTTCAATGTCGCCGCCTTTTAAACCTGGCTTATAAATTTTAATTTTATCCGTAACCAGCTGTGCAAAATCTTTATCAGGTGTCACCATGAAGGTGGTGTATCCTTCTTTTTCGGCTTTGCATGCAATAGTTCCAATGACATCATCGGCTTCATATCCTTCCACCCCAAGAATCGGGATGTGCATTGCTTCCAGAATTTTGTGGATATATGGAATCGCAATTTTGATTGCTTCGGGAGTTTCGCTTCTGTTGGCTTTATATTCTGAGAAATCATCAGTTCTTACACTGGCCTGTCCAACATCAAAAACTACTGCCAGGTGTGTTGGTTTTTCTCTTCTGATCAATTCGATGAGAGAATTGGTAAAACCGAAGATGGCAGAAGTATCCAGACCTTTGCTGGTGAGTCTCGGATTCCTGATTAATGCGTAATATCCTCTGAAAATCATCGCATAAGCATCGATGAGAAACAGCCTTTTATCTTGTGTTGCGTCCATATTTTGAATAATGAACAAATATAAGAAAATAGGAGTAAAAGTTGATAGTTTGAGGAAGGGTTTCGGGATGCGAGGTTCGGGATTGCGGGGTTTCGGGATAGGGAGAATGCTTATTAGCAATAAGAGTTTGAGAAATTGTTTTATTTCATCTTATTTCTAAGTTCTCCTTATTTGGTGGTTCTCTTTATACAAAACAAAACAAAACAGCATACCCGAAGGCATACTGTTTCTTTTTTTATTTAAGTTTATGGGATTATTTACCTGAAGAAGGCCATAGTCCTGCGTACTGAGAAGTACCGTAGTCAATGGTTTCAGCACTTACTACGAAGCTGATCAGCATACTGTTGCTGTCTACTGCATCGAAATCTACTTCGTGCTGGATTACGTATCCGTTCTCCCATTTCAAAGTGATCAGTGTTCCTTCTTCGTGAGATTTGTTGAAAGTGATCTCTCCTACTGTCGGTTTGTATTTACCGTTCAGTAAGCTTTCAAGGATGTCTGATTTTTCAGTAGCTTCTACTGTCACCTTGATTAATGCATTGGAAGGATCTGATGCTACACGTCCTGAAACGTCTGTAGATCTTGATACGCTGTAGTTCATTTTTAACAGTTTCTGTCCTTCTCCGTTGTTGAATTTTAAGATTCCTCTTGAGTTTCTTTCTGCCATGATTGTAAATTTTAATCGTTAGTAATAAATTGTAATTCAATAATTATATAACAAAGATAAAGCCCCTGATTTTGAAAAAAAAGCAATTGAAAGGAAATCTGAAAAAGTGTAGTAATTGTACGATTTGATGTCGTAGTTCTACGATTTCTTGTCGTAATTCTACGACATTAGATTTAAAAATGGAAGATAAATACCTTATAACAAATACATTAAGGACAGAAATAGAAAATTTATTATTACACCTTCAAGAGATTTATTATTTTGATATGATTTTAAAAATTCTGATCCTGCTAAATAAAAAACAGAACAGCGTCTCTTGTCCGCTGTTCTGTACCAATTTTATTTTTACTAAGATGATGAATAGGCTTATTTGCCTGCTGAAGGCCATAGTCCTGCGTACTGGGAAGTACCGTAGTCGATGGTTTCAGCACTTACCACGAAGCTGATCAGCATACTGTTGCTGTCAATAGCATCGAAGTCTACTTCGTGCTGGATTACGTATCCGTTTTCCCATTTCAAAGTGATCAGTGTTCCTTCTTCGTGAGATTTGTTGAAAGTGATCTCTCCTACTGTCGGTTTGTATTTACCGTTCAGTAAGCTTTCAAGGATGTCTGATTTTTCAGTAGCTTCTACTGTCACCTTGATTAATGCATTAGAAGGATCTGATGCTACACGTCCTGAAACGTCTGTAGATCTTGATACGCTGTAGTTCATTTTTAACAGCTTTTGTCCTTCTCCGTTGTTGAATTTTAAGATTCCTCTTGAATTTCTTTCGGCCATGATTGTAAATTTTAATCGTTAATATTGTTATTCAGTGATTGTGTTAGCAAATATAGAAGCTCTTTACGGCTTAAAAAAAAATTTAAATATAAATCTGAAAAAGTGTAGTAATTCTACGATTTCTTGTCGTAATTCTACGACAATGGATTTACATACTAAACTAACACTCTAGTTATAAATATGTTACATCAAAAATAGAAAAACTTTGAAATTAAAATATTTCCCCCATCATAGACAAAAAACCTCCGGAATAATCATGTTACATGCAATGTCATTTTCCTTTAACTCTGTTTAAATCTTCCTGATAAAGATTTTCACCGTAATTTTTTTTGAAATTCACTGATAGCTTGTCTTTAGAACTTAAAGATTCATACTGTCTTATTCTAAGTTTTGCTTCTTCTATTGTGTCTTTCTTATACGGAAACGCTACATTATATTGATCAACCAGCTGTTTTTTAATTCCCAATAATTTTTGATAATAAGGAGAGTCTGGCAGATTACGGTCACTTTTCTGCTTTTCCTTATACTGAATATACTCTGCCATTGGGCAAAGGTCTGTTCCTTTTATTTTAGGCAACCCTCCTTTGGCCAGAAAGTATTCTGCCATATCCAGATCATCCCTGGCAGCACTTTCCATAATGTTGCTTCCGTTATAAGAAACATTATTGATGTCAGCGCCGTTCTGAAGTAAGTAATCAATCATTTTCTTTTCGGTACTTTCCTCACCTCCAAGGGTCATTGCATCAGATAACGGGGAATTCCCTACAGCCGGGTTAGGACTGGCTTTATATTTGAAAAGTAATTGCAGCATTTCGTAATTATTAAGTGCTACAGCATGATTCAAAGGAGACTCAAAACCTTCATGAGGTATTATAATATTGGGATCAGCTCCCAGTTCTAAAAGCTTTTCCATGGCTTTCAAATCTTCAATAATAGAAGCATACATCAGTAAGGTATACCCTGTGTTCTCCTGTAATTTATTGATATCAATATTTTTTTCCTTAATAATTTCTTCCATGCCTTTCAGATCTCCATCAAACATTTTCTGGGCAGCTGATAAACCGTCTCCTGTAAACATTCTTGAAGGAGGATATTGATTTCTATTTTCGTTTTTACGCGACCTAAGATTAAAATCTGAACAGGAAAAAAGTGTCATGATAGAAAGTATTATTAAAATAAATGGTTTCATATTATATATTATTAGCTACAACATCAGTATTTATAGTGGCCAGCATCGCCTGAAACGCATCATTATATGCGCTATGTCCACTTCCAATGGTTTTTAGGCCAAGCCCTTCATTATCCTCAATGTACCCGAAGATTTCATTCTGTTCTCCAAGCGCTCTAGGAACACCTCCTGTAAGACCTCCGAAAATTGCAATTTTATTGAGCCCCGGAATTCTGGATACAGCTAATGTAGAGAGCAAACCTTCCCTGTTATTTTGCAGCCCGTTAAGAATATCATTACTTGTACTGTAATTGATAATTCCGGAAGTTGATTTTACAGCTCCTTTTTTATCAAGATAATCGAGTGTATTGCCATGTACTCCTCTTGCATTGAAGGTATATCCCGGAAGTCCTGTGTAATAGGAAGCCATGGCACTGTTTCCTCCTCCTAATGAATGTCCGGTAAATTTCACTTTTCCTCCGGTCGCATTATCCATTTTTTCCGCAAGCATTCTCGTTTTTTCTATCTGAGGCGTTGCGAAACCAAGCGCCTGTCCTCCATCTTCGATGAACCAGTCATGATAAAACTGCATTCCTTTAGGTTCTGATCCCCTGAATGCCACAAAATAATCTCCTGTTTCTTTATTATAATATAAAGAGGAAAAGAAACCGTTATCTTTATTGGTATTGAAATCTTTGCTGGTTAACACGCCCGGACCAAACAGCTTGTCCAGCTCAGCCTGATCATCTGTATTGATTCGCGTGTACCCATCAATACTTGTATTATTCCCGTTATTATCTTCGTAAGAATCCTGGGCCATTCTACTGGCAATAGAGGCTTCCTGCAGCTGGGCAACAGGTAAATGAAAGGTGATTTTACCTCCTATGAAACAGTGTAGACTGGAATTTTGCAACAGAGGTTTTTTATTTTCAATTTTCACTTTTGGATGGGTATTTTGCCAGTCGCTTCCCTTGCATAAAAATGAACAGATATTGAGGCAGTCATCTATGAGGGCACTTCCTGCCCAGGCTGCTGCCGCTAAAACAAAAAGTCCACCGGAGAAAGCTGCCGCTACTGCTACCCCTGCTAATGCTCCTGCCATCATCATTTCAGGACAGATAAAATTGTCTTTAAAACGGTCCTTTTCCGTGGCCATCAGCTTAGCTCCTTTTTTCAATTTTACGGAAGACTGAGAACTGACTCCAATTCCTATAAGTCTTCGGCCTTTACTACAAGTAAGCGGAGTATCCTGTGCGATATATAATTGACTCATAGTGATCGTATTAATTGTTATTTTTCACTTAACCTTATATGGTACCTGCATACATAGATCATCTTTTCATTCAGTTCTTCTTTCACATGAAATATGACCTCTGATAGTACAGAATCTTTATTATAAATATACTCTCCCTCGATGGCATACTTATATTCCAAAGCATTTCCGAGCGTTCTCTGATATTTATCTTTATAAATACTTTCAAAGCGAGACTGATTTCCTTTACTTTTTCCATCCAGTTTCACAGTGAAGCCTCCTTCTTTATTTTTTAAAATTTTATACGAGGAACTATATTCAAGTTCTTCTCCCGGGAAAAGGGTTGACAAAGCTGTTCTTACAGGAATTTCATCTGTAAAACTTCCCCCGCTGAATGCCGGTAAAGGATAAAACATGATCTGATACAAAAAGTTTTGTCTGATATTACGATCTATATTGTTAAATTCTTTATCATAGATCTGAATAAATACCTTATAACTTTCTTTTACCAGCTCAAAAAAATGCAGATCCTTCTTTATCTCTTCCCACCTGCTTACAATTTCATTTTTATTGGTTACTTCGTGGATACTTTTATCTGTATTTAAAGATAATTCAACAACCTCAGTCGCTTTATTTATTTTTTCAAGAATTTCATAAAATGGCTGCATCTGCCCGTCTGCCTGAATATATCGCTGGGTAGAAGACTGTATGGTAATATGATTATATTCTCCCGGTATTACTACCCAGTCTTCTTCTATTTCCGTCTGGTTGGCTTTTCCTGTTCCTAAAGTAAGATAGGATTTTATATTGATATTATATTCTCTTTTTTTATACCAGGCATATTTGAATCCTGCCAGCTGGTCATTTTTTTCAACTTTATTCGGTTCCAAAGTCATGTTTTAATACGTTTTAGAATATATTCGCGACATCAGTTGATATCAACATTACTTCCGGTAATAAATATATCTCCTGTAGCATTCATTGAAGTGACTGCTTTACTGTGAATACTCAGGTTATCCTGTGTTACCAGTAATGCATTTTTTAATGAATTCAAATCCAGCATTCCTTCTTTTGCAGAGATAGTAATCCCTTCTTTAGTGATTGTGATACTGTTTTCACCAACTCTTAATTCAATTTTTGTTTTTCCTTCCAGAGCAATATTTCCGGCTGCGTCCATTGTCAGGACTGAATTGGCTGCCTCGCCTTCTTTTCCTCCGACATTAATAGAATTTGTACTGCCGGCATTTACCGTATTATTATTTCCTACGTTAACCGTTTTATTGTTATTGGCATTAGTCTGGGCATTTCCTGCCCCGTCAAACTTCATATTAGCCCCGCCCTGATCCGTCAGAAATACAGAGCCTTCACCATCATTTAATTCTAATTTATTTCCACTTCTGCTGCTCAGACTTTTGATATTGTTACCGGCTCCGCCACCGCCACCTATTCCCCCATGGAACATTCCTCCCATCACAAACGGACGGTCCGGGTGCTGATGTACAAAATTGACAATAACCTGGTCTCCCACTTCCGGAACAGCCATAAATCCTCTGTTCTTACTTACTTTATCACTACTTCCTGCATCCGGGGTCATTACGCGGACAAATTCAGTAGTATCAGGTCCGCTTTGCCAATCGAACTGCACACGTACTCTTCCCTGATTTAAAGGATCTGTATTTGAAATTACTTTTCCAAACTGGGCTTCTGCTTTGGGCATCTGAAATTCGGGACGAGGAATAAATCCTGTATCTGCTGCAATTGCTTCAAATTTGCCATCATAATAGCCTCTGGCATCCACTTCGTGAGAAACTTCAATAATCATCAGTTTTGTAAAATAAGAGGTTTCATTACTCTCTGTTTTACGCATTTCGATATCTGCGATACATCCCGGATATAAGAAAGGAACTGTTGTAGTTCCCGAAGTAACGAAAACTTCTGCAGCCTTGCTTCCTGCGGTTCCCTTCTGGGAAGCATTAATATCCATAAAGGAAGATGCTTTAATAGGCGCCACTCTCAAAGAAGGAGTGGTAAAAGTTTTTTCTGATATTTCGTAAGCACGTCTTGCAATATCTGAAGTATGATTAATTTTTGAACTGCCAGCTGTCAGCTTCTCATTTTTACTGCTGTTATAACCATAAAAAGTAGGACTTACATGCTGGGCTTTCATTTTGATGGCTATATCACTTACACTGCTTCCGTAAGTAAGCCTGACAGGTTTCTCCTGTGGCGGCAGCTTTCCGAAGTGCAGAACTTCTCCATCATAATAAAACTGCTCTCCATACGCTTCTGCCATTCTTGCGAGATAATTATAATGGGTTTCTTCATACTGTGAGCTATACGATATATTTCCATGCTGAGCATCTACTCTGAAATCAAATTTATGCTGTCCCAGCCCTTCTTTAATTACCTGATCAGCAATACTGTTCAAACTTACAGGCTGGCTTCCTCCAAAGCTTTGAATATGAGGGGCTGCATCCAGAAGTACAGTTGGACTGTAGCCTTTGATGATAATATTTCCAAGGCTTCCTTTCTCCTGGCTGAAGCCTACTTCTGTAACCACTCCTACAAAATTACGTTCGGCTCCTTTCTCAATATCTTTATATTTGAAAACAACTGTGATTCTTTTTCCTAAAAACTTCTGAGCTTCTTCCAGATTGTGATTTTCCGGTTTACCCAAAGTGTCATGGGCCAGCATCAGACTGAACTCATGGTGCCTGGTAGCACTCTGTACCAGCTTAAAATGCTTGAAATGATTAATAATCTCACCTTCTATGATTACATCAAGCTTGATAACCCGGTTGATTCCTGCTATATAGCTCTGAGAAATCGCTTCTGCATTATGTATTTTTGAAGTAGGCTGTTTGGCCCATACTTTTGTCTCAACAACGGAAGGGTCGTTAGAAACCAGCGTTTGATTCAGAAACTTTCCTGTTTCCTGTGCTGAGTTTAAATGCTGTGCCGCTTCTGCTGTCTTTTTTATTTTATTCCCTGCCTGGTTTACCTTTTCCTCTGCTTTCGTAACCGCATTTTCCTACGCAGTTTTTTTTATCGTCTCTGTATCCTGGCTGATAGATTGCTGAGAATTCTTTACTGTAATTTTATCATCTTGAAACATAGTGTTACGTGTTTTTAAGTTAATAAATGTTGAATTGATGCTGTAGGTATCATTACAGGCTTTGCAAATTCCAGATATTGATTTCCGTAAGTGATACTTATCTGAAACTTATTGTAAAGCAGAAAACAGAACAGCAAACTTTTACAAGGGCTGTTCTGTACCAATTTTATTTTTACTAAGATGATGAATAGGCTTATTTACCTGCTGAAGGCCATAGTCCTGCGTACTGGGAAGTACCGTAGTCGATGGTTTCAGCGCTGATTACGAAGCTGATCAGCATGCTGTTGCTGTCGATAGCGTCGAAGTCTACTTCGTGCTGGATTACGTATCCGTTTTCCCATTTCAAAGTGATCAGTGTTCCTTCTTCGTGAGATTTGTTGAAAGTAATCTCTCCTACGGTCGGTTTGTATTTACCGTTCAGTAAGCTTTCAAGGATGTCTGATTTTTCAGTAGCTTCTACTGTAACTTTGATCAATGCGTTGGAAGGATCTGATGCTACACGTCCTGAAACGTCTGTAGATCTTGATACGCTGTAGTTCATTTTTAACAGCTTTTGTCCTTCTCCGTTGTTGAATTTTAAGATTCCTCTTGAATTTCTTTCGGCCATGATTGTAAATTTTAATCGTTAATATTTTGTGATTCGGTGATTGTGTTAGCAAATATAGAGGCTCTTTTCCGCTAAACAAAGCTTTTGAATGGAAATCTGAAAATTTGTAGTAATTCTACGATTTCTTGTCGTAATTCTACGACATTGGATTTAAAAAACCTACCACAAACCTTATTAACAAAGGATTTTAACTCATTAAAAACAAGCATGGAAAATCAACAATTTTCCACATCATTGAGAAATATTAAGATTATATTAATAAAACATTGGCGTATTTTTAACAGATTATACCATAAAAAAAGCAATCAGTTTTGATGATTGCTTTTTATTTCATTGGTATATTTTACTGCTGAATTTTTCCTCCTTCTTTTAGGGAGCGAACCAATATTTTATTTTTTCTTAGCAGAAAGTCCGGCATCAGATCCATCGGAAGATAGAAGGGGCTTTCTCCTTTTTTCTGAAGCTCTTCCATAATTCCGGGATTCCAGGCAAGAATTTTATCCACTTCTACATTCAGTTCAGCGGCAACTACGTTCAGGTTGAATCCTGCATTGATCTCCGTTTCTGAAAGCGCTGCAGCAGTCTCTTTCCGGTCTCCCTGGAAGAAAATCTTATTGATTCTTGCAGAGTTATAATTATTCAGTACACTCTGAAGTTCTCCTGTTGCATAGCATGCATTAAGATATTTCTTTACATGATTAATGGTTTCTCCCGGAAGGTATTTATAAAATTCATGGTATTGGGTAGAACCTGCAGCTTCCATCGCTTTGGCAATATTTCCTTCTCCGCAGTTGTAAGCAGCGACTACTGTCACCCAGTTATTGTACTTTTTATAAAGATTACTCAGTGAAATAGCAGCTGTTTTGGTACTTTTATAAATATCGGTACGTCCCTGCTCAGTAAGTCCGTATTGGTTGGCATGGGCTGTCATAAACTGCCAGATCCCTACTGCTCCGGCTCCTGAGGTAATATTTCTGTCAAAATGGGACTCAATCAGGGCCAGGTTTCGCAAATGTTTGGGAAGGCCTTTCTGAAGGAGTAACTGTTCAATAAATTCTACAAGATCTTTATTGGCATTAATGATACCCTTATATTTTTTCACACTGCTTTCCGAGGTGTCGGAAGCAGCAAGAAACTGTCCGTTGATCATAATCACGGATCCTAATAATAGAAAACCTGTAAAGATATTTCTGACAATTGTTTTCATTTTAATTTTATTTATAGGCAAAAGGGTAAAAGCTGGCTGCAAATACCCCTTTGCTTTATACTTAATCTACTTTCCAGCTTAGTTTTTCCTCGTCTTTATTCCAGTCTACATGAATCGTCTGGCCGGATTTTACTTCTTCTCTCACAATCATTTTAGAGATCGGTCTTGCAAGCTGTGCACGGATGACTCCAGAGATCTGTCTTGCTCCATATTTGCTGCTGAATCCTCCTAATGCAAGGTTTTTAACCGCTTCATCAGTAATTTTTAAAGCAATTCCCAATCTTGTTAATGAAGTATGAAGTGACTTCAGCTGAATGTTAAAAATTCTTTCTGCAATAGATTCCGTGATCGGTGCAAAAGGAATGATCTCTGTAATTCTTGCCAGAAACTCAGGTCTGAATCGTCCGGAGTTTGACATAATCTGCATCAGTGAAGATGATTCCGGAATTTTTCCTTCTTCAAACTGTTTTACAATCTCTTCACTTCCGATATTGGAGGTAAACAGGATCAGCGCATTGCTGAAATCTCCTTCTTTACCTAATTTATCATGAACTTTTCCTTCATCCATAATCTGAAGGAATACATCAAAAACGGAATGGTGAGCTTTTTCAATCTCGTCAAATAACACAACGGTATAAGGCTGTTGTCTGATTTTATTTACCAGCATACCACCCTCTTCGTATCCTACATATCCCGGAGGCGCTCCGTATAGCAAAGCTGCGGAATGCTCTTCTTTAAATTCTGACATATCAAAGCGTACCATGGCTTTCTCATCATTGAACAGTAATTCTGCCATTGATTTTGCCAGCTCTGTTTTACCGGTTCCGGTAGGTCCAAGAAGGAAGAAGGATCCGATAGGCTGTCCCGGTTTGTTCAATCCGCTTCGGTTTTCAACAATAGCATCGGAAAGGATTTTCAATGCATGGTCCTGTCCTACGACTCTGTTCAACAGAAGAGATTCCATATTCAGGAGTTTTTCTTTTTCCTGAGCCTGGATTTTCCCGATTGGGATATTGGTTTTGGCAGCCATTACAGCAGCAAGCTCCAATCTGTCAACTTTTTCTCTTTTTTTGGCGGCATGCTGTAAAAGTTCTGCGTAAGTATCTTCAATAATCTTCTGGATCTGATCTACCGGCATAGAGTTGTCGATGGACGGCTGCTCACTCAGTGATCCCCAGAGAATCGGGCTTATTTTGTCTCTCAGCAGGTTGTAAGTCCAGATCAGTTCATCCGCTTTATCTTTGCTGTCGGCATATTCTTCTGTTAAAATCGCATCATAACTTTCTTTCCAGCTTTCAAGTTCTTTTTCGGAAAGTTCATCAAGCATTTTGATGGCTGCCATTGTTCTGTCTAATAAGTCAATAGCGGCATCCGGTAATTTTTTACCTTTGGCATATCTTTTTGCCAGACGTACACATTCGGGAAGGGCTGTTTTTTCCACTTCAATACCATGGTGTTTTTTGTAGCCTTCCAATAGGACATCAATCATTTTGACACAGGTTTTCTCATCCGGTTCAAGAACGGTTAACACTTCAAAACGACGGTTGAAAGCCTGTTCCGGCTCTATAATTTTTCTGTATTCTTCCTGCGTTGTAGCTCCGATTACGGTAATTTCACCTCTCGCAAGTTCAGGCTTAAGGAGATTGGCAACGTTTCCGATGCTTCCTTTCGGATCTAAAAGGGTGTGGATTTCATCAATAAAGAGAATGGCTTTTTCAATTTTCTTACATTCATTGATTACTTTTTTCAGGCGGTCTTCAATTTCACCTTTATAAGAAGTTCCTGCTAATAATGCTCCGGTGTCCAGTTCTAAAAGGGTACCGTTTTTAAGCATTTCAGGAACATTTCCTTTAATAATTTCTGTAGCAAAACCTTCTACCAAAGCTGTTTTTCCTACTCCCGGCTCTCCGATGATGATCACATTCGGTTTGCTTCTTCGGCAAAGGATTTCCACCAGCATTCTGAGTTCTTTGTCCCTGCCGATGATATTTTCGATTTCTCCTTTTCTCGCCTGCGCCGTTCTGTCTACACAATAGCTTTTAATGGAAGGAAAGGAAGAGTCTGAATAATCTGCTGAACCATTTGAAAATAATGATGAAAAATCTCCATCTTCTGAAACAGTAAACGGAGTATCTTTTCTGTACAGATTGAAGATCTCATGTTCTCTCAACGGAAGTGATTTTAACTGCTGAAGAGAAAATACAACCTGTGGTTTTACAATGGCTGTCAGGATGCAGATAGGAGTAATCTCATCCAGTCCTAGTTTTAAACGGATATCATCAGCCTCTTCAATAAGGGTATCTACCGCTTCATCCTGTCCTACTTCATCCGGAAGATGGCTGGTTTTCGGATATTCTTCGATACGGACATCTGCCCATTCATAGAAATAACCCGGATCTTTATCTATACTTTTCAGAAATTCATTAAGGCCGATATCTTTATGCATTAAAGCCTGCAGAATATGCGGGCCTCCATAAGTTCCATTATAGTTTTCCTTCGCTATCGACTGAGCAATGTGAAATAGTTGCTTTACTGTTTCGTTGGTTACTAGTACTCCCATTTATAATTTTCTTATATTAATATATTTGCGTTCTGTTTATTATGCAGATTTGATGATTTTGATCTTTATTTTTCATTCCTTTTACCAAGACATAAAAAATCGTTCTTTTTGTGATGCTAAAATTAATTATTTTATTCTAAACGATATAAAGATAGTTAATTCTTCAATTAGAGAAGTAACAACGGTGTTTTTTGTTTTAAGACTGATTTTGAAGGTCCATTTTTATGGCAAATTACCCCCCCTACTTGAATAGTATGGTTAAGTTTTTATTGAAAAGGATAGGATTCACCATTTTCAAGATAAGGTTTGTAAGCTCTTAACCATATTCCAGTTTCAATATATTTTGCAATCCCCGTTTTACTATCAACCCATATTCCACTTGTTGAAGCTTCTGGAACTTTCGGATGAAAATAAGAGGTAAAAACATAATTATTGTCTATTATAAAGAAGCTATAAGATTCAGGTTTCTTATTATTTTTTATAGCAAAAGCTGCTTGAATCTGTTTTGCTTCGTCAGGTTTTATGTTTGCAGTATTAATAAAATCTTCTGCTTCCTTAGTCTCATAAAGAATTACTTTATGATTATCCAAAAATTTTTGCTCTTTACTTTTGCATCCTAACAATGAAAATTAACTACATATCGATACGATATAAATTAATTCTTTCATAATTATTAACACTACATATGAAATATTCTATTTCTGAAACTCTCCTACAATAATGTGGCTATTATCATTTTTATCATAAAATGCTACATCCAAAACAATAAGCTGATCTTTATAGAAGCCTTTAGGAATAGTAGTAGTAAAAAAATCTTTTGCATGATATTCATTCCACGTTCTACCATAATCATAAGAATAATAGAATGTAACATAAGGACGGGTTTCTTTGAAATAGCAAGCGAAGTTTCTGTAGCGGTAATACTCTATTGTTTTTTCATTCTCCACAAATAGCTCGCCTTCATTCTGATTATAAATTGTCATTTCAGTTTTAAATCTTCCAGACTTTCCTAATAAATATTCCTCATTTTCATAATACAGAACATCATAATTACTTTTTAATTTTTTGATGACTTTTTGTTGTTTGGTTTTTAAATTATATTCTTGTATTTCATCTTTCAATAAAGAAGTGACTGTATTATCTTTTTTCAGAATAAAAGGTGTTTTTTTCAAATACTCCGGTAATTCGACTTCTTCTTTTGTCAGAAGATTTAATATTTTTTGATTATCATTTTCTGAATAAACAACATTTTCACCATTAAACTGCGAATACATAATTTCAGATTTAGAAGAATATTCATCAATTTTTTTATATTCTAACGTATGATTATTCATGAGATAAAGCACTACTTTCCCAGATTGGCTATTACCACCGCTACCTGTCTCAATTAGAGTATATTTATCTGAAGGAGAAATAAATGTTACATATTCTTCCGGAAAAGTAATTTCCTGGTAACTCTTTCCTTTGTCTGTTGAAACAAACAATACTGCTGAGTATCCAGGTTTATTGTAAAAACTATGTAAATCTTTACTTCCGGCTAAGAAAATAGTGTTTTCATTTAAAAACTTTAAAGTTGTTAATTTCAGGCCAGTCTCAGGACCAAAATTTCCATTATTTATATTTTTCTTATATAAATCAAAAAAGTCATATTTTGAGATCCATTTCATTTGCCCTAGCTTTGTGGTTTGTGAACATCCATAATTAATACTGATTAAAAGTATAATACAAATTATCTTTTTTATATTATTTAAATTCATCATTTCCTAATACGTATTTTTTGAAAAATCGTTCTAAAGTCACTTCAGTTATTTCACGATAATCTAAATTTCTTGCCATAATTAATGCTTGTTTCCATGTAGCAGCTCCCAACCATTCTTTCATATCTGGTGTAGACATTACCTTTAATAAATCATCCGCTGGCAAATATCTCATTTTTAGTGGGTCATAAGCATCTGGATGGGTAGCAAATGCAAACTCCTGAAAACGTTCATTATCTATCTCTATATCAGTATAATATTTTTCTATATTATTCTTTTTAATTTCTTCTAACTTTCGGGGATCATTCCTGTATTGAATTCTTTCAAATAAAGTGGGTTTAAAATGATCGTTGAAATTATCTTCTAATCCTTCAGGCAAAACTGTATCATATGTTGCGATATAATTTTTGTCAATGACACCTTTTTCCATATATTCCTGCAGCTTATATCTGGCTTCTGTAAGCCATGCTTTACCGCGTGAAGTTAGCTTGGGCATAAGAATTCTAGAAAAACGAGTGCAATATTTAAATCCATAGCTGCTTGAAGGAACAGGTTTATACTTATTCCCCTGTTTTTCTACCTCATTTACTGAAATACTTACTTGTTTCATTTCTTCAGTGAGACTTGGGGTCCACCATTCTTTGATATCATCTATTGCACTCCAGAAACTTAGTTCTCTCATCTCTCCAAAATAATATACAGGAGGAGTGTGTCCACAATGTTTATGACGACGCATGAAATCATCATACCTAAAACGATAAAAATCACAACTTCCATATTGTCTATTATTGAAGCTTTGCACTACATTTTTATCGCAGATTTCAACATTAAGATAAAAATCAGATGTTAATGGAAGCTTAATATTTAAATCTTCTTTATAGTTGCATTCAAAATAAAGCTCAATATTATCTCCAAAATCATTTTCAATAAAACTTGCCAAGCCATCACTTAAAGTGAGATTATAGACAATTTTATTATTGATTACCTGTTTCTCAGTAACCAGAGCACCAGGACTTCCATCTTCTTTGACTTCTCTTACATTTATTGGATCAGGTTCTCCCCCAAGCCCTCCATCGTCATCATATAATTGTAAGGTTACTTTTGCATCAGGATCTGTAATATTTTGCGTTTTTATATGAAAATATACAACCTGGCCTATAGCTGCCTCGGTTATTAGATTTTTACCTTCAGCATCTGAATACCATTTTCCTTCTACAAAATATTTTTTTTCTTCTGACTTATCTTTTTTCGGCTCCCCGATAAAAGTACCATTCTTAGCTGTAAAATGGCTGTTATTTCCAGCATACGCTTCAAAATGATCAGTAAAAACTGTCCAATTTTGTTCTATTGCTGTAATATTTTCACCTTCAGTAATTCGTATAATAGACATGATTTAATGCATTTTTGAATTTTCACCACTATTATTATTAAACTGATTCTGTGCATGAATATCATTATTCTCCTGAGAAATAATTTCTCTTCTTTTAGAATTTTCTTTTACTTCTTTTGCTTTGGATTCTCTATTTCCTTTAACAAATTCCATTAAACTACCCACAACATTCGTCATGAAATTGGCGCCTACAGAAAGGTTTTTCATCATTCCCACACTCTCCGTATGATTCATTGAAATACTATCAGACTTATTCATTCCCACTGTCGTCGTCATATTCTCTCCTACATTGATGTTCATATTCTTACAGTTCAGGGTCATGGTTTCCGGTGCTGTAATGTTGATATTACTTCCGGTTGTATCCAGATGGATTTCATTTCCGCTTTTATCTGTAATAATAATGCTTTCGTCTTCTGTAAAAACGATTCTGTGGCCGCTTCGCGTTTGTATAGATTTTACACGATTGTCTGCACCTCCACCAAGGCCTATTCCGCCATGAAACATTCCTCCCATTACAAATGGTCTGTCCGGATGACTATGCACGAAATTAACCATCACCTGATCGCCTACCTCGGGAATAGCTACATAACCACGGTTTTGAGTGATCTGATCGGTTCCTCCTGCATCGGGGCTCATTACTCTTACAAAGTGAGTGGTATCATTCATCTGCCAGTCGAATCTTACCTGAACTCTTCCCTGCCCTTCCGGATCGGTATTGGAAATTACCGTTGCAATTTGTGGCTGGGCAGCCGGTACCGTAAATTCCGGTTTGGGCAGAAAACCCGTGTCTGCGGCAATGGATTCGAAAGTTCCTGTGTAATGTCCGATCGTATCAATTTCATGAACGGCTTCGGTCACCATAACCTTCGTAAAATAAGATGTTTCACTGCTGTCCGGTTTTCTCATATGAATATCAGCAATACATCCGGGATGCAAAAAAGGAACGGTTGTAGATCCTGAAACCGAAAATACATTAACCGCTTCACTTCCTGACGCGCTTCTTTGAGAATGCTCCACATCCAGGTGTGTTGTTGCTTTAATAGGTGCAACCTGCAGTGCCGGAGTTTTATATATTTTATTGTTATGACTATATGCGGTACGGGCCAGATCACCTAAATGGTCAACTGGAGTTTCCCCGGAAGTCAGTTTTTCATGTTTACTGCTGTTATAGCCATAATACTGAGGTTTTGTATGAGCTGCTTTGAGCTCTACCCTGATATTATCAGCATTGCTCCCATATAATAATTTTATAGGCTTATTTTGTGGAGGAAGCTTTCCAAAATGCAAAACTTCACCATCATAATAAAATTGTTCTCCATAAGCTTCTGCCATTCTCGACAGATAATTATAATGGGTTTCGTTATACTGGCTGCTGTAAATGATCTGGGAATAATCATTGGTATCGACTCTTATATCAAACCGTTCTTTATCTATTCCCTGTTGTATTACTTCTTTGGCTATGATTCCCATATTAACGGGCTGGCTGCCGCCAAAGCTCTGGATATGCGGAGCACCGTCCAGCAGGATCGTCGGGCTGTATCCGGAAAGTACAATATTTCCCAGACTCATTTTTTCCTGACTGAATCCTACTTTGGTAATAACCCCAACAAAATTCCTTTCCGGACTTTTCTCAATATCTTTGTAGGAAATAACAGCTGTAAGACGTTTTCCTAAAAATTTGTTGGCTTCCTCAAGGGTATGGCTCTGCCGGTCTCCCAATGCATCGTGTGCAAGAACAAGGTTGAATTCGTGGTGGTGACCCGCCTTCTGTTTAAGAGTGAAATGCTTATAGTACTTAATAATTTTACCTTCTACAACCAGTGATAATTTGACCAGCCGGTTGATCCCTGCGTGATGATTCTCGGATATCCCGTCTGCATTCTGAGATGGACGGAAAGAAGATCCTTTGGTCTTTGATTCGGTTTTCATATGCTTTGTGTTTGTGTTTAGTATTAAAGATAACAATATTTTATATAACAAACATTATATAAACACGTTATAAAATAAAATTCTCAGGTCATAATTTTTCATTCAGGCAAAAAAAGACCGTCTTAAATAGGGACAGTCTTTCTTCTTATGAATGTTGATAATGTGTGTCAGTATTTAGCTGGATGGCCATAGCCCGGCGTATTGAGAAGTACCATAGTCGATTGTCTCCGCACTTACTACGAAGCTGATCAGCATACTGTTGCTGTCGATGGCGTCGAAATCTACCTGATGCTGGATTACATATCCGTTCTGCCATTTCAGTGTAATCAATGTTCCTTCTTCGTGAGATTTGTTAAAAGTAATCTCTCCTACAGTTGGCTTATATTTACCGTTCAGCAAGCTTTCAAGGATATCTGATTTTTCAGTAGCTTCTACGGTAACCTTGATTAATGCGTTGGAAGGATCTGATGCTACACGTCCTGAAACATCTGTAGATCTGGAAACGCTGTAATTCATTTTTAACAGCTTTTGCCCTTCTCCATTATTGAATTTTAAGATTCCTCTTGAATTTCTTTCGGCCATGATTAGTAAATTTAATCGTTAGTAATATTTTGTGATTCGGTGATTGTGTTAGCAAATATAGAGGCTCTTTTCCGCTAAAAAAAACTTTTCTCTATAAATCTGAGAATTTGTAGTAGTTCTACGATTTCTTGTCGTAATTCTACGACAATGGATTTATCAACCTTATTATAATAACCATAAATACAGCGTTTTAAATTATTTCTCTTTTTTTAGATAAAAAATAATTTCACACATCAAAGAGAAATAACAAGGGTTCAAAGTTTAAAAATTTAAGATTTAAGGTTGGTTGATCTTTCTTTATACTACAAAAAAAAGCAGAAGTATATACTCCTGCTTTTGATATAACAAAAAAATGTTTTTAATGCTTTGTATATTCCGGTTGTTCTGTTGGAATTCTGGATGGAGTAAAGTACTCATTAAGCCAGTAGAAAGTCTGCCCGTTCTGCTGAATTTTTACAGCCGGGTTGTTTCTGTTGGCAAGCATTCTGTCCGCTAAGTTTTTATAGTGCTGGAAATAATTTTTTACTGTTTCACTAGGAACTACTTTTGATTTTTTCCAACCTTTCAGCTTATATTTAGCCATCAGTTCTTCTTCAGAAAGATCAAATCCGGTACTCATTCCGATCGCATAAGACATTGGCAGCTCATAAAGTGCTCCTTTATCTAAGAATTTTATTGTAGGATTGTACTTCTTCAGTAATTTAACATACTCTTTAATAGCTCTTCCCTGATTAAAATCTGCACGGTCTGCCTGAGTATTTCTGTATACTTCCGTGTAGAAAGCTTTTAAGTTATCATATTCCGATTCAGAAATAAGAATTCCCTTTTCTATTGCCGGAGTAAACTCTTTCAGATCTTTTGGAATATATCCTTTTACAAGGAATGGGCTTCCATAGTTGATCAGCTGTGCGGCAATTCCTGCAGAAACCGGATTGGTAAGTCCCGGATACAGATATTTATATTTTAAATCCACATCTGTTCTACCCGCTCCTACGGATGAATGGAAGTATTCATTAAGAGATTTATCAATAGTCTGATTATCCAGAGTAACCTGCGCAATAAGGCTGTCAACAGATTTTTTCAGGAATCCCGGAGTCGTAATGTCTCCTTTCTTGGGGAAAATAACGAATCCCTGGGACATACTCTGTTTAGGATAAGCTAAAGAGAAGAATCCTGTATCTCCTTCCACAAGGCTGAAATTATTCTTGGTAAGCACATCATTCTGGTTGATGATCTTTTGTTTTTTAAGTTCGGCAATATTTTTGGCTGTATTGGTCACCACATTTTCCGCCATTAATACAAAATCATTGTAGGTATCGGATGATCTTGCACTGGTCTGGAACATGATCAGTCTTGCCTGAGCCTGGGTAAGAGAACTGATTACACTGTACATATTTCCGCTTTGGTTGGCAGAAGTTCCTACAGTAACAACAATATTGGTTTCATCAGGAACATTGGAAAGAAGGTTTCCTGCTGCCGTAAGAGCCTCTCCTACCGGCTGATAGCCGCTATTGCTGGCACAGTTCATTTCATTCGTTTTCTGATCAATAAATGATGAAATCTTACTGTAATCTGTGCTTAAGCTGGAGACAGAAACATTATCTCCGCAAGGATTGTTCTTGTATAAAACCGCTCCATATTTAACATTGCTAAAATAAGAAGGCTTTTCAAACCTAAGCTGAAGATCCTGTAACAATGATTTTACAATAGGTGCATAAGGCGCATTACCGGCACTTACATCTAATGCAAAAACAATATTGATGTTTTTATCTTTTTCCGTGATCTCTCTGTAACGGTCGAAATAAATCGGTTCACCCAGTACATTGGATACGAAATTCTTACTGTAATCTAAAATATTGGTGAAATATTTTGTCTTGGTATCAGGTGTTGGAGCCTCTTCTAAAGGAAGATTTACCGGGAAGATATTTTCCAGCTGTGTTCTCTTATTCACATCGGTAAGAAGAATAGCTGTTTTGTTGGACGCATCCGATGCTGATCCACCCGGATGTCCTTCATGAATTCCCAGCGTTGTATCGGTAATTCCTGTTGTATTTTTAAGTCTGATAGCGGAACGTTCTCCCCAGGTGGAGATTACATTGGAGCTTACCCAGCCGTAAAGTCCTTTGTTGATACTGTCCATATCAACAGACGGTTTTTTACCTACCAGAAAACGTTTGTTATTTTCGGCCATCTTGTATACATATACAATTTGTCCGTTAGGAATTTTTACATTGGCTGTTTCAATAAGGCTTGGTGAGTTGAACACCATAATAGAGTCGTTTTTATAGTATCTTTCAGCATTTCTGATGACTTCGCTGTTATTAGGTACTACTGCCACTCTTACAGGATAACCTGTCTTTTCACTTTTTAAAGCGTTATTCCAGAGAAGGAGATCAGACTCCTGAATCCAGCCATATGTTTTGATCGATTTTGACGAAACTTTCTTCATTAAAGCATCCGGAACATATTCCGCTACTTTTACCATTCCGTCTCTATGTTTTAAAACCATTAAAGGTTCAAGGAATTTTACTTCTTTGTAAGACTTCTCATCATCTTTATCCAGATATGCCGTATTTCTTGATCGGTCTGAAATAACGATCCATGGCACTGACTTTTTCGGATAGCCGTTAACGACAGGGGATGCATCCACCTGCCCATACTGTGAAGGCTCCGGGGTTTTCTTTGACGGCAGTTTTACCTGGCAACTCGTCAATAATACTGTTAACCCTATATAATATGCTGCTAGAGGAAATTTATTTTTCATCCTATTTAATCTTTTTATGATTGGTACATCCGTAAGACCGGACAAAATTATTTGCTTTGATTAATATCTACTTTAGTTACACAGTTCTGTGTGTCGTCCAGGTTTACTTTTACCGTCTGAATCACTGTATTTTTGTCAAACTGAAGGCCTGCACAATACATGTAGAAGTTATTCACTTTGCTGTCATTTACTTTTACCACTGTATTTTCATTGTTACACAGATAGGTTTTCAGCAGGTAATTGTAGTGCATATTGAAACTGTTTCCGTTGGCAATCTGCTGCAGGTGATATTTAAAATCATTGTCTACTTTGGCATAAGAGTCTTCCACTGAAACTTCATCTTCAGCAAGAGCATCATAAGCCGGAAGAATTTTGATACGGTGATAGATAGGATCCTGGCTTTGTTCTGTGTAAAGAGTCACCAGATACTCCCCAGGTTTTTTATAGGAATAGATGGTAAATTTATCCTTAGCATCTGTATTTCCGGACTCACCGAATTTCCATGCAAACTGTTTTGCATCGGAAATAGCACGGAAGGTCACGTTTTCATTTTGCATTGCCTGACTTACGGCTTCGATCGTTGTTTTTGCCGTTGCAGTATCTTTTGGTTTCTGAACGCTTCTTGCGCTTACCATTACAGGGAAAGATTTCGTGTACTTGTTGTCGACGATCAAAATCACCTGATAATATCCCGGTTTATTATAGAAGTGAATACCACTGTTTTTATCTGAAGTTGTCCCATCTCCGAAATTCCATCTCTTGGTTTTGGCAAACTGGGTTTTATCTTCGAATAAAAGCGTGTCTCCTACCGCCAGTGAAGACGGATAAACCACCCCAACAATATCATCTGCTGAATGTATTACCTTTTTCTGCAGCCACAGAGCAACCAATGCTGCGATCAGCAAAGTTGCAATAACACCGATAATAATGTTTTTCTTGTTCTTTTGAAAATAATTCATAGTTAGTAATTGTGATGTGTTTTATGTATGTTCCTAGTATTTATTTGCTTACTGCATTCTTGCTTTCAGATCCTGCTCGCGCTGATAAAGCTTATTCTGCTTATCTTTAAATCCGATTCTGCATTCATCCACCTGTTTCTGGAAAATTTTAATGTCTTCAGAGGTTGTTGAAATGACTTTTTTGTCATCAAAATACATTTTATAGAATTTCGCGATCTGCGGATAGGCATCTTTACGGATATCCACAACATCAGTACTGTTGAAATAGCTGTTAAGGTCGTTTACGCCCAGCTGGATATTGTTTTCGATAAAAGGTTGTGGTCCGTCATCAGTAAGTTTTGTAATCATGGTATAGGTACTGTCCATGATGGGAAGAACAACTTTCTGGTGTTGTTCAAATTCGGCTTTCTGCTCAAGATTCTGAATACCTCTTACATCTTCATCAGAAAAAGGGGATTCAAATCCTTTTAAAAAGATCACTCCCAAAAATAACATGGCAGTCACCAACATCAGTATTAAATAAAAAAACTGATAATGCCTTTCTTTCTTCGATAATGTGATTTGTCCTTGCATATCTTTTCTTTTTATCTTCTTCTTCTACTTCCTGTGAAATTTCTCGTAGGGTCTTTCCGAAGTTCATTATTGGTTACTTTAATCTTGCCCATGCATTCATCAAGATCCCGTAAAACGGTTTTTTTCTGATACTCTACTTCGATGATCTTTGCTTTTAAATTCATCATCGGTACAATCTGCTTCATCAGTACGGCATAATGTTTAAAGCTCTGTACACTGTCTTTACCCATAATATTTTTGGCATCTCTCACATTATCCATAATACTGGTTCTCAGAAATACCTCATTCTCCACCTTATTGATGCTAAGCTGGTTCATTTTGTCGTAAATATCATCAATGTGATCCTTAAGCACGTCGCTTCGAAGCATCAGTTCTTTATACGCTTCAGCTTCACGGCTAATTCCTTCCCGCTGTATATCATAACTCTTAAAGAAGAGAAATAAGCAAGCAAAAGATACAACCGACAAAACGACAAATGACAGAATAAACTTCCAAATGCCCGTTCTGACGTCAGATTTGTTTAATTTTTTTTCCCTGTTAGAAGACATAATTTGCGATTTGTTTGGCCTGTGAAAATATAAAAAAAAATTTTTATGCACAATACGTAATTTCCCCAACCCTGTTTCGTGAAAACCCTGATTAAATTAATATTAATTTTCACTTTGATAAGTTTTTCATAAATTAGACCTCTGAATTTTAAATATCATTCGCCAAATCGATATTAAGAATGAGTAAAATATTATCTAATACCGTACGTTTTTCCATTGCTGACAGTGATTTTTATTTTAAAAAAATAATGATCAAAACACTTATGGAAAATCCTTTCTATATGCTTCTGAATGATTGTAACAATGGGCATGAGCTGGTAAACAGAATCTACAGAAGACAGGAAGATGTGTTCATTATTGAACTCTTCATGCCGGTATTAAGTGGAATTGAAGCTATTAAGTACATCAGAAAAAATAATACTGAAACCCCTATTATTACGTATTCCGGCACTTATCAGGAAGATATGGCGGAAATCCTTTCAAAGATTCCCAATATCTATTACTGTCAGAAAAAAAGCACCATTATAAAGGATATTATTAAAGGAAGTATTGCCTCTGACGACTTCGACTATCAGGCTTATTCCAAAGAATGGGAACAGCAGCCGCTAGCCGTACAGGAATATATGGACAGGCAGAAAAAAGGACAGGAAGAGCTTTCCCCATCTGAAATACAGCTCATGAGGTTCTGTTATGAAGGATTCAGCAATAAAGAAATTGCAGAAAAACTCAATCTCAGTACCAGAACAATTGACACCTACATCAACAGACTTACAGAAAAGCTGGGATTGAAAACCAAACTTCATCTTATCCGCTTCTGCGTAGAAAACGGATATTATAATTCCAGTTTATAAAAAAATCTGATTTCAATTGAAAAATTCAAATCCGGGTGGATGGATAAGGGCAGATAAAGGATCTCAAAAATAGTATACTAAAGACGATAAAGTGCTGCCAGACCAGTTATAACCAGCATTTATTAAATTTTGTTCATCAATTTTTTGTACCTTTATCCGGTTACATTATTTTATTGTTAAATTATCACCATCCTGCCTTAATATAGTGTATACATAAAAAGTCCAACTCTTTGAATAAAAATATTTTGCCACTAATTTGCTAGTATTCAATTTTTTTAACTAAATTTGCACACCTAAAATTTAAAATTAAAATAAGGAAATGACAAAGGCAGAATTGGTAAACACCATCTCAAATAAGTTGGGAACAGAAAAGAATGAAACACAGAAAGTTGTAGAAGCTTTTATGCAGGAGATCAGAACTTCTATGTATAATGGGGATAACGTTTATCTAAGAGGTTTTGGATCTTTTATCATTAAAACAAGAGCTGCTAAAACAGGAAGAAATATTTCTAAAAACACTGCAATTGAGATTCCTGCTCATAACATTCCTGCTTTCAAACCTTCAAAATCTTTTGTTGAGAAAGTAAAAACTAAAGTTGCAGTAAAATAAGAACATTAACTGAATATTAACTAGTTACTAAAAAATTAAAATTATGCCAAGCGGAAAGAAAAGAAAAAGACACAAGGTTGCGACTCACAAAAGAAAGAAAAGAAGAAGAGCAAACAGACATAAGAAAAAATAATCTCTTTTTCTCGAGATTTACAATATAATAATATAGTTGGTGGATTTAAATTTTTAAAGTTCACTAACTATATTTTTGTTTGCAACTATAAGATTCCGCGGAAAACGGAGGGTTTCAAATATTATTTTAATAAAAATATAATGGTTTTCATTCAAAATCCTTATATTTAATAGATGAATTAATCAATAAAAAACATCCACTTCCTATAATCTTAACAATTTTATCTTATTAAAAAATGAAGAAAGAACTAATAGTTTCGCATGAAGATGATCTTACAAAGATTGCGCTGCTGGAAGACGGAAGACTATGTGAACTTCATGAGCAAGAAGACAAAAGCGATTTTATAGTTGGAGATCTGTTTATAGGAAAAGTAAAAAAACTTGCCCCAAACCTGAATGCAGCATTCGTCAATATCGGATATGACAAAGATGCATTTCTGCATTATCAGGATCTGGGACCTCAGTATCTTACATACAGAAAGTTTTTAAAAGATACTATTTCTAAAAAACAAAGCACTTCGAGCTTAAAAAATTTCGAGATACAACCCGAAATAGACAAAAACGGAACGGTAGACAAAGTAATTGCCAAGGACGATCTTGTTCTGTTACAAATTACCAAAGAACCTATTTCTACCAAAGGTCCAAGAATTTCTACCCAGATTTCATTAACAGGACGTTTCCTGGTTTTAATTCCTTTTGACAATAAAGTTTCTATTTCCAAAAAAATCAGAAGTTCTGAGGAAAAAGAAAGACTGAGAACCCTTATCGACAGCATCAAGCCTGAAGGATTCGGAGTGATCATCAGAACAGTGGCAGAAGGGAAAAAAGTAGCCGACCTGCATAATGACATGAACCAGCTGGTTCAGAAATGGGAAAGCACTTTCAAAAACATCCAGAGAAATAAAGTTCCGTCTAAAGTTTTAAGCGAAGAAGACAAAGCTTCAGCTATTTTAAGAGACAATTTTAATCAGGACTTCGTGAATATCATCTGCGATGATGAGCAAATGGTGAACGAAATGAAAAATTACATTGAAGTAATTGCTCCTGAAAAGAAAAATATTGTCCAGTTTTATGATTCCCATATTCCACTTCTGGAATATTACAATGTTGAAAAACAGCTTAAACAGAGCTTCGGAAAACACGTCAACATTCCGAGTTCCAAAGGAGCCTATCTTGTTATTGAGCACACAGAAGCACTTCACGTAGTGGACGTCAACTCCGGAAACAATATTACAACCGGAACAGCTGTCAACAAAGAGCATGCACTGAAAGTGAACAAAATGGCTGCTACAGAAATCGCAAGACAACTTCGCCTCCGCGATATGGGAGGTATCATCGTTATCGATTTCATAGATATGCCGAATTCTGATCACAGAAGAGATCTTTACGAGCATCTTAAAGAGGAAATGAAGCGCGACAAAGCACGCCACAAAATCCTTCCTCCAAGTAAATTTGGTTTGATCCAGATCACCAGACAGAGAAACCGTCCGGAAAAACAGATCGACACCAAAGAAGAAAACCCGAACAAAGACGGAGAAATTGTAGCTCCTATTGTTATCGTGGAAAGAATGGGTGAAACCTTAAGAAATATCCTGCAGAAAGAAAAAGGAAAAATCTACCTGCACGTACACCCATTTGTGGAAGCCTACCTTACAAAAGGCATTAAAAGTATCCAGATGAAATGGTTTATCAAATACAAAAAGTGGGTAACCATTGTTCCAAGGGATTCTTTTAAATATTTAGAATACAAAATCTACAATGCCAAAAAAGAAGAATTGATAGAATTCTCTAATTAAAAAATTTAAAACCTTCAGTTTTCTGGAGGTTTTTTTATTACCTTTCTTGCTATAAGTTTCGGCTAAAGCCAATAGATGTTTTTTGTTTATGTAGGCTGGGCTAAAGCCCACCCCTATTGAATTTTAACAACAAAATCTTTTATCTTTTATCTTTTATCTTTTATCTTTTATCTTTTATCTTTTATCTTTTATCTTTTATCTTTTATCTTTTATCTTTTATCTTTAAAATATGAAAAACCACCATTACAAAATCACCATCCAATGGACGGGAAATCAGGGATCAGGAACCAGCGGTTACAGAGATTATGAGAGAAGCCACACTATTTCAGCAGAAAACAAAGTCGTGATTGAAGGATCATCTGATCCGGCATTCCGTGGCGACCGGACAAAATATAATCCTGAAGAAATGTTTTTATCTTCACTTTCCTCCTGTCACATGCTTTGGTATCTTCATTTCTGTTCTGAAGCAGGCATTATTGTTACAGATTACACTGACGAGGCAACGGGCATCATGGCAGAGACAGCCGGTGGCAGCGGCCATTTCACAGAAGTAACTTTGCATCCAAAGGTAACTGTCGCCACAGAATTTATGAAAGAAAAAGCAGAACAGCTTCATCATAAAGCCAGCGAATATTGTTTCATTGCCAATTCCGTCAATTTTCCGGTACAACATCTCCCTGTTATTTCAGTTAAATAATTACCCTGTCACATTAAGGGTTTAAAGCTTTAAATCCTGATATTTCACAGGTTAATTAATGTTAAGGCATTTATTTCTTCGAGATATATTGCTAAATTTGAGCTATGGAAAATTTTGGAAAAGATTTATTGAGAAAAATAAAAAGCGTGGAACTTCCCGGTGAGCACGCCCATGGAGTATTTTCACCTCCCTACCGCCCCGTTTTTACGTATGATGAAGTATTGTCAAAGAATCCCAAATTTGCGGCGGTTAATATTGTTTTATATCTGAAAGACAACGAGTGGTATTTTCCATTGATCCAAAGGACGATTAATGAACACGACAGACACAGCGGACAGATATCTCTGCCCGGAGGAAAGCGTGAGGAAATGGACAGGGATTTTGCTGAAACGGCAGTTCGGGAAACCTCCGAAGAAATAGGAATAGATAAACATTATGTAAGAATCATCAGAGAAATGTCTCCGATTTATATTCCACCAAGCAATTTTTATGTTTATCCCTATATTTCTTATACAATAAAGAATCCTGCTTTCGTTCTTCAACAGACGGAAGCTGTGGAAACCATAGAATTTCCGATCACTTCCTTTTTAAACCTGTCGGACACCCCGGAAATCATGGCTCTGCCGAGTGCAGGCGGACATGAAGTGCCCGTGATTAATTTCAACGGATACATTATCTGGGGAGCTACAGCGATGATATTAAGTGAATTCAGTCAGTTGCTGAAAAAAATGTAACTTTGCACTACCGTGTTTAATTGAGAGATGGCGAAGAAAAATATTTTCACCGATGCATTCGGAACTCCTTATTTTTTGAAAAGGTTTATTATTTTTATTTTAGGAATTGTATCTTACAGAAGATTCAATGGCTTTAATAAGTTAAAAATAACCGGTACAGAACACCTTGTGGATCTTCCGGACTCTAACGTACTGTTTGTATCCAACCATCAGACCTATTTTGCAGATGTGGCGGCCATGTACCATGCCTTCTGTGCTGTGAACAACGGATATCTCAATACAATAAAAAACCCGATCTATCTTTTGAATCCGAAGATCGATTTTTACTATGTGGCAGCAGAGGAAACCATGAACAAAGGTATTCTTCCCAAAATTTTCAAAATTGCAGGAGCTGTAACGGTAAAAAGAACATGGAGATCTGAAGGGAAAAATGTCAACAGAATGGTAGACATGAGCGAGGTAGATAATATTATGAAAGCATTGGACAATGGTTGGGTAGCTACTTTCCCTCAAGGAACTACATCGGCTTTTGCACAGGGACGAAGAGGAACTGCCAAACTGGTAAAAAACCAGCGTCCTATTGTAATTCCAATCAAAATAAACGGATTCAGAAGAGCTTTTGATAAAAAAGGACTCCGCGTAAAGGTAACCGGTGTAAAACCTACGATGGAATTCAAAGCTCCTTTGGATATTGATTATGATAATGAAAAAGCACCGGAAATTTTATTGAAAATTATGACTGCCATTGAGCAGACAGAAGATTTCAATCTATTACACAGTTATGATGAAGAACTTAAAGCTAAAAAATTAGAACAAAAGGACTCAAATAATTAAAGTAAATAGAAAAATTATGAAAAAAATACTTGGAATATTATTCGCAATCATAGTATTAGTTTCATGCAACAGCCAGAAAGTATATTCGGATTTTGATATCAGTTATTCGAAAAGCGGAGGCTTTGCTCCTGTATATGAAAATCTTCTGATCAAAGGGAATAATGTACACTACTCTTTTGAAGGCCAGGGAAAAAAATATAAACAGGATTTTAAAATTTCAGATGAAGATTTAAAGAAACTGGATCAGGTTCTTTCTCAGAATAATTTCAGAAGAATACAGGAAGACCGTAAAAAATTGTACGACAATATTTCAACGTCCATCAATGTCAAGAAAGGTCCCAATGAAGGTAGTAAATCGGATGCGAGTATGATCATTCCGAATTATCAGACCAACTGGAACAATATTCTTGAAGCTTTCCAGCAGATCATTAATATTAATGTTAAAAAACAGTAAATACAATTGAAAACCCACTTCATTGCCATTGGCGGAAGCGCCATGCATAATCTCGCCATCGCATTAAAAGACAAAGGATATCAGGTAACAGGTTCTGATGATGCTATTTTTGAGCCTTCAAAAACCCGTTTGGAAAAGAAAGGAATTCTGCCTCAGGAAATGGGCTGGTTCCCGGAAAAGATTACTCCGGATATTGATGCTGTTATTCTCGGGATGCATGCCCACCAGGATAATCCTGAGCTGGCAAGAGCAAAAGAACTGGGCCTGAAAATATATTCTTACCCTGAATTCCTGTACGAACAGTCTAAAAACAAGACAAGAGTTGTTATTGCAGGATCACATGGTAAAACAACCATTACGTCAATGATTCTCCACGTTTTGAATTTCCATCAGAAAGATGTGGACTTCATGGTAGGTGCACAGCTTGAAGGTTTCGACTGTATGGTAAAACTGACTCAGGATAATGATTTCATGGTACTGGAAGGTGACGAATATCTTTCCTCTCCTATTGATCTTCGTTCGAAATTTTTACTGTATCAGCCGAATATCGCTTTAATGAGCGGCATTGCATGGGATCATATCAATGTATTCAAAACATTTGATGATTATATCGAGCAGTTCAGAAAGTTTGTAGCAAGCATTACGGCAGGCGGAGTTCTTGTGTATAATGAAGAAGATCCGGAAGTAGTGAAAGTAGTGGAAAATGCTGAAAATTATTTCAGAAAAATCCCTTACAAAACTCCTGAATACGAAATCAATAATGGTAAAGTATATTTAAAAACTGAAATGGGAGATGTTCCGCTTTCTGTTTTTGGAGCACACAACCTGCTGAACCTTGAAGGAGCAAGACATATCTGCCAGCAGTTGGGAATTATGGATGAAGATTTCTATGAGGCAATCATGAGCTTCAAAGGAGCATCCAAACGTCTTGAAAAAGTGGAAAGAGAAGATAAGGGAATCCTTTACAAAGATTTTGCCCATGCACCAAGTAAGGTAAAGGCTGCTGTAAAAGCTTTTGCTGAGCAATTTAAAAATAATAAGAAATACGGATTCCTGGAACTTCATACGTATTCCAGTCTGAATCCGGCTTTCCTTGAGCAATATGATCATGCAATGGACGGCCTAGAGGAGGCTGTAGTTTTCTATTCTGAAGATGCCTTGAAGATCAAGAGAATGGAACCTATCTCTCCTGAATTTATCAAAGAAAAATTCAGAAATGAAAAATTAAGGGTTTTCACCAATGCTGAAGATCTTCATGCCTACTGGAATACATTGGATAAAACAGATGGTGTTTATCTCATGATGAGTTCCGGAAATTTTGGAGGCCTCGATCTAACAAAATAAATACAAAAGCTTCAGATTATATTTCTGAAGCTTTTTTTATGGTAGTTTAGTTTTAATCAATCAACTTTTTATTATTGGTAAGTTCAATACTTTTTATGGACCCTACCGGTGCTATTTTTATCGTTTTATTTCCTTTGGCCAGATAAATATAATACATACTGTTGGATCCTATCAGATGTACCTGTTCAGAGCTTTCATTATCATAGTTTAATTTATAGTCATATTTAAGCTTATTATCCTTGATCTTCCTGGTGAGCCCAAGACCTTCCCCCCATCCTATTCCTACAAAGAAAGACAATAACATCATGGCAAGAAATCTCACAAACATATTGGTAAAATGATTCTCAATAGCTTCTTTACTCATGTTTTCATGTTCTTTGAGAGATGGCCCAACGTTTATTTTTATTGGCTTGTTTTGATAAAAAAGAGGGAAAAGCAAATGAAAATACAACAACCCCAATCAGGGCAATCAATATAATAGGATGAGCTGTTAAAGTAGCAATCGGACTTATCAGAATGTCCATGATTGTTGAATACTTGAGAATATTGATATTGATCTGATAGTAGAATACACTTTCTTTTAGTATTCCCATTATGACGAGAAAAAGATATCCGAATGGAAGTGATCTCTGAATTCCTTCTGAATATTTCATGGATATATTGGCTGGTTTTAGTTTTTATATTTCACGAAAATAGAAAATTACCAGCCAATGGAAAACATATGGATCTACATTTCACATTCTTTGATCAGTTTCTTTAAAATTTCCTCTGTAGACTGTTCGCTGTACCGGTGAATGGACTGTCCCGCCCAGATTCCTGTAAACTCTGGATTTTGCAGAGCTTTAGCTGCTTTTCGTAAGGCATTGGTCAGTTTGTTCTGATAAGGATATGGTAAAATATATTCTGAATTTTCAACCGTTTCTATAAATTTGTTTTTCAATCCTCTTGCATACCGCCCGGAAAAGCTCTTCGTGAGAATAATTTCTTCTTCTTTTACCCTTTTCAATCTTTCTTTTTCAAAAGGCAAAAGAGCACTTTCCTGAGAAGCCAGCAAAAGATTACCCACCTGAAAACCCTGGGCACCTAAGTCTTTAACGGCTTGTAATGTTTTTGCTCCATAAATTCCTCCCGCATAGATCAAAGAAACATTTACGTGATCGTAGATCTGTGACAATAAAGATAATCCTCCGATCTGAGGAATGTTTTCAGCTTCAAAACTACCTCTGTGGCCACCAGCTTCTATTCCCTGAACACAAATAATATCAATACCGGATTTTTCAAGCAACAAAGCTTCCTTCACAGAAGTACAGGTTCCGATAAGAGTCACTCCGTTTTCATGTAATTTCTGAATACTTTTATCATCAAGATTTCCGAATGTAAAGCTTACAATTTTACATCCTTCTTCAATAATGGCATCAACCTGTTCATGATAGCTGTTGACACTGATTTCTTCAAGATCCGGAAGGTGTACTTCAATACTATTGTTTTTGGCCAGTTCTTCAATAAACTGCTTGGTTTTGCTATATTTTTCTTTTAAATCGTCCGTCACTTCAGGAATGTGATGGACAAATATATTGGCAGCAAACGGCTTATCAGTCAGTTTTTTTGTTTCCCTGATCAATTCCACAGACTGGTGTGCCGAAAGATCAGCCAGTGCCAGTGATCCCAGACAGCCTGCTTTTGCAGCGGCAACAGCCATTTGTACAGTACTTACCCCAAACATCGGAGCCTGAATAAGAGGATATTGTATTCCTAGTTTTTTACTGATTGCATCGGGCCAGAACATAAAAAATTATTTTAATTAAAAGGTACAAAAAATAAGAACACCTCATTTTCAACAGGATATGATATTCCTCACCCTGAATGAAAATACAATTCCCACAGATCACACGGATGCCACAGATCGTAATCTGAACTAGTGAAAACTGCGGGAATATTTTGATTCTTTATTTTTATTAAATATCTGCTACAGAATTTAGCATTTTTTGTTCCCATTCAGGATCTTTAGGATCAAAGAACAATCTTTTTCCAGTATCTAAAGAACGGACAACATTCATTTCATCTTCTGTCAGCTCAAAATCAAATACGTTAAAGTTTTCTTCAATTCTTGATGGTGTCACAGATTTTGGAATCACAACGAAACCTTCCTGAAGGTGCCATCTCAAGATTACCTGAGCTACTGTTTTACCATATTTTTCGGCAATAGCTTTCAGTTCAGGATTGCTTAAAAGATTAGCGTTACCATTTCCCAGCGGGCTCCATGGCTGTGTGATGATATTATTTTCTCTGTCATACACCTGCAGTTCTTTCTGCTGAAATACAGGATGCAGCTCAATCTGATTGATAACCGGTAAAACAGTTGAATTTACTTTTAATTCTTCAAGTTTTTCGACGGTAAAATTACATACTCCAATTGCTTTGATCTTCCCCTCCTGATAAAGCTCTTCCAAAGCTTTCCATGTTTCCAGAAAATCTCCATACGGCCAGTGGATAAGATACATATCAAGATAATCCATCTGTAATCTGTCCAATGTTCTCTGAAAAGCGCTTTTCGCCTTTTCGTATCCATGATCCTGAACCCATACTTTGGAGGTGATAAACAGTTCGTCTCTGTTTACACCACTATTTTTTACGGCTGTACCTACTGCAGTTTCATTCTGATAAATAGCAGCGGTATCGATCATTCTATATCCTGTCTGAATAGCTTTGATTACTGCATTTTCACATTCTTTCAGATCTTCCATCTGCCATACTCCAAATCCTAAGGCCGGAATATCCACTCCGTTATTTAATGTTACCACAGGTTGTCCTGTATAGGTTTTCTTTTGCATAAATCTTTATTTTAATGATTAATATAAAGTGATAAACAAATTTGCAATAAAAAATTGAAAATTCTGCCTACCATTTTTACTGTTTTTCTTCTAAGAAAGGTATTTTATTAGCCCCAGAATAGGTTAGAAAATGTAAAGGTGTAAAGTTGTTTATTTTGATTAATCAATTTTATCGAAGATAAAATCTTTGCGTCTTATCTATTACGTCTTTAGAAAGATTTCTTGCGTCTTTGCGTTAACCAAAACATTATATACCGAATTTTTAACTACCCCGTCTTTTTGCTTTGCAAAAATCCACCCCTTCAGAGAAGGGGAATAAGTGGTCGATAAAACCAATCGTGCACACTTCTAACTTCCATCACCCATCTTCCAGCCTCTAGCCTCAAAATTCACCCTTCTCCTCGCATCTCCCCTCTATTTTCCCTATTTTTGCTTAAAATTTAAAATCATGGCACAACATATCAGATTGGCTACAGCAGAGGATTATCCGAGAATTATGGAAATATGGGAATCAGCAGTAAAAGCAACTCACGATTTTCTTGCTGAAGAGGATTTCAATTATTTTAAAGAAGTCATTCCAAGAGACTATCTTCCTCATCTGGAAGTCTATTTAATTACTGAAGATCATGAAACTAAAGGATTTGCTTCCGTAGCAGAAGGTAATCTGGAAATGCTTTTTATTCATAATGACACGCGTGGAAAAGGTTATGGAAAAAAACTCTATCAGTTTATGAAAGAAAAAACCGGACTGACGAAAGTAGATGTCAATGAACAAAACCCTCAGGCTATCGGTTTTTATGAAAAAATGGGTTTCAAAAAAGTCGGAAGATCTGAAAAAGATGGTTCAGGAAAAGATTATCCACTTATTCATATGAGTCTGTAATGGAAGATTTCACTTTTCATCAATTAAATTCCGATTCGGAAATTCCCTATCATCTCCTGTTATTGGCGGATGAAACCAAGGAAGCGATTAATCAATATATTTTCAATTCCGATATTTATCTTTTGCATAGCGGTACTGAAAACATTGCAGTGATGGCATTGTACAGAAAAAGTGATACCGAACTGGAAATAAAAAATGTCGCTGTCATTGAAAGCCACAGAAGCAAAGGAATCGGAAGTATCCTGATGAACAAGGCTAAAGAAATTGCCAAAGAAAACCACTATAAAATACTGACTGTCGGAACCTCGGATACGGGATTCCAACAGATCAGATTTTATGAGAAAAACGGATTCATCAGAAGTGGAATGCTGAAAGACTTTTTTATTAAAAATTATCCTGATCCAATCTATGAAAATGATTTACAGATGCGCGATATGGTTGTCTTAAGCCATCACCTGGCGGAATAAACCTTTAATATGCTCTATTTCAGTCTGGTAATTGGTTTTCTTACGACATCCGAAATACAGTGTGTTTTCCAGTTTCTTTTTTCCTTCCCAGATCAGCTGTACTTCACCGCTTTCGATATCATTTCTGCATAAAAAATCTGGTACAACGGCGAGTCCTGTTCCTCCCTTCAGACAGCGGATAATTGAATTCAGGTTGGGAACGATATAATTGGGACGGAAATTCGGTTTATGACCAAAATTTAAGGTCCAGAACTGGAAAAGGTGTTCCATATCTCCCGTGGTTCCGTACCATTTTTCATTCTTCAGCCACTCTTCAATCTGCTCTGCATCTTTTGTTTTCAACACTTTATTGAAAGCTGCTTTATCTACATCTTTCCCCCCAACCAGAATAATTTGTTCCGAAGAGAAGGCTTCATGCTCGATATTGGGTGAAGACCCTTTTTTAGGAGTGATGATAAGATCGAGAATTCCTTTATCCAATTGATCCAGCATTTCAGGATATTCTCCAAAACTGATGATCAGATTAAAAGGTAATGAAGAAACATATTGCTCCAGAGTAGTCTGAAAAGTTTCAAAACACATCCCTACACTGATGGTAGGCGTATGTTTCTCTGTGGACTTCTGAAAATTCTTTTCTACATCTTCCAGCTTAGTGAGTGGTTCAGCAACTGCATTAAACAATACTTTACCACGCTCTGTCGGGATCATTTTTCTACCGGTCCTGTCAAACAGCTTGTATCCTACATAAGCTTCCAGTGAACTCAAGTGAAGGCTTACTCCCGGCTGTGATATGAATAAGGCATCCGCTGCACCCGTCAATGTCCCGGTTTTATAGATCGCCTTAAAAGTACGATACCATTCTAAATTAACCATGACTTAATTATTAATATTATAATGCAAAGTTACAAAATAATTATAATATTAATACGTTTTCATTCTTCAGAAACGAAGCATAATAATCCGGAATCCCGCTTTCATGTATCTGGCGGACAGTCTCATCAATCGGATAAGGCAGCTGTATAATTTCAGGGGTGAGTTTTTCTTCATCCAAAGTCAGTATCAGATAAGAAGCCAGTCTGTTTTCTTCTTTGGAGCGGCCTACAGAACCGCAATTTACGGCCCATGTATTATTTTCATACTGTTTTTTAAATGATAAATGAGTGTGCCCCATCACTATGAGATGAGCATTCGCGTTCTTCAGCATTGATGTGAAAACCTCATCATTTTCTGATTCATACAAATAAGTATCATTGCTTTGAAGACTGGAATGAACCAGCTGGATGTTCCAGTGCTTTTTACCTGTTTTGTAATTTAATTTTAAATGAAAAGGCAACCCGGAAAGAAATTTTTTGTTTGATTCTGTAGTATGTTTTTTAGAATGATCTATCGCAATGAATCTGGCATTCGTCTCTTCTTCAGAATGTTTGGATAAAGGAACAACAGGAATATCAAAGGCAATTCTTTCATCATGGTTTCCCATCAGACAGGGAATGTTTAGACTTCTTATTTTTTCTATTACTTCATTTCCCCAGGGCGCAAAATCTACCAGATCTCCCAGGCAGAATTTCTGGCTTATTCCCCTCTGCTCAATATCCTTTAACACCACTTCCAGTGCAGGAAGATTTCCATGCACATCACTAAAAACAGCTATCTGTATCATTGTCCTTCAATTTGTTAGACAAATTTACCTGTCGGAAAATAATTCCGGTTCAGAGATGGTATGATATTTTACCATGAAATGGGAAATTGTCAATCCTCAATTGTGTTGCGCAAAGTCAATAGTGAAAGATTAGCTGCTGGTTAAAATAACCTCGAAACCCATAACCCATAACCCATAACCCATAACCCGCAACCCGAACCTCATAACCCGAATCAAAAAAACAAACTATCATAAAAATAATAACATTCTATAATTTATATTATTTTTATTATACATACATCCGTTATAACTTTGCAGAGTAAAATTTAAACAATCATAAAAAAATGAAAAAAGTACTAATCATCAACGGAGGACAGAATTTCGGACATTCCGGAGGAAAATATAATCAGACTATCGCAGACAATACATTAGCCGTTCTTAAAGAATTTGAAAATGTAGAAGTAAAGATAACCAATGTAAGTGAAAATTATGACAAACATGAAGAAGTGCAGAAGTTTGTCTGGGCAGATTACATCATTTACCACACTCCTATCTGGTGGTTCCAGCTTCCGAACGGATTGAAAAAATATATTGACGAAGTCTTCACTGCCGGTCATGCAAAAGGAATTTATATGAGCGACGGAAGAAAGGCTGAGAATCCGGAAATCAACTATGGTACAGGAGGAATGCTTGGAGGGAGAAAATATATGTTAACAACAAGCTGGAATGCTCCTGCAACTGCTTTCACTCTTCCCGGAGAATTCTTTAATGAAAAAAGCGTGGACGAAGGTCCTTTATTTGGGTTCCACAGAATGAATGCCTTTGTTTCTATGGAAAAAATGGAGAGCTTCCACTTCCACGATGTGGAGAAAAACGCCAATATTGAACGCGATATGAAGCTTTACAGAGAACATGTGAGAAATGTTTTTGAAAAAGAATTAAAACCTGAACTGGTATCATGAAAAAAATACTGATCACAGGTATTACCGGCTATATAGGCGGAACTATCGCAAAAAAACTCCTTGACAGGAATTATGAAGTGACAGGACTGGTTCGTAATGAAACCCATGTACAGGAACTGGAGTCATTAGGAATCAAAACCATTGTGGGAAATATTCATGATGAAGATCTTATCAGAACAGCGGTTTCTGATATTGATGCTGTGATCCATAACGCAGATTCAGCAGATGATGCGTATGCAGCAGATAACTTTATCAAAGCACTGGAAGGAAGTCAGAAAACGTTTATATTCACTTCAGGGTCTGCCATTTTTGGAGGAAAGGAGAATGGCCAAAAAAGTGACTTTATCTTCAGAGAAGATTTCCCTTTGCAGCCAAGACTGGAAATGGCATCAAGGGTATTGATCAACAATTACGTTCTGCAATCTGCCAGCAAAGGCATACGAAGTATTGTAATTGTTCCTACCATGGTTTACGGAGAAGGTTTAGGAATTAAAAAAGACAGCATTCAGGTTCCGGCTCTTATCAACTTTTCTAAGGAGAAAGGACATGGAGTATATTTTGGTGAAGGCGAAAATATCTGGTCCAATTTACATATTGAAGATCTCGCAGACCTGTATGTACTCGCATTGGAAAAAGCAAAAGGAGGCTCTATCTATTATGCAGAAAACGGTTCATCTTCTCTGAAAAACATTGCAGAAAATATCAGTAAAAAATATAACTTACAATCAGCTAAATCATTAAGCATACAGGATGCGGTTGACAGATTTGGTCCTGCAGGAGGTTATTTCGGTTTTGCATCCAACAGCAGATGCAGTTCAGATAAAGCCAAAGCAGAACTGGATTGGAAACCTATCTATAACTCTATTGAAAATTTTATTTAATTATGAAAATTCATCTTACAGCCATTATAAAATCCAAGAAGGAACATCAGGCAGAAGTACTGGAAGTTCTTCAGAATATGGTAAAAGAAACAAGAAAAGAAGAAGCTTGCGAGCTTTACAGCCTTCACCAGGGAATTGAAGACAAAAATGAATTTGTTTTCTATGAAATCTGGAAAAGTAAAGAAGGACTGGATCAGCACAATCAGCAGCCTTATATCCAGGCTTTCGGAGCTTTGGTTGAGGAGAAACTTCAGGAAAAACCACAGATTTATACCACCAACCTTATTTAACAATGAAAAAATTAGCGTTTTTAATGCTTGCGGTCTTTACGATAGGATTCGTACAGGCACAAACCAAAAAATCAAAGAATATGAAAAAGAAAATATTATTCGTCGTTACCAGTCATGACAAAAAAGGCAGTACAGGTGAAGATACAGGATATTATCTGGGTGAAGTTTCTCATCCGTGGGAAGTTCTTCACAAGGCAGGATATGAAATAGACTTTGTAAGTCCGAAAGGCGGAACTCCTCCTGTAGACGGCTTCGATTTGAAAGATCCTGTCAACAAAGAATTCTGGGAGAACAAGGAATATAAAAACAAGATTGATCACTCAATGACTCCGTCACAGGTGAATCCAAAAGAATACTCAACCATCTTTTATGCAGGAGGACACGGAGCAATGTGGGATTTTGCAGACAATAAAGAACTGTCAGATATCGCTTCCAAGATTTATGAAAACGGAGGAATTGTAGCCGCTATATGTCATGGCCCTGCAGGTTTGGTAAATATCAAATTGAATAACGGGAAATATCTTGTAGACGGTAAGAAAATCAATGCTTTTACCAATGAAGAGGAATCTGAAGTAAAATTAACCAACATTGTTCCTTTCTTACTGGAAGATAAACTGAAAGAAAGAGGAGCAAAATTTGAAAAATCAGGACTTTGGCAGAATCATGTGGTAACCGATCAGAGAGTGATCACAGGACAGAATCCACAGTCTGCAAAAAGCGTTGGAGAAGCTATCGTAAAAGAATTAAATAAATAACAGACAATTTTTAACCACAAAGTCACAACAGTTTTCAGACACTTAAGTAAAAAAAGATGCTATTCAGAATACAGAGAAGAACACTTAAGTTCTTTTTAAATCCGAAAAGTTCTTAAAAGGGTCACTACTGGAACGGCTAGAATTCCTCTCCTCCGGAGGGGTGGCGAAAATTCAAAGAATTTTTGACGGAGTGGTTTAACACAACAACAATTTTTAAACAAACAAAATGGAATATAGAAAATTAGGAAACATCGATTTGGAATTATCAACCATCACACACGGTGCTTTTGCTATCGGCGGAAATATGTGGGGCGGTAATGAAAAACAGGATTCTATCAATTCTATTCACGCATCATTAGATCATGGTGTAACTTCTATCGACACAGCTCCATTCTATGGTTTCGGACTGAGTGAAGAAATGATCGGTGAAGCGATCAAAGGAAAGGACCGTTCAAAAATCCAGCTTTTGACAAAATTCGGATTGGTATGGGACGGAAGCAATAACGGAAAAGGAGAATTTTTCTTTGATGCAGAAGACGAAGGAAAAACTCTTCCGGTTTATAAGCTGGCTTCAAAAGAAAACATCATCAAAGAAGTTGAAGAGAGTTTAAAAAGATTAGGTACAGATTATATCGACCTTTTACAGCTTCACTGGCCGGACAGCACTACGCCTATCTGCGAAACCATGGAAGCTATGGAACTATTGATCCAGCAGGGGAAAATTCGTGCTGCAGGAGTAAGCAACTACAGTGTGGCTCAGATGGAAGAAGCTAACAGGACTTTAAAGCTTGCCAGCAACCAGGTTTCTTACAGCATGCTGAACCGTGCAATCGAAAATGATCTTGTTCCGTATTCTTTGGAAAACAATTCTGGAATTATCGTGTACAGTCCGATGGAAAGAGGTCTTTTAACCGGTAAATATTTCAAGGAAACCCAATTGAAAGATAACGACCACAGAAACGGATATTTCTCTCAGTTTGATCTGACTAAGGTAAAAACTTTCTTAGAAAAAATTGAGCCTATTGCTCAGGAAAAAGGTGCAAGCCTTTCTCAGCTGGTATTAAGATGGACAACACTGCAACCTGCAATTACAGTAGTATTGGCAGGAGCAAGAAATGCACACCAAGCCATCGAAAACGCAAAGGCAATGTCTATTGACCTTTCACAGGAAGAATTGAACTTCATCAATTCTGCTTTAAGCGAAATTTAATGTAAAGGCAGGAAGATGGAGGATGGAAGTTGGAAGCTATATTAAGTTTCTATTGCACTATTCTGCATATAACAAAAGAGATTCCTCCTAAGTCGGAATGACGATTGAAGTTAAATTGCATTGATTATCCGACGACAATAACTTCCCTCTTCCAGCTTCCTTTCTTTTAACCTCAATCCTTATAAAAATGAAAAATAATCTGATCAAAATGTTCGGGTTAGCCACTCTATTGACTATCAACAACATTAGTTTAAAGGCACAGACACTTGTCAATCCGGAAGATCAATCATGGTATCCTTCGGCTTACGGTTCGAAAGATGAGATCGGAGCAGCCAATCTGTTAACACCGGAAGTTGTAAAACAGGCTCTGGGACTTGTAAAACAAGGTAAAACCTTAGCGCTTGCCGTTCCTATTGATAAAAACCTGCCTGCTTTCAGACACAGAAGTTTTAATTTATACAATATCCAGCCCGGAGAACAGGGCGGAAAAAGTATTGGCCCTAATAAATTTACTTTCAATGACGAACTGGTGAACGGATGGACCGGAGTTGGAACACAACTGAACGGTATCGGACACATTGGTATTGACAACACTTACTATAACGGAAACAAGGCAACAGATTTCGTAACCGTAGAAGGCGTAAAAAAACTGGGTGTTGAAAAAGTACCTCCTTTCGTTACCCGCGGTGTCGTGCTTGATATGACAGCTCATTACGGAAAATCTATTGTACCCGGAGGAACAGAATTTACTGTAGAAGACATCAGATCTGTTTTAAAGAAACAAGGCCTTGCCCTGAGAAAAGGTGATATTGTTCTTTTCAATACCGGATGGCTTGAATTGATCGGTAAAAACAATCAGCAATTTCTGGAAACAGAACCCGGAATCGGTATGGATGCCGCAAAATGGCTTGCCGATCAGGGAATCGTAGCTTTTGGCGGCGACACCTGGGCTTCCGAAGTCTATCCTAACCCGAAAAGTAAGGAAGAATTTCCCATCAACCAGTTTATGCTGGCTAAAAAAGGAATTTATAACCTGGAGCTGATTGACAGCCGTCCATTGGTGAAACAAAAAATCTGGGAATTTCTATTTGTGCTGGGACAGCCTTTATATGTAGGTTCTACTCAGGTGAATGTGAATCCTGTAGCTATTTATTAAATTAAATGTTTACAGTATGAGGCTATTTAAACTTTTATATTCATTGCTTTAACCACAAAAGGCACAAAAGTTTTAAACACTTAAGTTTTTTCAGAACCAGGTCTTATGCATAATAAGTACACCTAAGTTTTGTGAAAATCTTTGATTTTCATCTTGTGTGAACTTTTCTGCAGTATCATTTTATACTTACTTAAGTGAGCTCAAGTGTTCTAAAATAAAACCTTTTGTGACCTTTGTGGTTGGATAAAATTCAAACAATTTTTATATCCGAGAAACGGGGAGATAATGTAATTCCGGTTTAAAAAATAAAATGAACCAAAGAATTTATTTTAGAATTAATACCCAAACTGTGTAACATTGCCACTTTGAATTTTACATTAAAACGGCCTTTCAGTTTTTGAAAGGCCGTTTTTATAAAAAGTAAACATCCGTAATTACGCAGTCTTCATCAACTTCCATCTTCCATCACCCAACTTCCTGACTCCGTTATTTTGCAATTGGAATATGCGTGCTCACTGCAATTCTGTTCCAGACATTGATGGTAATAATCGCCATAATGATCTGAGCGATCTGGTGATCATCAAAGAATTTTTTCGCCTTCTGGAAAGTTTCTTCTGTTAATCCGTTTTGACTGATCAGTGTAATTTCCTCAGTCATTGCCAAAAGTACCTGCTCTTCTTCAGTGAAAAATTCTTTTGCCTCTGTCCATCCGTTCAGAATAAAGATTCTTTGAGGATTTTCACCGTATTTGATGGCATCTTTGGTGTGCATATCAAGGCAGAACGCACATTTATTGATCTGTGAGGCCCTGATTTTAATTAATTCCTTCTGAATATGGGTTAAAGAAGTGGTCTGTAAGTATGCTTCTAATCCCATCATTGCTTTGTAAGCTGCTGAATCTACTGTTGCAATATTTAATCTTGCGCTCATAATATGTATTATTTTTTGGTTAATTGATCTATACTTAAAGAATAATGCTGCTGTACCGCCAGTAAAAGAGCAGCTGCACTTCCCACCCATACAGAATAGTTTAGTGGGGCTTTCGGACCTGATGCAATGGTCATAGAGATGGCAAAAATTAACAGCAGTGCACTGCTTCCATAGGCTGCAAATTTTGTTTTAAATCCAAAAATGAGCATCAAAGGAAAAAGAATTTCTAAAAAGGTTGCAGTATACGCTGAAACCGTACTTAAAGCTTCCGGAAGAAAAAAGGTAAGCTGTCTTGTGTATTCTTTAAAACGCTCCATGTTTCCCCATGAAGAATTTTCTTTACTCCACCATCCGAACCGGTCTGCCACCGCAGAAAGCATTGTAACGGCGAGAGCCAGTCTTAAAAAAAGTTGAGGAAATTGATTTTTTTGATCTGTCATTGCATTAGCTTTTAATCACATGACAAATTTCCGGCTTCTGATCCGTAAAAAACTTAAACTGGTTTAAGATCGTAATTTTGCTCTGATTTCACTCAGATATTCCGGAGTAAGATTCAAAAAAGAAGCTATAAGATATTGAGGAATCCTTTGAATAAACCACGGATACAATGTACTGAAATGCATATAAAGCTCTTCTCTGGACATTTCATACAAATAACGGATCCTGCGTTCCGCAGCAGCATATGCCCGCTGGTAGATCATGCGGAAATACCTTTCCATAACAGGATGCTTTTGTAATAATTCTTCCTGACGGTCCAGATCAATCATCAAAACAGAAGAATGTTCCACCGCCTGTATAGAAAAGTTAGTTTGTATCTGCCTTTCGTAAGCAAATGTATCTGTAATCCACCAGTTTTCAATGGCAAACTCCGTTGTCTGCTCTACCCCTTTTTCATTGATAAAGAACTTTCTCAGACATCCTTTCACTACAAAATACATGGTCCGGCAGACTTCACCTTCCAGCACCAGATTTTGCTTCTTTTTTACATCCATTACCTTGAAAAATGATACAATAGAAGTATATTCCTCGTCAGTTACCGTAATAAATTTGTTTAAATGTGATTTGAATAAGTCCATGGTAAGAATTAATACTCAAACTTAACTTTATTTTTTTAGTTTTACAATGAGAAAAATATTGAATCATGGAAATCGTTGCTAAAATTCTGATCGCTGTCGTTGCACTGGAACACCTTTATATTCTTTGGATGGAAATGTTCGCATGGGAAACCAAAGGAAAAGAAGTTTTTAAAGCAGCTCTGCCTGCAGAAATGTTTAAACCAACGAAAGGACTTGCTGCCAACCAGGGACTTTACAATGGTTTTCTGGCTGCCGGACTGATCTGGTCATTCCTGATTAAAGATCCGCAATGGCAGACCAATGTGGCATTATTCTTTTTAGGATGTGTAGCTGTGGCCGGAATCTATGGAGCCATTTCTGCCACTAAAAAAATATTTTTCGTTCAGGCACTACCTGCCATTCTTGCTATTATTGCCGTTTTATTGAAATAACCTTACGGGTTATCTTTTAAAATAATTACCATACCCATCTCTCTTACCTTTAATGATAAGAGAAGATTCATCATGAAATCACCTCTTTAAAACTATATTGAAAATCAACAATTTACATAAGTAAAAATCCATTTAATATAAAATTCGTAAATTTGCACCGTCATAAAAAATTGATAGACAGTTTTTTGATGCTGGCAAGCATTTTGATGAAATGTAGCCATTCAAGTTGTTCAGTATACATATCTGTAATTACCTCATCAGTAATTTAATTGTAGAATCTATGTAAAAGATCAGTTTCTTTTTACATAATACACTCTTTTTCTAGAGTATAATCTATTGAAATATTTAAAATAAACATAAGGCCAGCAGGTCTCTATGCTATTATTTTTTTGTTTAAAGCTTTTATCACCAAAGGCTTGGCAAATTATTTTATCCTATCATCAACATCAGAACAACGAAAGCTAAATGTATATAATGAATTGGTGTACAATTTTTTATATCAAATTATTAATTGAAAAATTCTGAATATGGAAAAAAATGAAAACACTCGAAAAGTAAAACTTAAAGTGGAAGACCTGACGATCATCTTTGGTAAAAACAAAGAAAAGGCACAGGAACTTCTGGACAAAGGTTTTTCCAAAAAGGAAATTCTTGAAAAAACAGGCTGTACCATAGGAATCAACAAAGCCAGTTTTGAAATCTATGAAGGAGAATTCTTTGTGATCATGGGACTTTCGGGAAGTGGAAAATCAACTTTACTGCGTTGTTTGAACAGACTGAATGAACCCACATCAGGAAAAGTATTCATCAATGACGATGATATTACCGGGAAAAACAACAAAGAACTGCTGGAAGTAAGGAGAACGGAAATGAGTATGGTTTTCCAGAAATTTGGATTACTGCCCCATCATACAATTCTCGACAATGCTGGTTTCGGATTAGAAATCAGAGGAGAAGACAAAGCTTCACGTGATAAAAAAGCACAGAAAGCGCTGGATATCGTTGGATTAACCGGTTTTGAAAATCAATATCCTTCCCAGCTTTCCGGAGGAATGCAGCAGAGAGTAGGATTAGCAAGAGCGTTGGCTAATGATCCTGAAGTTTTGCTGATGGATGAAGCATTCTCTGCATTGGATCCGCTGATAAAATCTGAAATGCAGGATCAGATGCTTGAACTGCAGAATACATTGCAAAAAACCATAGTCTTTATTACCCACGATCTGGATGAAGCCATTAAAATCGGAGACCGTATCGTCATCATGAAAGATGGTGTCATAGAACAGATAGGAACTGCTGAAGATATTCTGACCAATCCGGCAAGCGATTATGTAAAAGCGTTCGTAGAGAAAGTAGACCGTAAAACGATTATTACTGCCAGATCTTTAATGTTTGATAAAGCGACAGTGGTACGTTTCAGAAAAGATGGGCCGGAAGGCGCTTTAAGAAAAATGAGAACCACGGGTCTGGAAAACTTACCTGTAGTGGATTTTCAAAACAAATTCCTTGGTTTTGTAACGCTTAACGATGTTGTCCGCATTGCCAGAAAGAAAGAACCTACGGTAGAATCCATTATCAACAGTAATGTTCCTTCGGTGTATCCTGAAGTAACTGTAGAGGAAATGCTTCCGTTGATCTCAGAAAATAAATCGTCCATTGCTGTTATTGATGAAGACAATAAATTTTTAGGTCTTGTCACCCAGTTATCTCTGGTCATAGAAGCGACCAAGTTTAACGAAGAAGAGATTATTGAATTAAAAGAAATCGCAAACAACCAATAAGATGAATAAAACTATAGATATAGGTCAATATGTAGAAACTGCAATCAATTGGCTCACAGAAAACGGAAAACCTGTATTCGATGTTATAAAACACTTAGGAAATGCCTCTATCATGGGGATTGAATGGGTTTTAACAAACACCCCTTTTTATGTAATCATTCTCTTTTTTACCCTGCTGGCACTATGGAAAGCCGGAAAAGGCATTGCTGTAGTAACGGCTGCCGGACTAAGCTTAATATTTCTGATGGGACTATGGAAAGAAACCATGGAAACGCTTGCACTTATTTTTGTTTCCACCATTACCGCTCTTATTCTTTCTATTCCGCTTGGAATTTTTGCAGCGAAAAGCAAAATAGCTGACAAAATCATTCGTCCTTTACTGGATCTGATGCAGACCATGCCCGCATTTGTCTACCTGATCCCGGCTGTACTATTTTTCAGTATCGGTAAAGTACCGGGTGCTTTTGCAACGATTATTTTTGCCATGCCGCCCGCTGTACGATTAACAACATTGGGAATTGAAGCTGTTCCGAAAGATATTGTGGAAGCTGCCAGAGCTTTTGGAGCCACCAACCGTCAGATCCTGTTCAAAGTAGAGCTCCCTTTAGCGATGAAAACGATTTTAACGGGAATTAATCAAACCATATTGTTATCCTTATCCATGGTCGTTATTGCAGGAATGATTGCTGCAGGCGGTTTGGGAGAAAAAGTACTGGAAGGAATTAATAATCTGGATATCGGATTAGGATTTGAAAGTGGTTTATCCGTTGTGATTTTAGCCATTATCCTCGACCGTATTACCCAGGGATTTGTAAAGAAAAAGCAATAAGATGAAACAATTTAAATATCTGTTTTTACCCGTTTTAATGTTACTATTTACAGCATTAAGTTCGTGTGAAAACATAAAAAACTCAAAATACATTACCATAGGAATGGTAGATGGCTGGGCAGAAGATGTTGCGATGACGCATGTTGCTAAAGCCATTCTGGATAAAGAAGGTTATCATGTGATTACTCAAAAAGCTTCTACGGATATGATCCTGGCTTCGATGAATAATGAAGATACAGACCTTTTCATGGGAGTCTGGCTTCCTTACACCCATGCTAAAAAGCTGGCTAAATTTCCGGGACTGACTCATCTTGGAACCAATTACGACAACGGCCGTATAGGATTGGTTGTTCCTGATTACGTACCTGTTAACTCCATCGAAGAGCTCAATCAGCATAAAAATCAGTTCAATCAAAGAATTATTGGAATTGAAAAAGGAGCCGGATTAACCACCGGAACGGATAAAGCTATTGTTGATTATAAACTGGATTACCAACAGATCAATTCCTCTACGATTGCCATGATCACCGAATTACAGAATGCCATACAGCGTAAAGAATGGATTGTAGTAACCGGATGGCAGCCTCACTGGATGTTTGGAAAAATGAAGCTTAAATTTCTTAATGATCCTCAACAGATATATGGTGAAGCAGAACAGATTAAAACTTACTCCAGAAAAAGCTTTGCAAAAGATCATCCTGAGCTGGCCAGATTCTTTTCAAAACTTCATTTTGATGATGAAAACATGTCTGATCTTTTAATGAAAATGGAACAGAGTACAAATAAAGAAGCCACCGCCAAAGAATGGATGGAAGATCACGCTGAACTGATACAGTCTTGGTTAGATAAAAATTAATAAACAATTTGGTAGTATTTAAAATCCTCAACTCTAAACGGGTCTGAGGATTTTTTTCATCAATATAGATTATTTGATCTTTTCTTTATGAAATAATATTGATTAGTAATCGCAAAGGGGCAAAGAAATTTAATAACATACTGCTTAAAGGCGCAAGAAAATCAAAGATTTTCAGCAAGTTTGTTTCAGTTAAAATTCAACAGAATTAAATTTTATCATAGATAAAATCCTTGCGCCTCAAGGTATATTTAAAGGAAATTTTTTGCGTCTTTGCGTTTTTCAACATCTCATAATTATCCCATTGATTCTTTGATCTTTTCCCGATGAATGATCCCCCAATTCACCAATGTTTCTGTCACCGGAAATACAGATTTCCCATATTCCGTCACTGCATAGGTCACTGTGATCGGTTTTGTATCCTGAATGGTTCTGGTGATCAGGAGATTGGTTTCCAGTTCTTTTAATTCTTTGCTCAGCATTTTGGCGGAGATTCCTTCAATACTTCGCTCCAGCTTCTTAAAATGAATCATCTGATCCGGTCTGTTCGTCAGATATCGTAAAATCATCAGTTTCCATTTTCCTCCTAAAACGTCCAGACTGTCCCGCATCGCGAACAATTCCTCTGTGCAGCTGGCCTCTCTTTCGATGCCGTTTTCAATGATTTTTGCCATAATAGTTTCATGAAGGTAACTAGTTACCATTGGTTAACTAGTAGCAAATATAAACTATTCCCGTTTTACATTTGTGTATCAAATTTTAAAGTATGAAAGCAGTTATTTTAAATAAAAACGGAAAGCTGGAAGACGGATTTGCAGAACAGCCAAAACCCAAAAGCAATGAAGTTTTAATCCATATTAAAGCAAGCGGTTTCAATCCCATCGATTATCAGATGCTGGAAAATGAATTGGAACGGAAACTGATCAGTTCCCCGATATTAGGAAGAGAACTATCCGGAATTGTGGTGGATAAAGGTTCAGGAGTTACAGAATTCAATATTGGAGATGAAGTCTATTGTGGCAGCGGTTCCATGGGAAGCAACGGCACTTACGCTGAATATATTGCTGTTCCTGAAGCCATTGTTTCCTTTAAACCAAAAAATATTTCTTTTGAACAGGCGGCTGCCATTCCTTCAGCAGGGCTTACTTCTTTACAGATCTTTAACCGTTTGAAATTAAACCCCGAAAATACAGTTTTGGTAACAGGAGCAGCCGGAGGAGTCGGTTCATTTCTGATCAAACTTTTATTAGCACATAATATCCGGCAGATCACAGCCACAGTGGGCAGTGAGGAAAACAGACAGATCCTTCTTAAACTGGGTTTAAAAGAACATCAGATCATCAACTATAAAGAAGAAAACCTGATTGAAAATATTGTAAAAGCCAATAACAACCAGCCTTTCGAATATGGAATTGATCTGGTGGGAAACTACATGTCGGAAGTGACTGCAGAAGTTTTGAAAATTAACGGAACGTATGTGGATGTCACGGCTTTGGTAACAAAAGAAGCTCATGAAATCCTGTTCAACAAAGGAACTCTGATTATGAATATTTCCAATTACACTTACGGAATGATTAAAAAATATGAGTATTATAAAAACAGTTTATTAGAAATAAAAAGACTCATTGAAAACGAAACGATCCTTCCTCCTCAACATAAAATCATAGGAAACCTTTCTTTAGAAACTGTTCTGAAGGCGCATTCTCTATTAAAAAATAATCAGACTCAGGGTCATAAACTTATCATGAAACATTAATCTATGAACAAAATACCAAGACGAATCGTAACAGGAATTAAAGACGGAAAATCCGTTATTATAGAAGACCAGCAGGTAGAAAACGCTGTAGAACATTTTCCGGGACTTATCATTTCGGATGTATGGAATACTCAGACCATGCCTGCCAGCCTGGATTTTGAAAACAGAATTCCGAATACCGGATTTCCGCAAACACCTGAAAATGGTACTTACTTCCGGTATGTAGTTGTTCCTCCGGATAAAAATTTAGGTGTAGAATGGAAAAAGAACGAACCTCATCCAATGATGCATCAAACTCCGACACTGGATTATATTATCATCCTTTCTGGTGAGCTTTACCTTATCATGGAAGAAGGAGAAACGCTTCTGAAGCCGGGCGACATCGTCATTCAAAGAGGAACGAATCATGCTTGGAGCAATCGGTCTAATGAACCTTGCATTCAGCTGGCGGTTTTGATTGATGCAGAAATTTAATTTGTTGGAAAAACGCAAAGACGCAAGGAAAAATAAATAATGTATTGTTTTTAAGGCGCAGGAAAATCAAAGATTTTCAGTAAGGAATTATTTATAAAGTATTAGAAATATATAATTTTATCGCAGATAAAATCCTCGCGTCTTAAAAACGGATAAAAAATCCTTGCGACTTAAAACAGAAGAAAGAAAAAAATTTACGCCTTTGCGTTTTTCCAACAAAAACTCAGAAACATAAAAAAACGCACTCATATTTTCCGCAAGCATCTGTGTAATTCGTGTAATCTGTGAGAAATGATATATAAACAACATTCAATTACAAAGCAGAAATCTCCAGCAGTTTCTGCTTCATTTTTTTAGTCGTCATCTGCCCTTCCTGATAATACACCAGATTCTGATGCTTATCCAGGAATATCCACAAAGGATAAACAGGCTGATTTTTATTTTTTGACAATGCCAGCGCCAGCGCATGAATTCCCGAATTTCCATTCTGCAGATATTCAAAATCCTGATTCTGGAAATGAATTTTCTCCTTCGTTTTCTCTGCCTCAAAGTTGATAAAATAAAAGTGATCATTGACCATATTCACCAGCTCCTGATCTTTATTCATACGGAAAGACTCAATCTTACAGACCGCACACCAATCTGTATATAGATGGATCACAACCGGTTTAGGGTTTTCTTTCTGCTGAACTTCAAGATCAGAAAAAGTGCCTGTCTTCATCTGAGACAGATAAAAACAGGGCACTAACATTAAAAATAAAGCTATTTTTTTCATTTTAAAGTATATTTTACTCCCAGGAAACCTCTGATTCCCTGCATTGGGGCGTAACCGTACGCCGTATCAAAAGTATAGTGATTAGGGTTGTTGACAGGATCATCAACATATTTATCAAACGGGTCAAAGGGTCTCATCAAAGGATCTTTAGGTCTGAAATTGAATAGGTTTTTCATCCCGCAATACACTTCAAATCCGGATTTGAAACTCTTGGACACCTGAATATTGGCCAGAGAATAAAAGGGCGAATATTCAGGGCGGAAATCGTTCACAAGAACAGGAAGCCTCATGGGGCCGTAGAACTGTCCTGTAAAATCGATGGTCAGGTTATTGGCGAACTTATACGTCAGATTATAAGTACCACTCCATTTCGGAGCATGCAATTGCTGTGTTTTTTGATTTTCATTATCAAATTTCTGATAGACATCCAGATAAGTAACACCAAGATTGACACTCAGAGGAAACTGAAAACTGAAATCGACATTCAAAGAAGCTCCCCGTGAAATTCCGTACCCATGAAGATTGTCATAAATAATTTTATTAGGATCGGAATCAAAATCTCCCACGATTTTATTACTGAAATACGTATAAAATGCAGAAGCATCAAGATTCACCATTCGACTGCCTACAGGAATTTTCCAGATATAATTCAGGTTTCCGTTGATGGATCTTTCCGGCTTCAGGTCAGATTTCACCACCACTTCCCTTGAACCTGTCAAAGCAGCATGATCTTCCGTAAACAAATTCACCACCCGGAAGCCTGTTCCAAAGTTGAAACGCAAGGTATGGTATGGATTAGGATTAAATTTCCATGCCAACCTCGGTGAATGTACGGAATGGTGCACTTTATCATAATCATATCTGTATCCAAGCAGTAAGGTATTTTTATCATTGATTTCCCACTGATCCTGGATAAAAGCTCCCCAGATCGGTGATTTCATCGGTGCATTAGTGATACCATCCGCAGCTAATGTTCCCGGAGTATTATCATCGTAAAAAGTTCTTTTGAAAGTAAGTCCGGCCGTGATATCATGTTTCCCGAAACTTCTGTCCCAATACGTCTGCACGAATGCCACTTTTTGTGTCGCATTGAATGGGTTGGAACCATAAAATGAATTCTGATCATGGTAATTATAAGAAAACTGAGTTACAATATGTTCTTTCATAGGCCATTCATACAAACCAAAAATCTCTGCCCTGTTGGTATAGATACTTTCTCCGTACACCTCATCACTGCCACGGAAAGATTTATTCCACTGCATTTCACCGCCAAAGCGGTCTTCATACAGATATCTCATGGCAAAACTTGCCTGTCTGTTTTCCTTTCTTTTAAAATTCCACTTATTGAAAACTGAAATTCTGCTTTGTAAAGTAGCATCGGTGAAATTATCTTTATTCTGATCTATTCTTTCCTGAAAACTGAAATAATTTAAACTTAATAAAGAAGCAGCTTTCTTTCCTACGTTGAATTTGGTGGAAAGATCCAGATTATTTTCAAACCAGCTTGAAGTCATCAGGTCAACACTTAATTTAGGAGCAGTCAAAGCATTTTTGGTAATAATATTAATGACACCTCCCATGGCTTCAGAACCATAAATAGAAGATGCAGGACCTTTTACAACTTCAATTCTGTCTACCAGACTATTGGGGATTCCGCTTAATCCATATACGGTGGAAAGTGAACTTACAATCGGCATTCCGTCAATCAGAATCATGGTATATGGCCCTTCTAATCCGTTGATGTGAATATCGCCAGTATTACAAACAGAACAGTTCAGCTGAGGTTTTACTCCATTCACCATGGCAATGGCCTCAAAAATACTGGGAGTAGGATTTTTCTGGAAAAATTTCTGACTATAAATCTCTACAGCGACAGGACTTTTGGACCTGCTCATCGGTTTTATGGTTCCGGTAACCACTACATCTTCAATGTTACTGGTCTTGAATTCCCTCTTCATAACTTTTGCAGAATCCTGACTTTTAGACTGCTGTAAACTCAAACTGTCCGTCTCCTGCGCAAAGCAATAGCTAGATAAAAAAGTAATAGAAAATAATATTCGCTTCATGAAATTAAAATTGTTAGACAAATCTAACAATTATTTTTTAAATACAAAACTTCTTCAAAAAAATATAGATGGATTGAATTCATGAAAAATGATTAAATTTGAGAAACTACATATGAAAGTAAAATGAGATATCATCAATCGGGAAATATCCCACCAAAAAGACACACGATCTTTAAGTCTCCTGAAGATAAATTTTACTATGAGCAGCTTTTCGGGACAGAAGGCTTCCATGGTATTTCTTCTCTGTTATATCATATCCACCGCCCTACACAGATCAAATCTATCGGTGAGCCGAAAGATGTTACTCCCAAAATTGCTGTGGAAAAGAATGTTGCTCCAAGAATGTTTAAAGGAATGAACGTCACTCCTGAAGATGACTTTATGGACAGCCGAAAGATCCTTTTGATGAACAACGACCTGAAAATGGGGTTGGCCAAGCCAAGGAAATCGATGGATTACTTCTACAAAAATGCAGAATGTGATGAGCTTTTGTATGTTCATAACGGAACGGGAATTTTAAAAACATTTGTAGGAGATCTTGAATTCGTTACCGGAGATTATCTTATTATTCCAAGGGGAACAATTTATCAGGTGGAACTGAAGTCTGATGATACGGTATTTTTCGTATTGGAAAGCCACTCTCCGATTTACACTCCGAAAAGATACAGAAATGAATTCGGACAGCTTTTGGAACATTCTCCATTCTGCGAAAGAGATATAATAGCTCCTGCCTACAGAGAACCCATCGATGAAAAAGGAGAGTTCTTAATTAAAGTAAAAAAAGAAAACCAGATTACCGACTTCATCTACGCTACTCACCCGTTTGATGTAGTAGGCTGGGACGGATATTTTTATCCTTATAAATTCAATATTAAAAACTTCGAACCGATTACAGGAAGAATTCACCAACCACCACCGGTTCACCAGAATTTTGAGGGACACAATTTCGTAGTCTGCTCATTCTGTGCAAGAATGTATGATTATCACCCACAGGCGATTCCTGCACCTTACAACCACTCCAATATTGACTCTGATGAGGTACTGTTCTACACCGAAGGTGATTTTATGAGCCGTAATCATATTGACCTGATGGACTTCACCCTTCACCCGGGAGGAATTGTACACGGTCCGCATCCAGGTGCTATGGAAAGAAGTATCGGAAAAAAATTCACGGAAGAATATGCCGTAATGGTAGACCCTTTCCGCCCTTTGAAAATTACTGAAGAAGCTTTAAAAGTGGAAGATCCATCTTATAAAACTTCATGGCTGGAATAGTCTACAAAGAATTAAAACAGTTTTAAACTTTACTATCAACCACAAAAGTCACAAAAGATATAAACACTAAAGGTTTATAGGTGAATCTTTATTAATTATAAAGAACACAAAAGTTTTGAAAATCGAAGATTTTCCTCTAATGTGAACTTTATGCAGTATTAATATTGGCTTTTTCATTAAACAAGAGTATTTAACCAAGCTTTGTGACTTTTTTGGTTAAAATTCAAATAGATTTATTTAATATTAAAAAAGTCTATTAAGTTCATATTAAAAAGTATTACTGAATACATACAAAAGACGCTTTAAATCCTTTATTTAAAGTGTCTTTTTTCGTAAATTTGTGAGGTATGGTTACCATATTGGCCATCATTATTTTTCATGACGCATCCTAAGTAATGGTGGTTTAAAACAAAATCAATATTACATGTTAGAAAGAATCAGATTAGAAAGTCTACACGAGAAAGTAACTACTGCGGAAAACGCAGTAAAAATCATTAAAGACGGTATGACCATCGGGTCCAGCGGCTTTACGAAAGCAGGTGACAGCAAAGCCATTTTACCGGCACTGGCAGAAAGAGGAAAAACCGAAGACCTTAAAGTCACTTTAATGACGGGAGCTTCACTAGGCCACGGTACGGATGGAAAGCTGGCTGAAGCCAATGTACTGAAGAAAAGGATGCCTTTCCAGGTAGATCCTGTCTTAAGAAATAAAATCAACAATGGCGAAATTCTCTTCATCGACCAGCATTTAAGTGAAAGTGCAGAGCTTCTTCACACCAAAAATCTTCAGAGTATTGACGTAGCTATTATTGAGGCGGCCTATATTGAAAGAGACGGAAGTATTGTTCCTACCACTTCTGTAGGAAATTCAGTAACATTTGCTGCTTTGGCTAAAAAAGTGATTATTGAAATCAATACCGAAGTTCCAGAAGAAGTTTACGGAATCCACGATATTTACCAGGCTGAAGATTATCCTTACAGAAATGTTATTCCAATCGTAGCACCATGGAATAAAATCGGGAGAAAAAGCATTCCTGTAGATCCTGAAAAGATTGAAGCTATTGTATTTACCAACCGTAAAGACAGTCCGGCAGATATTGCAGAACCTGACGAAAAAACAACAGCAATCGCCAAACATCTTCTTGCTTTCTTTGAAAATGAAGTTCTTTTGGGACGGCTTACCGACAGACTACTTCCTCTTCAGGCAGGTATCGGTAAAGTGGCCAACGCTGTTCTGACAGGTTTCAAAGACAGTAATTTTTATGACCTGACGATGTTTTCGGAAGTGCTTCAGGACAGTACTTTCGACCTGATCGACTCCGGTAAGCTAAGCTTTGCCTCAGCATCTTCCATTACCGTTTCTCAGGAATGCTATGAAAGGGTTTTAGGAAACCTTTCAAAATATAAAGACAAGTTTGTTTTAAGACCTCAGAATATTTCCAATACTCCAGGACTGATCCGAAGACTGGGAGTGATTGCCATCAATACCGCCATTGAATTCGATATCTATGGAAATGTAAACTCCACTCATATCGGAGGAACCAAAATCATGAACGGAATCGGAGGTTCCGGAGACTTCGCAAGAAATGCTTATTTAAGTATTTTCGTAACTCAGGCTGCTTCAAAAGGCAACAATATTTCTCACGTGCTTCCAATGGTTTCTCATACCGATCATACGGAACATGATGTTGATATTCTGGTAACAGATGTTGGATTAGCTGACTTAAGAGGGCTTGCGCCAAGAGAAAGAGCACAGAAAATCATTGACAACTGTGTTCACCCGGATTATAAAGAAGAATTACAATCTTATTTCGACAGAGCCTGCGAAAAAGGAGGTCATACTCCTCATTTATTACAGGAAGCCTTCAGCTGGCATCTACGATTTGCAGAAACCGGAAGCATGAAACAGAAAACAACTGTAGAAACTGCTAATTAAGATTTACATCAAAACAGAAAATAAAACGAAAGGACTGAATGCCAATGCATTTGGTCCTTCTTATTTTAAATCAAAATAGGTTTATTCATATGACAAAAATCTGTTCAATATCCTCAAAATATTTATATGAATATAAAATTATAAAGATTATCTTTGAAAGGAGAGCGGTATTTTATGAGATTTAAAATACGTTGAACACATTTTAAAAAAACAAAATATGAATAATTACATCAGCGCAGAAGAAGCAATATATACGATAAAAAGCGGAAACCGTGTGTTTTTTCACGGCAGTGCCTGTACACCGAATTATTTGATTGATGAGCTGGCAAGACAGTCCGGCCGGTTGCAAAATGTGGAAATGGTTTCCATTACCCAGCAGGGAAATGTGGAAATTGCAAAACCACAATACAAAGACAGCTTTTTCATCAATTCTTTATTTGTTTCCACACCTGTGCGTGATGCTGTGAATTCTGACCGCGGAGACTTTGTTCCCGTTTTCTTAAGTGAAATTCCTATTTTATTCAGAAAAAATATACTGCCACTGGATGTGGCGATCGTCACCGTTTCTCCACCAGATCAACATGGTTTTTGTACGTTGGGAACTTCAGTCGATATTGCGAGAGCTGCTGTAGATACGGCAAAAATCATTGTAGCCATCGTTAATCCAAGAATGCCAAGAACCCATGGAGACGGAATGATCCACATCAGCAGAATTCACAAGCTGGTATGGCATGAAGAAGAACTCCCAACAGTAGATTATGGTTCCAAAGTAGGTCCTGAAGAAATGCTGGTAGGAAAAAATGTTGCGGAGCTTATTGAAGACAGATCCACCCTTCAGATGGGGATCGGAACCATTCCTGATGCGGTTCTGAAATGCCTTACCAATCACAAAGATCTGGGAATTCACACAGAAATGCTGAGCGACGGTGTTATTGACCTTATTCAGGATGATGTGATCAACAACAAATACAAAGGCTACAACGATAATAAAACCATTACAAGTTTCTGTTTCGGAACCCGGAAACTTTATGACTATGTGGATGACAATACCGTGTTTGCCTTCAGAGACGTAAGCGAGGTTAATTTTCCAATCAATATCATGAGAAACAAAAAGATGGTTGCCATCAATTCTGCTATTGAAATAGACCTTACAGGACAGGTATGTGCCGACTCTATCGGAACGCTCCAGTATAGTGGAATCGGAGGACAAATGGATTTTATGCGCGGTGCTGCTTTAAGTGATGACGGAAAACCTATCATAGCCATTACCGCAAGAACTAAAAAAGGAATTTCCAGAATCGTTCCCTTTCTTAAGCAAGGCGCTGGTGTAGTTACTACAAGAGGACATATTCATTATGTAGTAACTGAATACGGGACAGCTTATCTGTACGGAAAAAATCTTCGCCAGAGAGCGCAGGAACTTATCAGCATTGCCCATCCGGATGACAGAGAAATGCTGGAAAGAGCTGCTTTTGAAAGATTTAAACATTGATAATCAAACTATAAAGTTTTCAAAACTATTTTGCTATAAAAATTAAAACAAATTTTGAATTTAACATCATAGAATCATATGAAAATATTAATTTTTTGGCAGTATATTTGATAAAATTCATTCAAAAACAAGGAAATTGAAAACTATATATAATTCGATACGAGACGAAATTGTAAAACATTCCAAGGTAAGGAATTCTGTTTTGGGGAATGTGAATGAATGGAAGAGAAGCCATTATATTATTCTTTCCGAAATTATCAAAGATGAACTCTCTGAGGCTGAAGAACTGAAGGGAGGAAAAAAATTTGAAATCGGAAATACCATTTCCCATGTTACCCTTCAACGCTTTTTTGAAAACGATTATCAGGATAAAACCCATAGTGACCTCAGGTTTTTAAAAACACTGGATAAGATTTGCATCTTCCTGGGATATAAAGACCTTAATGATTATATTCTTACGGTAAGATACAGAAAAGAGCATGATGAGCAAGCCGATGACCAATCCTATCTTACACAGATGGTATATGATTACTGTGCTGCCGTTTTTGAATTTTATAAGCAGTTTCCGACTCACAATACCGAACTTTTAAAAGGTCTGGTCTTTGACGATTCTCCTTTTCTGGAAAGAGCTTCACAGTTTAGTAAAGAATTGTGCGATAAAGATTTTCACCTGATTACAAAAAACAACAGATCCAATTACGAAGTATTTGATATTCACGTTGTCACAGACGAACCGGACAAAAAAATCCTGGAGTCTCAGGAGTTCTGGAATCTTCTGTTTAAAGTTGGAGAAACCGGCGAAGAACATTTCGTAAATCAACTCAGTACCCAGATCTATTTTATCCGAAAAATAAATGATTCCTGGAAGATATGGGATAATTATAATCCCGACGCAGGAATGCTCAACCGAAAAATTGAAACAATCTAAAATAAGAAGCCGCAGAGAAATCTACGGCTTTCATGTTTCGAAATATTTTTTTTCACTTGTCTTTTGTATAACAAATGTAGGCAGATGATTTTAGACTTATGAAACTTAAATATACTTAAGTAAACTCTTCTTTAACGTTATGTTAAATATATTCAATGAATCCAGGGGAATATTTTCGCAATGTCTAAGAATTTTGTAATTTGCATACCAATAAAATAAAAGTAAAAGAGAAAATATGTCAACACTTACATTTGCCGAGAAAATAGCTCAAGCAGAAAATTTCTTACCAATTAATGGTACAGATTATATTGAGTTTTATGTAGGAAATGCAAAACAGGCTGCCCATTATTACAAAACCGCTTTCGGTTTTCAGTCTGTAGCTTATGCGGGTCCTGAAACAGGAGTAAGAGACCGTGCATCTTATGTGCTTCAACAGGGAAAAATCAGATTGGTATTAACAACGGGACTTAAATCTGACTCTCCTATCAGTGAGCACGTAAAAAAACATGGTGACGGAGTAAAAATTTTGGCACTTTGGGTAGATGACGCTTATGCAGCTTTCGAAGAAACAACTAAAAGAGGAGGAAAACCTTATTTAGAGCCTGTAACGTTAACTGATGAGCAGGGTGAGGTAAGAATGTCCGGTATCTACACCTATGGAGAAACCGTTCACATGTTTGTGGAAAGAAAAAATTATAACGGAGCTTTCATGCCTGGTTATGAAAAGTGGGACAGTGATTATAAGCCTGAAGAAGCAGGGTTATTATATGTAGACCACTGTGTAGGAAATGTTGACTGGAACAGAATGATCCCAACCGTAGAATGGTATGAAAAAGTAATGGGATTTGTAAACATCCTTTCTTTTGATGATAAGCAGATCAATACAGAATATTCTGCACTGATGTCTAAAGTAATGTCAAACGGAAACGGATATGCAAAATTCCCGATCAACGAGCCTGCAGAAGGTAAAAAGAAATCTCAGGTAGAAGAATATCTTGATTTCTACGAAGGTGAAGGGGTACAGCACATTGCTGTAGCAACGAAAGATATCATCCACACCGTAACTGAATTGAAGAAACGTGGTGTTGAATTCCTTTCTGCTCCACCGGAAGCTTATTACGACATGGTTCCTGAAAGAGTAGGTCATATTGATGAAGATCTTAAAAAACTTCAGGAGTTAGGTATACTTATTGATCATGATGAAGAAGGGTATTTATTACAGATCTTTACGAAGCCTGTAGAAGACCGCCCTACTCTATTCTTCGAAATTATTGAAAGACACGGTGCGCAAAGTTTTGGTGCCGGAAATTTCAAGGCGTTATTCGAAGCATTAGAAAGAGAACAGGAAAGAAGAGGTAATCTTTAAATTTTACAATAAAATATAAGTTTTGTCAGAATACTGTATTCTGGCAAAACTTTTTTATAAAACACAGTATATGAGAAAACTTTTTATCGGGATTTTTCTTCTGGGAACCTTAGGGCTTAAAGCTCAATATGGAACTTTGAATGAAATCCTTAACCGACTTGAACAAAGAAAAGGCATCAATCAAAATCTTGAAAATGTGAATATTGATAACAAAAAGTTTGTTTTCATCAAAGATGAAGCCGATCATACGGAACGGGACTTTATTATCATCAAAGGAAATAATGCCACGTATGTAGAAGTTTTCGATGATAAAGCAACTGGAGAAAGCAGTTCCAATGTTTTTACCGGTGATATCATCAGGAAAAAAAATATTATTTCTTTACGGGCAGACATGCTTGAAAACAAAAAAATCCCAATGCCTGTCACGAAAACTTTATTGCTGACACAACAGGACAATATTTTGTACCTTATCGATGTCAATACCAGAGACAGATGGATTGATGAAGCCTCTTACTTAAAAAAGACCAAATAAATGTTCCGGGGAATTCTCCGGATGATATTGAATCTAACTAAAATCTAAACTTATGAAATCATTTGTAGACTATTCCTCAAATTCGGATTTTTCTATACACAATATTCCTTTCGGAGTCGCAGTTTTTAACAAAGAATATATCGGATGCTGTACAAGAATCGGAGATCAGGTCATTGATCTTGCTACCTTGTACGATCTTGGATATTTTGAAGATATTGAAGGATTAGACGACAATGTTTTTGAAGCGTATACCATCAACGAATTTATCGAGCTGGGTAAGCCTGTTACCAATGCTGTTCGTACTAAAATCCAAACCTTATTGCAGGAAGGATCCACTTTATCAAAAGATCAGAAAACTATTGAAGAAGCTTTCTATGATCTGGATAAAGTAAAAATGATGATGCCTGTTCACATCCCGAATTACACCGATTTCTACAGCAGCATCGAACATGCTACCAACGTAGGAAAAATGTTCCGTGATCCGGCAAACGCTTTATTACCCAACTGGAAACATCTACCGGTAGGTTACCACGGAAGAGCATCCTCTATCGTAGTTTCCGGAACGGAGATCAATCGTCCGAAAGGTCAGACAAAGCCTGCAGATGCAGATAAACCGGTTTTCGGACCATCTAAACAACTGGATTTCGAACTTGAAATGGCTTTTATCATCAATAAAAATACAGAGATGGGAGAAAGTATTTCTACTAAAGACGCTGAAGATGCCATCTTCGGAATGGTCGTTTTCAACGATTGGTCTGCAAGAGATATCCAATCCTGGGAATACGTTCCGCTAGGGCCATTCCTTGCGAAAAACTTCGGTTCATCCATTTCTCCATGGGTAGTTACCCTTGAAGCTCTGGAACCATTCAGAACCGCTTCTCCAACCCAGGATCCTGAGGTTTTAGACTATTTAAAATTTGAAGGTGATAAAAATTACGATATCAACCTTGAAGTATATATCCAGCCTGAAAACGGAGATCAAAACCTGATCTGCGAAAGCAACTACAAACATATGTACTGGAATATGACCCAGCAACTGGCACATCATACGGTAAACGGATGTAATGTGGAAGTAGGTGACCTATATGCCAGCGGTACCATCTCAGGAAGTGATCCGAAATCTTTCGGTTCTATGCTTGAACTGACATGGAGAGGACAAAATCCTTTATCATTAAGCAACGGAGAAGAAAGAAAATTCATTGAAGACAATGATACGGTTACCATGAAGGCTTGGGCTGAAAAAGACGGTGTGAGAGTAGGTTTCGGTGAAGTTTCCGGTAAAATTATTCCAGCACTTTAATTTTTATCTAAATTTTAACTCTGCACAATACCACTATTAAACCTTATAGGTTTTGAAAACCTATAAGGTTTGGTGGATGACATCGCTAGAAATATACTGCTAAACAGATAGTATTAGGAGTGTCATGCTGAGCTGAGTCGAAGCATCTTTTAATATCATTTGAATACTTAAGTTGAATTAAGTGTTAAAAAGAAAAACATGAAAACAGTAATCCCCTCTGAGATAACCTCCGTACAACTACAGACCATCATGCAAACCGCCGTTTCACCACGGCCCATTGCATTGGCTTCTACAGTGGATAAAGACGGTAATAATAACTTATCTCCGTTCAGTTTTTTTAATATGTTCAGTACGGTTCCTCCGATTTTGATTTTTTCACCATCGAGAAGGGTTCGTGACAATACTACAAAACATACGCTGGAAAATGTTCTTGAAGTTCCGGAAGTGGTCATCGGAACAGTCAATTTTCCGATTGTACAACAGATTTCTTTAGCCTCTACAGAATATGAAACCGGAGTGAATGAGTTTATCAAATCCGGTCTTACCATGAAAGATGCAGATCTTGTACAACCTAAACTTATTGAAGAATGCCCGGTTAATTTTGAATGTAAGGTTTTAGAGGTAAAATCATTGGGTGATCAGGGCGGCGCAGGAAATCTGGTAATCTGTGAAGTTCAGAAAATTCATATCAGAGAAGAATATCTGAATGAAGCCGGAAATCTGGATCAGAAAAAACTGGATATGGTAGCCCGTTTAGGCAGCAACTGGTATTCCAGAAGCAATGAAAACAGTCTTTTTGAAGTACCTAAACCTTTGGTAACAAAAGGAATCGGTTTTGATCTGCTGCCAGATTCTATCAAATACAGTAAAGTATTTACAGGAAATGACCTTGGAATGCTTGCCAATACGGAAGTGTTGCCTGAAGGTGACTTTCATGCTGATGAAAACATTCATCTCGACGCACAGAAGTTACTTCTGGAAAGCAAAGTGGAAGAAGCGTGGGTTTTGCTCACTATTAAATAAAAAAATAAGCCTGAAATTTCAGGCTTATTTTTTTATGCTGGAAGTAAGAAGCTGGAAGTATATAAAGTCTTATGAATAGATTTTTGTCCCAATTAATACCCTTTGGAAAATAATTCCATTTTGATTTCAATAGATACCGAATACTATTATCTTCCAGCTTCTCACTTACTTTCTTATTTTGCTTTCAGCGATTCTGAGACCGTAATTTTCCCTTTTTCAGCAAATTCTGTTACCTTACCGTTTTTATCTATGGAAACGTTCAGATTATCATTTTTAGCATCGTAATAAATACTTGTCACGTATCCCGGACAATCGTGCTGTTTGCATCCTGTCAGTTTGTAGATTCCATTTTCTGATACAACAGGACTTTCCACATTGAAATTCTTTACCATCTCATCATACTGAGCACCGGTAAGTTTTTTAAGTCTTTCTGAAATACCTTTATCTTCAAAGAATTTAATATCATGAGGATATTTTCCAACGTTTTTGGTAATAACATTATCCGGAGCAGGAGCAGAAGGAGCTGCAGTTGCTGCTGAATCTGTTTTTGGAGTTGTTACGGAATCCTTAGGCATAACGGCTGCCAAAGTATCACTGCTTACAGAAGATTCTGTTTTTGTTTCTTTTTTACATGAAACAACACATAATGAAAGCGCAAGTGCGCCTGCAATAATTTTTTTCATAAATATATTGTATGGTGGTTACTATATAATAACGTAGTTTTAAACGTTTTATTTCAATTTTTCTTTGATAAAATCAATGCATTTTTCAGTTACAGTATGGAGATCTTTTGGTAAATCATTTCCTTCCCATGGTTCTTTTGCCCCGAAAGTATGGTTGGCATTTTCAATCAGAAACAATTCAGAATTGGGGTGAAGAATATGAAGATGTTCTGCCTGCTTCACCTCTACCGCTTCATCTTCTGTTCCATGAATAATCAGCATATGAGCCTTAGCCATTTCTGTAGCTCGTTCTACATCAAAACGGTGAATATCTTTTTCAAAATCTTCATAAAACTGGTAATAATGAGGCATTTCCTGTTTTGTACGGCCGTTCAGCGCATAATATACTCCATTATTCTTCCAGTTCTCAAAGGCTTCTCCTTTTGGAAAACGATCTAATGTGTCAACACTGGCCAATGTAATCAAACCGTTGATTCTTTCATCTTCAACAGTTTTGATAATGGATATTCCCCCTCCCCTGCTGTGTCCGATCAGTACAATCTTTTCATCATCCACATGAGGATCTTTACTGAAATGATCAATTACTACTCCAAGATCGGAAAGTTCTTTAGAATAATTATTATTTCCAAAGGCTTCGAGGTCTCCAAAATTAAACGGATCTTCTGTTGTTGTTCCGTTATGTGAAAAATTAAACTTGACAAAGAAAAAGCCTGCTTCCGCAAACTTTTCGGCCATCAGGTTCCAGGCGCCCCAATCTTTATACCCTTTATAACCATGAACAAATATAATCAGGGGAAGTTTTTTTTCAGTAGCCGGATAAAAAATATCAGCAAGAAAGCCTTTTGTTTCTTTATTTTCTAAATATATATTCTTTTCGATAATCAAATTCATAAAATAAACGGGTTTTATTTAATATTATTTATATTTATGGGATGAATTCAAACTGAAATTTATGAAAAAAACTCTACTTCTTTTATCTTTAATTACATTTTCTTTAATCCTGAGCCAGACGACCAAAAGGGTCTTTTTTATTGGAAACAGTTATACTTATGTTAACAATTTACCTGGCCTTATTCAAAGCATTGCTGCATCTAATGGTGATGTATTCGAGCATCACAGCCAGACTCCGGGAGGTGCTACCCTGCAGGATCATGCCAATAACCCGAATGTCACTACAGACATTAATCAGGGAAACTGGGATTACGTGGTATTGCAGGAACAGAGCCAGCTTCCTTCGTTTCCTGATTCCCAGGTACAAAACCAGGTGTATCCTTATGCGCTTCAGCTTTCTAATTTAATTAAAGCATCAAATCCTTGTGGTAATGTTATTTTCTATATGACCTGGGGCCGTAAAAATGGTGATGCAGCCAATTGCCCGGGACTTCCCACAGTCTGCACCTATCAGGGAATGGACACTCAAATTTATAACCGTTATATGGAAATGGCAATGAACAATGAAGGCATTGTCTCTCCTGTAGGTAAAGTCTGGAGAACAATCAGAGAGCAAAACCCGGCCATTGAATTGTATGATCAGGATGAATCGCACCCGAGCTACATTGGTTCTATGGCGGCTGCGTATACATTTTATACTATTATATTCAAGAAAGATCCTACGCAGATTCCTTTTAATGGAAATCTTACTCCGGCACAGGCCCAGCTGATCAAAGAAATTGTGAAAACAGAAGTGTACAATCAGCCTGGTCAATGGTATGTAACCAACAATGATGTTCACAGCAGATTTACTTATCAGCTTACCGGAGCAGGCACCGTTCAGTTTACGAATGCAACCCAGAATGCAGCCAATTATTCATGGGATTTTGGTGATGGTACGACTTCTACGCTGGAAAATCCGACGCACAACTATACTGTGGGAGGAAGTTATCATGTAAAACTTACAACAGATGCTTGCGGAGCAACTACAACGAAAACAAAACTGGTTGTTGTAAGTACATTACAAACAGCAGAAACAACTATAGAAAATGGAATTCAAATCTATCCAAATCCTTCTCAAAACCTTATTAACATTGTTTCTAAAAAGAAATTTGAAGTAATTTCCCTTACAGAAGCCTCAGGAAAAATCATTCCTTATCATTTGAATAAAACAGACACCGGCTGCAGTATTTCACTTCAGCATCTGACCAGCGGAGTTTATTTCCTGCAATATAAAACAGGAGAAAAGGAATTCACTAAAAAAATTATTAAAAAATAAGCTTATTTTTGCTGCATGCAGAATTTAAGAACTGTAACCGTGATGCGTTACATTCTGCCCCTGAGAGAAGGAGGATCTCTTCCGGCTCTGGCAGAAGCTGATGATGATTTCAAATATGTATTAAAATTCCGTGGTGCAGGCCATGGGGTAAAAATGCTGATCTCCGAACTTTTGGGCGGGAAAATTACCGAAGCTTTGGGACTTAAAATTCCTGAACTTGTTTTCGTTAATCTTGACGCCGATTTCGGAAGAACGGAAGCCGATGAGGAAATTCAGGATCTTCTGAAGTTTTCTGAAGGGCTGAATCTCGGTTTACATTATCTTTCCGGTTCTATTACGTATGACCCGGGAGTAAGTGTGGATCCGCTTCTGGCCTCAAAAATAGTATGGCTGGATGCATTCATTACCAACATCGACCGTACTTTTAAAAATACGAATATGCTGATGTGGCATAAAGAACTTTGGATCATTGACAATGGTGCTTCGTTCTACTTCCACCACTCATGGCAGAATTTTGATGCAGCAGCCAAAACGCCTTTCAAATATGTGAAAGATCATGTGCTTCTTCCTAAGGCCAAAATGCTTGACGAAGCGGATAAATTTGCCCATGAAGTTTTGAATGATACTCTTTTCAGAGACATTGTCAACATGATTCCTGAAGACTGGTTGCACTGGAATGATGCTGACGAAACGCCAGAAGAAATTCGTGAAATCTATTTTCAATTTATGAAAACCAGATTAGAAAATTCTCAAATCTTTGTAAACGAAGCGAAAAATGCAAGAGGATAAAATATATGAATATGCGGTAATACGCCTAGTACCTAAAGTTGAAAGAGAAGAATTTTTCAATATCGGACTGGTGATGTTTTCCAAGAAGGAAAAATTCATTAGAGTGGAATTCTATTTGTGTCCGGACAAATTCAAACTGATGCACAGCAAACTGGATTACGATGATATCATCCACAATCTGGAAAGTTTTCAAAAAATTGCTAACGGTGAGAAAGATGGCGGTCCTATTGCTTTTCTTGATATTCCGGAACGTTTCCGATGGCTAACAGCGGTAAGAAGTTCTGTCGTACAGACCTCAAGACCTCATCCGGGAAAATCAAAGGACCTGAATGCCACTTTTGGTAAGCTTTTTGAGGAGTTAGTAAAATAACACTCCTTAAAAATTTATTATGAAATTACACATCAACAACATATCAACATACAGGTTTTTCACAAACCTGTTTTTTAATTTATTTTTGAGCTTTACAAATTTATTTTTTTCACAAGACTTACCATTAAGACCAAACAAAGCTGCTGCTGTAAAAAGTACATTACTCCCTGAAATTGCAACAGTTTCCGAAGATATCGTATACAAAACAAACAGAAAGGGCAAACCTCTCGCTCTTGATCTCTATACTCCCAAGAATGCCACCACTGAAAAACTTCCGGTATTGATCTACGTTCATGGAGGCGGATGGGTAGAAGGTGACAAAGTGGTAAATTCAGATAATTATCTTGAAACAACTGTAAAAAAACTGATAGACAAACAGTATGCGGTGATCAGTATCAATTATACGCTTTTAAGTGACAGCATTCATTTTCCTCTGCCTTTGGAAGATACCAAAGATGCCATAAGATGGGTAAGAAAGAATGCTGAAAAATATAACCTTGACACCAACAATATCGGACTTTTCGGGGCTTCAGCCGGAGCCCATCTTTCTCTGATGGCAGCCTATACACCAGACAATACTTATCTGGGTAATCCTGAACTTTCCTCTTATTCGGCTAAAGTGAATTATGTGATTGATCATTATGGCCCTGCAGACCTCAACAAACTTTTCCATACAAGATTAGGAACAATTCCGGTGGGAATGATCGGATTAATGTCTAAAAAAATTGTCGGTTTACAGGAAAATCTTGTCAAAGGAATTTCCGGATATAATATCAGAAAAGATCAGGACAGCGCTATTGATTATCTTAAAACGATTTCCCCTGTCTATTTTGTTTCCGGAGGAGTTCCAACTTTAATTGTCCAGGGGAATAATGATAAAATTGTTCCTTTAAGTCAGTCTAAAAAGCTCCACAGAAAATTAAACAGAGCCAAAATACAGAACTCCCTGATCGTCGTTGACGGCGGAGTGCATGGCTTTGGCACTACTGATAAAGCTTATCTGGATCAGCTTACAGATAAGATGGTAGAGTTTGTTCTTTCACAAAAGAAATAAGATATACATTTACCCATCAGAACACAACACAAAATACGACAAATCAAATCAATAAAATAAAAGACGAGTACAAATTTGCTAGATTGATATACATATTGATACTTTTTCATTGAGAATTAATTACCTTGGCTATTATTTAAATTATTAACAATAAAAACACCAATAACTTAATTTTTTATCAACAAAAATAAGCAATATGGAATCTTTAAACAATATCAATGCACTTACGCTCATCTTTGTATCTGTTCTTCTTTTTGCGATAGCTTACCGTTTTTACGGTATTTTCATTGCCAATAAAGTTCTCCGGCTTAATGACGGGAATACAACACCTGCTGTAGAATTTGCAGATGGTAAAGATTATGTGGCTACCAATAAAAATGTACTTTTCGGGCATCATTTTGCGGCTATTGCTGCTGCCGGGCCTTTGGTAGGACCTGTTCTTGCTGCACAGTTCGGATATCTTCCGGGAGCTTTATGGATATTGATAGGATGTGTACTGGGAGGTGGGGTTCATGATATGATTGTTCTTTTTGCTTCAGTGAGACATAAAGGGCAAAGTCTAGCCACGATTGCTTCCAAAGAAATTGGAAAGGCAACGGGTACGGTAGCTGGTTTTGCAATCCTTTTCATATTGATTCTTACCCTAGCGGGTTTATCACTGGCCTGTATCAATGCCATGCATGAGGCTTCGTGGTCTCTCTTCACCGTTCTCATTACCATGCCCATTGCCATTATTATGGGTCTGATTATGCGTTATAAAAAGAATAGTGTCCTGTTTGCAAGTATTTTGGGAGGTATTCTTTTGGTCGCAGGAATTATCGGAGGACACACCCTAATGCAGAATCCTACAATGAATGGTTTATTTTCCTGGGATATTAAAACCATTTCTATTGCCATTCCTCTGTATGGATTTATTGCTTCGGTATTACCCGTATGGCTTCTTTTGGTTCCCAGGGATTATCTATCGACTTATTTAAAGATCGGAACGATTATCATGCTGGCTATAGGGGTAATCGTTATCCATCCAACGATACAGATGCCGGCTATCACAGCATTTGTGAATGGCGGTGGCCCTATTATTGGCGGTCCGGTGCTTCCTTTTATCTTCATTGTAATTGCCTGCGGAGCGATTTCCGGATTTCATGCGGTGATTGCTACGGGAACCACTCCCAAAATGCTGAATAAAGAAAGAGAAATCCTTTTTGTAGGTTACGGAGCCATGCTGGTAGAAGGATTTGTTGCATTAATGGCGCTTATTGCAGCATGTACTTTGATGCCGGGTGATTATTTTGCGATCAACACGCCCAAAGAAGCCTATGATTCATTTCTGGCAGCGCATCCTTCCCTGCACGGGGTAGATATTGATTATTACTCCCAGAAAATAGGTATTGATCTGTATGGCAGAACCGGAGGTGCAGTATCTCTGGCCGTGGGAATGGCCCATATCTTTAATAAAATCCCGTATATGGATCAGCTTACCGCGTATTGGTATAATTTTGCGATCATGTTTGAAGCTGTCTTTATCCTGACTGCCATTGATGCAGGAACAAGAGTCGGACGCTTCTTTTTACAGGAAATGCTGGGATCTGTTGTACCAAAATTCAATGATAAAAACTGGATTCCGGGAATCATTATCAGCAGTCTTCTTTTCACTTTTGCCTGGGGATATCTGGTGTATACCGGAAATGTAAACAGTATCTGGCCGTTATTCGGAATCAGTAACCAATTGCTGGCAGCCTGTGGGCTTATCGTCTGTACAACGATGCTGATCAGAATGAACAGGGGAAAATATGCTTTATGCTCGGCTATTCCGGGTGTATTCATGGCTGGAATTACCTTCTGGGCGGGTTATATTCAGGTGACCGCCATTTACATTCCTAAAGGACAGTATTTGCTGGCTGCTTTAGCGGTGACAGCCATGGTTCTGATGCTTATTGTATTTGCAGGAGCTTTCAGAAAGTGGTACCAGCTGCTTCAAATCAAAACAACTGAAATTGACCATTATGGTGAACCAGTGAAAGAACTGGTAGAAAGATAAAATTCAAATTTTATACAGAAAAAACAGTTCAGGATTTCTGAACTGTTTTTTTAAGCATTATCTTTTGTGTTATTTAAAAATTGAAATTCAATCTTGCAAAAACATATCTTCCATTCTGCCCAAACTGTGAAGTAGATCTTGAATAGATGAATTGGTCATTATTGGTAGAAGCTGTAAGGTTTTTCGTCGGATAGATATCAAACAAATTGTTTACTCCTAAAGTCAATCCTACATTTTTAGTAAACTGATAGGCAGCAGATAAATCCGTAATGATCTTATCTCCGATCTGCTGGTGTTCATTAAAATCAATGATTCCGTCTCCGTTCACATCAATAATATCAGCACCTGTTACTTTTCCGAAATAGGTATTTCTCAGATAAAGACTCGCATTCTTCCATGAAAGCGTATGAGAAAGACTGGCTTTCACTCTAGGTACGGCTTCTTCCAGATATACTCTTGATTTTTCAGAGAAATATACCTTCTCCAATTGTGGCGACTGCAGAAGTCCTGCAGAATGAATATCCCCAACCTGTTTTGTTTTATTAAGGTTAATAGCAAAATTATTATCCAGTTTTATTCCTGAAAATCTCACATTATGGGAAATTACAACGTCCACTCCTTTTGTTTCCGTATCAATGGCATTCGTAAAGAATTGCGCAGCATTAATTCCTAACTGATCATATGCCTCCTGTGCTTTCTGAGGAACGCTTGCTTTTAAGAACTGGTCTGTAAGAATAATACGGTTATCAATTCTCGTGAAGTATCCGTCTGCTGTAAAGGTAAGACTAGCCGAAGGAATTCTGTAGGTAAATCCTACACTTGCCGATTTGGATGTTTCCTGCTTCAGTTTTGGCATATCCAAAAGCCCTGCCAGCTGAGAATCATTACTGAAAGTTCCTACTTCCAATAGTTGATTATTGGTGAACAACGTAGAGGTTACATTATAATAAATCTGGTGGATTGATGGCGCTCTAAATCCTGTAGATCCCGCAAATCTCACATTGAAATCAGGCGCTACTTTGATTCTTGAAGCCAGTTTATAATTGAATGTAGATCCGAAATCAGAGTAATTTTCATATCTGGCCGCTGCATCTACCAACAACCAGTTGGTAAAGTTGAATTCAACATCCGCATAAGCAGCTACCGACTGTCTGTTTTTATCCACTGCATTTCCAGGTTTAAACCCGTTGAATACCTGAGAACCTCCCGGAAGCGATGCTCCGAAAAAATCTGTAGGTCTTACAGAATTTCCGTTCCAAACATTTCCAGAAACATCATAGGTTGCATAAGATGCTTCTTCTCCCTGAGTAATTTTAAAATTCTCATAACGGTGTTCTGCTCCAAACGCTACGTTGATTCCTTCCCATACATCATATTTTTTAGAGAAATCTAAATTGATGGTATTTTGAGAAAATCTTAATCCACCCGCATTAAACTCTCTTGGTGAAGCAAAACGCAAAGAGGTATTTCCTGTATTCTGGATGTTATAGGTAAATGAATTCTGTCCGTATGTATTACTGAAATCAATATTCCATCCTTCCCATTTTCCTTTAATTCCAGCTGCCAATGAGATATCCTGAATATCTGTTCCGATCTGTGGAAGATAACCATTAGGATATAATCCTGTAAACGTTCTGCTTTCACTTGGTCTTCTGTAAAAACCTCCGGAAGTTCCGTGTCTTATGCTATAGCCACCAAAAGTATATACTTTCCAGTTGTCACTTACAGGGATTTCTGCATTCACAAAAAGCTGGTGATTGTTAAGCTTCGATTGTCCTACCTGCATATTAAAGTCCTTTCTTGTCTGACCTCTGTAAGCCAGTTCCTGATCTGTAATATAATTAAGCTGATCTCTGGTAAAATTGGCAGATTTCAAAACATTCTGTAGCGCAGAAATGGTATTCGCTCCCTGGATTGAATTTTGCAGATCCTGAGAGAAATAGCTTACATTCTGTGCATATTGATGAATGTAATTCACAAGCTGCTGTGAATTGGGTGTATTATTAATATTGGTAAAAAGAGAAGAAAGGTTCACTCCGTCATTCAATGCACGCTGTTCAATGGCATTGTAAGCGTTGTAAATAGGACCACTTTCTGTTCCTGCTCTATACGTTGGATTTCTGAATTGTGAAGACCAGGTAATATTAAAGAAACCTCCTTTGGTTCCGATTTTATTTCCATAGTTCAAATCCAGCTGGATATTCTGTCCGTCAAAATCTCCGGTATGATCATTAGCCGTTGGCGTAAGGTTTCCTCCATAACTGATCTGACCTGCCAGTTTTCCTGTATCTCTTTTAAGGTCCAGGTTAATAACACCGGCAATGGCATCAGATCCGTATTGTGCGGCCGCTCCGTCTCTTAGTACTTCAATTCTGTTTAAAGCAAAAGAAGGAATGGCATTCAAATCTGTACCAACAGTTCCTCTTCCGGGTGTTCCGTTGACGTTCACCAATGCTGAAGTATGTCTTCTTTTTCCATTCACCAGAACCAACACCTGATCAGGTCCCAAGCCTCTCAGCTGAGCTGGATCCAGGTGATCTGTTCCATCTGAATTGGTCTGAATCGTGGAAGTAAATGAAGGGGCAACCGCATTCAGAATTTGTCCGATATTGGTTTGTGGAAGGATAATAGAAGATTCTTTTACATTGAATACATCTACAGGAACCGGACTGTCTACTTTAGATCTGGCACCGGCTCTTGAACCCAGTACAACTACTTCTTCTACAGTATTGGTTTTTATGCTGTCTTTATTTGTTTTTATACTGTCTTTTTCCTGTCCATAAGTAAATACGCCGAGGAAAAATAAAACAGAGGCCGAAAGAATAGTTTTCTTATTATTCATAGTTTAGAATTTGATTAACATTTATGTTTTTACAAGGTGCAAATGTAAAATTTATTTATTAGTCTACAAAACAGATAGACTTTGTTTTTGTTAAAAACTATTATCGTTTCTTTCTATCCCTCATTTAAAGTTATGATAAATTAAGGAAACATTCGTAAAAAAACATTGTTTTATAGAAAGTTAACAGTAAAATAAATTTTGAAAAAAACGCTAAACACGCAAAGAGACAAATTGCTTATTGATTATTCTTTCGGTCGCAACGGCACTTCGTTCAGCAGAGGGCTTGTCTTAGCTAAGTGAAACGCCTTTGCGAACAAAAAATAGCAGATCCAATAATCACATTGCGAACTTTGTGTTTAAAAATAAAAACGGATCCAAAAATTGAATCCGTTTCCTTTATTTTATTTTGAAATTAAATCTTAGTCAGTTTAGCATATTTCAGGATCAGATTTTTCTCTCCTTCATGCATGAAAACTACTTTTGCTTTGATATTCTGAGGATCTGTTCCGTCCAGGAAAGTCACTTCCCCAATTCCGAAACGGTCGTGTCTCACTTTATCTCCTACTTCAATATCCTGAGAAGAAGCTCCGCTTGGATTGATAATTTTAGCCGTGCTTACCGGTTTCAGCTTTCTGACTTCAGGAGCAGGTTTGGAAGTATCTCCCCTGTCGATGGTCTTTTTCTCAACCTTTTTGAAAGATCTCATTTCAGATGGATGCTCATCAAAGATATTGGATTTCACGCCTGAATTATTGATAAACCTTTTTTCCAGGGCAGGATTAAGGAATTCAATATATTCATCATCAATTTCACTTAAGAATCTTGAAGGCTCAGCATCCGTAATTTTCCCCCATTGAAAACGGGAAACAGCATAGGAGAAGAAGGCTTGTTTTTCTGCTCTTGTCAATGCCACATAGAATAATCTTCTCTCCTCTTCCAGGTCTTCTCTGGTTGCAGAGCTCATAAAGCTAGGGAAAAGGTTTTCTTCAAGTCCCACTAAGTGAACCACCGGGAATTCCAGTCCTTTTGAAAGGTGAATCGTCATCAGAGAAACCATATCATCTTCCAGTTCTTTATCCTGAGTATCTGCAGAAAGGGCAATATTTTCAAGGAAATTGGAAAGACTCGGATCTCCATCTTCAAGCTGCATCTGTTCTTCAATGAACCCCTGCATAGAGTTCATCAATTCCTGTACGTTTTCTACTCTGGAAATTCCTTCAGGAGTCTGATCATCTTTTAAAAACTTGATTAAACCGCTTCGCTTTGCCACTTCCATAGCAACACTATACGCTGTTTCTGTTTTCAGCAATACCTGAAAAGCTTTGATCATGGACCAGAAGTCATTCAGTTTGTTTAAAACTCCATTGTTCAAACCTAATTGCGGTGCATACATCGGAAGATTCTCCAATACTTTTGAAACAGCAATATTGTGGGCATCAGCAAAAACAATCAGTTTATTCTGGGTCGTTTCTCCGATTCCTCTTGCAGGATAATTAATAATCCTCATCAATGCTTCAGAATCATTTTCATTGATCAGCAGACGAAGGTATCCAATAAGGTCTTTTACTTCTTTTCTTTGGTAGAAAGAAAGTCCTCCATATACTTTGTACGGAATATTTTTACGTCTCAGGGCATCTTCAAAAGCACGCGTCTGAGAGTTGGTTCTGTATAAAATAGCAAAATCGCTGTATTTTCTCTGGTCACGGTTACGAAGTTCCCAGATATTTCCTGCCACGAAATTGGCTTCATCAGCATCGGAAAGAGATCGGTATATTTTGATCTTATCTCCCTCTTCATTATCACTGAAGACATTTTTCTTAAACTGCTGCAGGTTTTTAGCGATGACCACATTAGCAGCGTTTACAATATTCTGTGTAGAGCGGTAATTCTGCTCCAGAGATACCGTTATAGCATCCGGATAATCTTTTTTAAAGTTTAAGATATTGTAGATATTCGCTCCACGGAAAGAGTAAATAGACTGTGCATCATCTCCTACCACACAGATATTTTCAAATTTCGAAGCCAGAGCTTTTACGATAAGATACTGCGAGTGGTTGGTATCCTGATACTCATCTACCATGATGTATCTGAATCTGTCCTGGTATTTTGCCAGTACTTCCGGGAAACGGGTCAATAGTTCATTGGTTTTCAATAAAAGATCATCAAAATCCATAGATCCGTTTCTGAAACACTGATCTACGTATTTCTGATAAATCTGCCCGATGAATTTCATATTCGCTTTTTCATCCGCTTCCATCAGTTCCGGATTGTTGAAATAAGCTTTTACCGTAATCAGGTTATTTTTATAGGTTGAAATTCTTGCCTGAACTTTTTTAGGTTTATAAAGATCAGCATCAATATTCATATCCTTCAGCACCTTTTTAATCACGTTCAGGGCATCCTGCTGATCATAAATGGTAAAATTGGAAGGATACCCGAGATAATGGGCTTCAATTCTTAAAATTCTTGCAAAAACCGAGTGAAAGGTTCCCATCCAAAGGCTTCTTGCATTGCTGTCCCCTACTACTTTTGCAATACGTTCTTTCATCTCACGTGCTGCTTTATTGGTAAAGGTAAGAGCCAGAATATTGAAAGGGTCTATTCCGTTGTGTATCAAATGGGCAATACGCATGGTCAGTACACGCGTTTTACCTGAACCAGCTCCGGCAAGCACCATCAGAGGTCCCTGTAAAGAGGTAACGGCTTCATATTGTGATTCGTTGAGTCCTTTCAAATAGTCCATACAGCAAAAAATTTTGGGAACACAAAATTAAGGTATTCGGAGGAGAATTCAAACTTTCATAGAGAAGTTAGGAATTCGAAGTACTCAGATAGTATTTGTCAATGGTCAATTTTGCTTCGCAAGTGAATTGTGAATGATTATTCTTGGTCTCAAATCCCGCAACCCGAATCACGTAACCAATTGACAAGCGAAGCGAATTCATCATTCACTATTCACCGTCACCTTTATATTTATACACATTCTGTAACATTTAATTCACTTTTCATACTAATTGGTAAACAATTTCTAAATTTTATGAAAAAGCGACTTCTTTCTGCTGCTGCCGTAGCTTTCTTCGGGCTCATGCTGAATGCACAGCAAATCAAATTCGAAGAGTATGACCTTCCCAATGGTCTGCATGTAATTCTTCATCAGGATAACTCGGCACCGGTGGTAACAACAGGTGTAATGTATCATGTAGGTGCAAAAGATGAAGTAAAAGGCAGAACAGGTTTTGCTCACTTCTTTGAACACCTTTTATTCGAAGGAACTCCTAACATCAAGAGAGGAGACTGGTTTAAAATCGTTTCTTCAAACGGAGGGCAGAACAACGCCAACACGACCAATGACAGAACGTATTACTATGAAACATTCCCTTCCAACAACGAACAGCTTGGTCTTTGGATGGAGGCAGAAAGAATGCGTCACGCTGTTATCAACCAGATTGGTGTAGATACCCAGAGAGAGGTTGTAAAAGAAGAGAAAAGATTAAGAATGGATAACCAGCCTTATGGGAATCTTTTCACGACTATTCAGAAAAATTTATTCACAAACCATCCATACAACTGGCCGACAATTGGTTCTATGGAAGATCTGAACTCTGCTAAGCTAGAGGAATTCCAGGCATTTTATAAAAAATATTACGTTCCGAATAATGCTACCTTAGTAGTTGCCGGAGATATCAAACCTGAGCAAACCAAGAAATGGATTGAAACATATTACGGAGGAATTCCAAAAGGTACACTTTATCCCAAAGATTTCCCGAAAGAAATGCCTATCACTCAGGAAAAAGAAGTAACTGCTACAGATCCCAACATCCAGCTTCCGGCTTATGTGTTCGCATACAGAACTCCGGCTAACAAAGAGAAAGATGCTTATGTTTTAGATATGCTTTCTTCTTATTTAAGCAGCGGTAAATCTTCGGTTTTATATAAAAAATTAGTAGACCAGGACAAAAAGGCACTTCAGGTGGCTGCTTTCAACCAGGGACTTGAAGATTACAGTATTTTCGCATTCTTCGCGATTCCAATGGGACAAACTACAAAACAGGCGTTACAGACTGACATTGATGCTGAAATCAAAAAGCTTCAGACTACTTTAATTTCTGAAGAAGATTATCAAAAACTTCAAAACCAGTATGAAAACCAGTTTGTAAATGCCAATTCAAGCATTCAGGGAATTGCCGCTTCACTGGCAACCAACCATGTATTGATGGGTGATACGAATCTGATCAACAAAGAAATCGACATTTACAGATCTATCACAAGACAGGATCTTCAAAATGCTGCTAAAAAGTATCTTAATTCCAACCAAAGAATAATCATCAATTACGTTCCTGAGAAAAAGTAATTATTCAGCTTCTTAGGAGATAATATGATTATTAAAAATTAAATTTTTACAAATGAAAAAGCAATTAACATATATAGCTGCAGCATTTTTCTTTACAGGAATGGTTTCAGCACAAAAAATAGATCTTAATGCAATGCCGAAACCGGGACCTACTCCTGCGATTAACATTGCGAAGCCAAAAACTTTCCAGCTAAGCAACGGCCTTACGGTAATGGTGGTTGAGAACAACAAATTACCAAGAGTAAGTGCCAGCCTTTCTATGGACAGACCTCCATACAACGAAGGAGCAGTAACCGGAGTAAGCGGAATTATGGCTGAGCAGTTCGAAAACGGAACTACCAATATCAGCAAAGACGACTTCAACAAAAAAGTAGATTATCTTGGAGCAAACCTTAATTTCTCTTCGGGGGGTGCTTCTGCCAATTCACTTTCAAAATATTTCCCTGAAGTTTTAGGTTTAATGGCTGATGCCATTATTAATCCTAAATTTTCTGCTGAAGAAATTCAAAACTCTAAGGAGAGAACGATTGAAGGATTAAAAGCTGATGAAAAAAATGCTTCTTCTATTGCTGAAAGAGTATCCAACGCTTTGATGTATGGGAAGAATACGTCAAGAGGTGAGTTTGAAACGGTTGAATCTATCAACAAAATCCAGCTTGCTGACGTACAAAATGTTTATAAAAAATACTACGCTCCGGATAATGCTTATTTAGTAATTGTAGGAGACGTAAAGTTTGACCAGGTAAAACCTTTGATCGAAAAAGCTTTCAGTGGCTGGAAAAAAGCAAACACTCCTATTACACCATTGGAACCTGCTTCTAATGTTGCTAAAACAGAGATCAACGTAGTAGATGTTCCTTCTGCAGTACAGTCTGTTGTTTCTTTAAACAACCTGAACACCCTGAAAATGAAAGATGCCAACTACTTCCCTGCTACAATCGCCAATTACATCCTTGGTGGTGGCGGTGAAGCCAGACTTTTCATGAACCTTCGTGAGAAAAACGGATTTACCTATGGGGCTTACTCAGAAATGGTGGCCAGCAAGTATTCTCCACAATTCTCTGCGAGTGCAAGTGTAAGAAATGAGGTTACAGACAAAGCTGTTAAGGAATTCATGAATGAACTTAATGCGATCTCTACCATAAAACCAGAAGAATTAGCGAACGCTAAAGCTAAATTAAAAGGAGCTTTCATTCTTGCCCTGGAACAACCTGCCAATATCGCAAGATTTGCTTTAAACCTGAAGGTTCAGGATTTACCTGCTGATTTTTATACCAATTACTTAAAATCTATTGATAAGGTAACTGCAGCAGATGTTTCCAATGCTGTAAAAGCTACAATTTTGCCCAACCAGAGCAGAATTTTCATCGCTGGTAAGGCATCTGATATTTCTGAAGGATTGGAAAAACTGGGTTATCCTGTAAAATATTTCGATAAAGAAGCCAACCCCGTTGCAAAACCAACTGTACAAAAAGTGGATGCCAATGTAACCGTTGCATCTGTTGTTGACAAATACATCAATGCTATCGGAGGAAAAGCTAATCTGGCGAAAATCACATCTTATACAACCAACGCCTCAATGTCTATGCAAGGACAAAACATCGATTTTAAAATCGTTAAAGCACAAGGCGGAAAAGAGCTTACCACGGTAACGGCAATGGGACAGGTTGTTCAGAAGCAGGTATTCGACGGGAAAACCGGCTATTCTATGCAAATGGGACAAAAGGTTGACATCACACCGGAGGAAATTGCCGAAAAACAAAAAAATCCTGAGATTTTCGAAGAATTGGGATTTGCAAAATCTCCCGACTATAAATTAGGAGGAATTGAGAAAATTGGCGGGGAAGACTCTTATGCTATTAAAGGTGGAAATACAACCTATTACTACAGTGTGGCAACGGGATTAAAAACCGGAGAGACTAAAAAAATAAAAGCTAAAGGTCAGGAAATGACCATTCCGACAACCTACTCTAATTACAAAGATGTAGAAGGCGTAAAAATGCCTTTCACGATCTCTGTAAGCCAGATGGGAATGGATATGACCATGAATGTAAAGTCTTATGAGATCAATAAGGCTACAGATGCTGATTTTAAATAATAACATCCTATTTTTATAGAAAAAACGGCAACAAATGTTGCCGTTTTTATTTTTATCAACATTTGGCGATATCTTTTTTTGTAATTCAGTAAAAAAAGATTAAATTTGCCCATTCAAAAAGATATCAGAATTAATGGATACTATATTTACACTATTGATGGTTCTTATTATGATTGCCAGTGTCTTATTGGTAATTATTGTTATGGCACAAAATCCAAAAGGAGGAGGCCTTTCCAGTACATTCGGAGGTGCATCATCTGCACAGTTCGGGGTACAGAGAACCAATGATTTCATGGAAAAAGCAACATGGACTCTGGGCGGAACTATCATCGTTCTTATCCTTTTAAGCGTTGTTATTACAGGTAAGCCTTCTCAGGCACTTCCTGCACAACAGCCTGCTAAGAAAGAAGCTCCGGCAAAACAGTCAGCTCCTGCTTCTTCTACAACCACTCCGGCACAGACTCCTGCACCGGCAAAATAAGAAGAATATCATCTTACATACAACAAAAGCAACTCAAATTGAGTTGCTTTTTTATTTTAACCTGATCTTTTCAATCTGATGCCGAAGCTTTAATCCTGCCTTTAAAAATGAATACTGTACAGGTTTTGATTCTTTATAATATTTATCAATAAAGATTTGCATGGCTCCGTAGAATCTGTTGAGGTATACTTCATCTTTAATGGTACTTTCCCCTTTGTGATGAAGAATTGAAACTTTCCCATAATAGAAGTTTTGATATCCGTTTCTTAAAAAAGTATAACAGAGATCAATATCTTCTCCATACATAAAATAAGCTTCATCCAATCCTCCTATTTTTTCATAGACCTCTTTTTTAGCCAATAAAAATGCTCCGGTGATTACTTCCACTTCAGCAATAGCATTTTCTTCTATATCGTTTCTGTAATAGGATTTCGAGTTGTTCTTTTTAAAATTGGTAAACAGCTTTTCAAATGAATTGAACATATCCGGAACCGATCGCTTGCTTTCAGGAAGAAAATTTCCTCCGGCATCATGCATTCTTACCCCCAGACATCCGAATGAAGGCTGTGCATCTGCAAAATCCAGCAGTTCTTTCATATAAAACCCTTCAAATTCCGTATCGGGATTCAAAAGCAAAATATATTCTCCTTTTGCCTTCCGGACAGCCTGGTTATTTGCTTTTGCAAAACCACCATTTGTTGAAGATGATATAAAATGTACGTTGGGAAATTCAGAAATAAGATCTCGCCATGAGCTATCTGCAGAAGCATTATCAATGACAATCACCTCATAATCTATATCCTGTACATACTTCCGGAGCGACAGGAGGCAGCTTCTAAGCAATTGGGTAACATTATAATTAACAATAATAACGGACAACTTCATATTAATCCTTTTCGTTGTAAGGCAATCTATTGATAATAGATCTCCCCAAAGAAATTTCATCTGCATATTCCAGTTCATCCCCTACAGAAATTCCTCTTGCAATGCTGGAAAAATTCACATTGAAACTTTTAAATTTCTTGTAAATATAATAAGCCGTTGTATCTCCTTCCATCGTAGCACTCAGTGCGAAAATAAATTCCTTTACCTGTCCGTCATTCAGTTTCTTTTCTATGCTTGGAATATTCAGCTGGCCTGGCCCTACTCCTTCCATGGGAGAAATTTTCCCACCGAGAATCAGATATTTTCCTGTATACTTTCCTGTATTTTCAATCGCAATCACATCTCTTACATCTTCTACAATACAGATCAGTTCACCGTTTCTCTTTTCATTGCTGCATATTTCACAAATGTCAAAATCTGAAAAATTATGACATTCTTTACAATACTTTATTTCATTGACAAGGTTAATCAGGGAGTTGCCAAGGTTTACAGCTCTTGAATTGGGCTGCTTCAACAAATGGAGTGCTAACCTCAAAGCCGTTTTTCTTCCAATCCCAGGCAATCCCGAAATCTCATCTACTGCTTTTGCCAATACTTTACTAGGGTAATCCATAGGTACAAAAATAAGGATTAAAGTTGATAATTGATAGTGAATCGTTAATGGTCAATTCACTTCGTTTGTGAATTTGTATAAAGTGATTATTGACTATTGACTTTGCGCAGCAAAAATTGACTATTGACCACGAGATTAATGTCCCATTATGATATTTTATATTTCCCTTGTTTCTGAGAACACTAAAAAACCTTTATATTTGCGGCTTAAATTAAATATGAAAAAAATAAACTGACATGGTACTTAACAATCTTAATTATCCACTGGATTTCAAATTCAAAATCACTACTTTAGCAAGTGACTTCAACATTACTGACAAAAACGGAAATTATGTGGCATATGTTCGTCAGAAAATGTTCAAGTTAAAAGAAGATGTTATTGTTTTTAATGATGAAAGCAAGTCTAAGGAACTTTTCAGAATCAGGGCAAATCAATGGATTGATTTCAATGCTTCGTATTCTTTGAATGATCTTATCGATAATAAAAATTTTGGCAGACTGGCGAGAAAAGGAATGCGTTCTATCTGGAAAGCAAGTTATGATATTCTGGATGCACACGATCAGCCTAAGTTTAAAATTCAGGAAGACAGTGCATGGGTAAGATTCTGGGACAGCTTTGTAGGAGAACTTCCTATCATCGGGATGTTTACAGGGTATTTCCTTAATCCATCTTACACCGTAACGGGTATTGACGGAAAGGCTTATTTTAAACTGAAAAAAATGCCTTCATTCTTCGGAAGAAGATTCCAGCTGGACAGACTGATCGATATTGATGATGAGGAAGAAAGCCTGGTAATCCTTTCTTTATTGATGATGACACTTCTTGAAAGAGCAAGAGGATAAACAAATAATAAAACCACAAAGACATGAAATATGTAATCATTGTATTTTCCGCATTTCTATTGGTAGCCTGTAAAAAGGAAAAAGAAACTGTGTCGGGTTCTGCTCCTGCTGATTCTTTACATATCACTAAAGATACTGCTTCTATCGGACCTTCTTCAGGAAATATTCTGGTGGGAACCATTCCGTTTCCAAAAGAAATCAAAGAATGTTCCTGCTATTTTGCAGCCAGCAAATCTGATTTTGAAAATGAAAGATATATCTACGCGGATGATGCCGGAAAAACAGCATACATGATGCTTGACGGTAAAAGACTGGCGATGAATCTCATTTCATCAAGTGACATGGAAGTAGATGAATTGCTTACCAAGGAAATAGAAAATGATGATTACAAAATTTCTGTAAAAGGTAAAAAAATAAAGGGCGAAGAGGCTTTACTGTTTGAAGGAACTCTGACTATAGAGAAACCGGACGGAACTACATTTACCACTCCGATCTATGGAGAATGCGGATGTTAATAAAGCGAAATCCTACAAAAATGCTTCTGTATCTCACGGAAGCATTTTTTATTTCGTAAATTTGAGAAAAATAAATTTCAATGGAATTATCTAATATAGAACCGCAGATTATATGGAAAAATTTCTCCAGATTAAATGCTGTTCCAAGACCTTCAAAAAAAGAGGAAAAAGTAATAGCTTTTATCAAAGGATTTGGTGAAGATTTAGGACTGGAAACTACGGTAGATGAAGTAGGAAACGTTATTATTAAAAAGCCAGCCACGGCAGGAATGGAAAACCGTAAATCTATTGTGCTTCAATCGCACCTTGATATGGTTTGCCAAAAAAACAATGATGTGAATTTCGATTTTGAAACCGAAGGAATCAAAATGGAAATTGACGGTGACTGGGTAAAAGCAAAAGGAACTACTTTGGGCGCTGATAATGGTTTAGGAGTAGCTACCATCATGTCTATCCTTGAGAGTTCAGATATTCCACACCCTGCATTGGAAGCTCTTTTCACGATTGATGAAGAGACTGGAATGACAGGTGCTTTAGGATTAAAACCAGGGCAATTGACAGGACAAATTCTATTGAACCTTGATACTGAAGAAGACGATGAAATTGATATCGGCTGTGCAGGAGGTGTAGATGTGACAATCACCCAAACCTATGCTGCAGAAGCTTCAAAAGGACAAATTGTAAGACTTGAAGTAAAAGGTCTTCAGGGAGGTCACTCCGGAATGGATATCCATAAAGGTTTCGGAAATGCCAATATCATTTTGGGAAGACTTCTTTACACCGGACTGGAAAGCCAGAATATTGAATTGATCTCTATCGACAGCGGAGGGTTGAGAAATGCTATCCCAAGAGAAGGAGTTGCTGTAATTTCAGTGAGAAATGCCCAGGAATTTATTGAAAATGTAACGGTTCTTAAAAAAGAGATCTTAGAAGAATTTGCCACTGTAGAACCGGGACTTCAGATCAATATTGAAAACTCTACGTCTTCCGATAAAGCTATTTCAGAAGCAGATTCTAAAAAAGTGATCCTTACTTTAAAAGCGCTTCACAACGGAGTATACAGAATGAGCCCTGATGTGGCTGATCTTGTAGAAGCTTCCAACAACGTGGCAAGAGTAGAACTGAAAGGTGGAGAACTTAAGATTTTAAATCTTACAAGATCTTCTGTAGATTCTTCTAAATATTCAGTGGCAGAACAATTGAAATCGGTTGCGGAACTGGCTGGAATGAATGTTGAGTTCAGCGGATCATATCCGGGATGGAAGCCAAAACCAGGTTCAGAAATTGTACAATTGATGGAGAAGCTTTATACTGAAAAGTTCAGCGAAAAACCTCATGTAGTAGCTTGCCACGCTGGTCTTGAGTGTGGAATCATCGGAGCCAACTATCCTGAAATGGAAATGGTAAGCTTTGGACCAACGATCAGAGGAGCGCACTCTCCTGATGAAAGAGCGAATATTCCTTCAACTCAGAAATTCTGGAGCTTCCTGAAAGATATTTTAGCCAATATTCCTCAGAAATAGAACATTAAAATAACGATATTAATATCCAAAGTCTTATGATTTTGGATATTTTTAGTTTTAATCTGAATATATTTATTTAATTGAAAATAAAAAGTGCTTCGACAGGCTCAGCATGACGCTGCTAAAAATTTATCTCTAAAAAAGCAGTTAGTATTAGAGATGTCATGCTGAGCTTGTCGAAGCATCTCAACAATAGCATAAAAAACAAATCTAATACAATGAAAAGTATCACCGTATTCTGCGGCTCAAGTTTTGGCTCGCATGACATTTACAAAGAACAGGCATTTTTATTGGGACAAACTCTAGCTCAACAAGGTATACAGCTTATTTATGGCGGTGCTGATGTGGGTTTGATGGGAACGATAGCAGACGGAGCATTAGCCGAAGGAGGCAAGGTTATTGGAGTCCTTCCCCACTTTCTGCAATCCAAAGAAATTGCTCACAAGAACTTGACAGAACTTATCATCGTGGAAACCATGCACGAAAGAAAAACCAAAATGAATGAACTTTGTGACGGCGTTATCGTTCTACCCGGCGGTTATGGAACGCTGGAAGAGTTTTTCGAGATGATCACCTGGGCACAGCTCGGGCTTCACAAAAAACCGATCGGAATTCTGAATATTGACGGATTTTATGATGATCTGATCAATCTGGTTCAAACCATGGTGGACAAAGGATTTTTAAAGCAAATCAACAGAGATATGATGCTGATCTGCAGTACCATTGATGATCTGCTGAAAAAGATGAGAAATTATCAGGCGCCTACAGTTGGGAAATGGATTTCTAAGGAGGAAATTTAAGTTTTATAGTCTTTCACATGAATAGCTACAACGTTAATAAAGAAATGCTCGGAGTTGCCACAGTATTTGTAACTATATTCGTTATTGTTCCTGCTCTTTCTTCTTATTTTATGGAAGATTGCAAGACTTCTATGGAAAGAGTTAAGAAGCAAAAATGTAAAATTAGAGTCGAAAGCATTGAAGGTATAAAATCTATTAAATTAAAGGGAACTATTCCTGAAAGCATTCAACCTTGTGAATGTTATGACAACGGCCAATGGTGGATTTCCTATAAAGATGAAATAGAACCGGGAGATTACTTTATAAAGAATGAAGGTGAAAGTTATTTAGAAATCATTAAAGAAGACACGCTAATCAGACACGAGTATATATGTTCTCAGAAATAAATATGAAAACAAAACCCGTCCGGAAAATCCGGACGGGTTTCTTATTAAGATTAAAAAATATTTTCTAAGGATAAGGAGCAATTTCCACTTCGAGCCCTTCCATGGCATCGGCAATATGCAACTGGCATCCCAATCTGCTGTTGTCTTTCACATGGAAAGCCTCAGCCAGCATGGCGTCCTCTTCATCTCCCATCGGTTCCAGACCCGGATCATTGATTACATATACCTGGCATGAAGCACACATCGCCATTCCTCCGCATACCCCAATAGTACCTTCTTCTGCCAATTCATAGGAACGGATAATTTCCATTAAGTTCATGGACATATCCGTAGGAGCTACGACATCGTGGGTTACCCCTTCTCTGTCGGTGATTTTAATATTAACGTCTGACATAATTCTGCAAAATTAGTCAATTTTTTTCACAACTGCCTTCTCTGCTTCTTTACGGCTTCCGTCAAATCCGTCTACACCACTTACCGTTGTATATTTTAATACGAATTTTTTACCAGGATTTAGTCTGTTGTATACACTCTGGCACATTAAAGTAGCTTCGTGGAAACCACAAAGGATCAACTTCAGTTTTCCAGGGTATGTATTGATATCTCCGATAGCGTAGATACCATCAATATTAGTTTGATAATCAAGAGCATTGTTTACAACGATTGCATTTTTCTCGATATTCAGTCCCCAGTTTCCAATCTCACCCAATTTTGGTGTCAATCCGAATAAAGGAATGAAATAATCTGTTTCAATATCGTAAGCTTCCTGTCCTTCTACTTCTACAGTGATTGCTTCTACTTTTCCGTCACCTTTAATACCGGTAACTTCGGCAGGTGTAATTAATTTAATTTTCCCCTGATTTTTCAGATCCTGAACTTTCTCTACAGAATCCAAAGCTCCTCTGAATTCATTTCTTCTGTGAATCAAAGTTACTTCACTTGCAACGTTAGAAAGGAAAATACTCCAGTCTAATGCAGAGTCTCCTCCACCAGCAATCACCACTTTTTTATTTCTGAAGTGTTCAGGTTCTTTAACGAAATATTCAAGACCTTTTTCTTCATAGTCAGCGATATTTTCAAAAGTAGGTTTTCTTGGCTCAAAAGTCCCTAAACCTCCTGCGATGGCAATCGCTTTGCATCTGTGAACGGTTCCTTTGTTGGTAATCACCTCAAACCATTCATCATCTATTTTTGTATAAGAAACAGCGGTTTCCCCTAAGGTAAATCCAGGCTGGAACTGCTTGATCTGCTCCATCAGATTATCCACCAATTCTCCGGCATTCACAGAAGGATAACCAGGGATATCGAAAATAGGTTTTTTAGGATAAAGTTCAGCCAATTGCCCTCCCGGCTGTGGAAGTGCATCAATAATATGACACTTCATTTTTAATAAACCAGCTTCAAAAACTGCAAAAAGTCCTGTAGGTCCCGCACCTATGATCAATATATCAGTGGTTATCATAATCTTTAAGATAATTTAATTATACATGTAACTGCAAATTTACTAATTTTAATGCGAAGCATATTTAATTGATTCTAAATAAAAACCTGAGATTTGTCAAATATCTATCTTTTAAGATTTTAAATTTGGCAATATTTTTGTAAATGTCTTGTTATGAATAAACTTTTGAACCTTTTTGCTGTATTTATATTCTTTTTAGGCTCTGCCCAGATTGATAATATTGCAGATGGCGAATCTATTACTCTTAGAATCCACTATGGTTTCCTTAATGCAGGAACTGCCAATCTTACGACCAAACAAACTACCTACAAAGGAGTTCCTCATCTTTATGTAAAAGGGACAGGACAGACTACAGGTGCCGTAAAAGCATTCTTCAAAGTAGAAGATTTATACGAAAGTTTCATCAATACACAAACGGGATTACCAAGCTTTTATGTTAGAAATGTACGTGAAGGAAGTTACCGCCAGCATTTTGAAACCGTTTTTAATCACGATAACAGCACTTTAATTTTAACAGATAAAAAGACACCAGCTAATGGTTCTAAAGTTCTGAAATCAGTAAAAGGTGTTCAGGATATGCTTTCATGCTTTTATTATTTAAGAAGTAAAAGTCCCGATGAATTGAAAGTAGGAACAGTTATCAATATGAATGTGTGGATTGATGATGAAATGTTTCCTTTCCAGCTGAAAGTAACAGGAACAGAAAATTTAAAAACCAAATTTGGAACTATTAACTGTTTAAAAATTATTCCTTCTGTAAAAAGCGGAAGAGTGTTTAAGGAAAAAGAAGGTGTAACCATGTGGGTTTCCAATGATTCCAACCACATTCCTATGCTGTTGAAAGCTGAACTTGCAGTAGGATCACTGAAAGCGAGTATTGATGATTATAAAAATGTGAAGTACCCTTTAAAGTTCACTAAATAACAATCATCAGTTTTAAAGATAAAACCTGTCTCAAAAGTCAAATAATTTGATTTTTGTCATTCTGACGAAGGAAGAATCTCATCGATAATTAATAACCTGAGATTCTTCATTCCCTTTCATTTCGTTCAGAATGACACTTTTGAGACAGGCTTTTGTATGTTCAATGTAATAGAATATTAATATTGATTGTCTTTATAATAGAGGCAGACAAAGAGCTGCAGCATGTCAATACTTCATTTGAGGTACCTGGCGGTTCCGAACCGAAGTATGGGCATAAGAAACAGACACGTGTAAATTTTTCAATAAGATCAGTTTTTAATTACGTTTTGTTTCTTAGGTCAGTAATTAAAAACAAAAAACCTCCGGAGCTCCGGAGGTTTGATTTTTTATAGCGTTTTGAATTGTTCAAGTGTTCTGATATCATTTTCGAAGAACATTCTGATGTCACTCATCTGGTAAAGAAGCATCGTGATTCTTTCAATACCCATTCCGAATGCATATCCTGAATATTTCTCAGCATCGATATTCACATTTTTCAATACGGCAGGGTCTACCATTCCGCATCCCATAATTTCCAGCCATCCTGTACCTTTTGTGATCCTGTAATCTGTTTCTGAGTTTAATCCCCAATACACATCAATTTCAGCACTTGGCTCTGTGAAAGGGAAGAAAGAAGGTCTCATTCTGATTTTAGATTTTCCGAAAAGCTCAGTCGTAAAGAACTGGATTGTTTGCTTCAGGTCTGCAAAGCTTACATTTTCGTCAATATATAATCCTTCAATCTGATGGAAAATACAGTGAGAACGTGAAGAGATTGCTTCGTTTCTGAACACTCTTCCCGGAGATAAAATTCTGATAGGCGGCTGGTTTTCTTCCATATAACGCGTTTGTACAGAAGAAGTATGCGTTCTCAAAAGAATATCCGGATTCTGCTCAATGAAGAATGTATCCTGCATATCTCTTGCCGGGTGATATTCCGGAAGGTTAAGCGCTGTAAAGTTATGCCAGTCATCTTCAATCTCTGGTCCGTCTGCTACTGCAAAACCGATAGATTTGAAGATTTCAATAATTCTGTTTTTTACCAGATTGATCGGATGTCTTGAACCTAATTCCAATGGAAAAGCAGGTCTTGTAAGATCTTCCTTTTCAATCACAACAGACGATGCGGAAGCATTTTTCAAATCCTCCAGTTTTACAGCCACTGCCTGCTTCAAAGTATTGATTTTCTGTCCGAATTCTTTCTTTTGGTCGTTAGGAACTTCTTTAAATTTTTCAAAAAAATCATTCAGAACCCCTTTTTTACCGTTGTACTTGATTCGGAAGTTTTCGATCTCTTCCTTAGAGGTAGCATTGAAGCCGTTTACTTCGACCAGTAGTTCTTCTATCTTTTCTATCATTATTTTACCCTTTCAAAATGTTTTGCAAAAATACGATTTTAAGTTGAATAATAAGTCCGTCAAAAAAAAATCTGCCTCTTTTTCGGGAGGCAGACTTCAATCACTTATTTCACTTAAATAAAAAAATTATTTCTTTTCTAAAGCTTTAACGCTGATCTGAAGAGTTACCTCGTCTTTGATTACACCGTTTTCAGCAGGAGCCTGGAACTTTACTCCAAACTCTTCCCTCTTGATATCTTTCGGCTCAGTAGCTACACTTACTTCTCCATCTTTCACAGAAACATTAGCTTTAAACTGAACAGGCTTTGTAATTCCTTTAATCGTTAAATTACCATCTAAAAGAGTATTATAATCCCCTTCTGTAGCCGGAGTAACCTTTGTAATCTCATAAGAAGCTGTCGGGAATTTTTCAACTTCAAAGAAATCTCCGCTTTTCAGGTGGCCATTTAATTTCCCTAAATCTTCCGGGCTGTCTTTCAAGTCCACAGAAGTTAAAGAGTTCATATCAGCAACGAATTTTCCGCTTTCCAGTTTTCCGTCTTTCACCGTCACATCTCCGCTTTCAAACCTGATGGTTCCAAAATGGCTTGTATTCTCAGATTTAAATACTTTATATCCCTTCCATTCAACCTTACTGTTTAGCGTATCCAAAGTGAACTGGCTACCTTCTTTGGTAGTTGTCACCTCATTACTTTCACTCGTAAGTGGTTTGTCTTTTTTACAAGAAACCATTACAGCAGCAATAAATAATGCAGGAATAGCTAACGAAAACAGTTTTTTTCTCATTTTTGATTTATTTTTATTAGTTCCGCTAATATAATAAAAAAAATTATGTTTTCATAAAAACCTTACATTTGTAATATGCTATTAGAAATAAACAATTTATTTTTCTCTCATAACAAAGAAAATCCCCTGTTTCAGAACCTTAATCTAAGGTTTGAAGAAAACAGGATTATAGCGCTGGCCGGTGAAAGCGGATGTGGAAAATCTACTCTTCTTAACCTTATCTATGGTCTTTTGGATTGGGAAAAAGGAGAGATCATTTTTAACGGAGCAAAGCTTTTGGGACCGAAAGGAAATCTTGTTCCCGGAGAACCAGAAATGAAATTCGTAGCCCAGAATTTTGATCTTATGCCTTACGCTACGGTGGCTGAAAACGTAGGAAAATTTATTTCTAATATCAATTTAAAACAGAAAAAAGAAACCGTAACGGAACTTCTTGAGGTAGTGGGACTTCAGGAATTTGCCAACGTACTTCCTAAATTCTTAAGTGGCGGACAACAGCAGAGAGTGGCTATTGCAAGAGCATTATCTGTACTTCCAAAACTTCTTATTTTAGATGAACCCTTCAGTAATCTGGATTTTCCTAGAAAAATTGAACTGAGGGAAAGACTTTTCAGATATGTAAAACAGCATGAAGTTTCTCTGATTATTTCCACGCATGAACTTCAGGATATTATGCCATGGCTGGACCAGATTGTCATTCTGCAGGACGGAAGACTGATTCAGAATGACAGTCCGGAGGAAACCTACAGACATCCTTACAATTCTTATGTTGCTAAGCTATTCGGGGAAGTGAATATTTTCAGTGAAGCAGAAGCTGAAAATTTCCAGCTTACCAAATTCTCTTATTATCCCAAAGAAATCAAAATCACAGAAACCGGTCTTGAAGCCGAAGTTCTTGAAAGCAGATTTGCAGGAAATTATTACTGGAATAAATTAAGAGCAAAAGAAAAGGAGCTTGTTGTGTATACGGATGAGAAAATATCAGGAACGATCTGTATTTCGTTTATGTAAGCGAAAAACCAAATTGCACATAACTTATACATTCACTTATACTTATCAATAAAAAAAGCACAGACGTAAGAAGCTGTTTTAAAACTTTTTCTTACATTTGTACTTCTAAAGTATAAGGAAATTTTTGGTTAATTCTCTTTCTGCCTTCCAGACGGACATTAGCAATCTTGCAATTAAGTCTGTTGAAAGATTACACTGTCCAATTTTTTCCTTTTCTTTATTTTCAGGGCATAGAAAAACAAAGTTTTCTTATGCTTTCTTAACAAATTCTGACTTAAGAGCCATTGCTCCGAAACCATCAATTTTACAGTCAATATTGTGATCACTTCCCGGTCTCAGACGGATATTTTTCACTTTAGTTCCGGCTTTTACCGGTTTTGGTGCTCCCTTTACAGGTAGATCTTTTATTACCACTACAGAATCTCCATCCTGAAGTTCATTTCCATTGGAATCCAGGATTTTTCCTTCATTTGCGGCTTCGGCAGCGGCTTCTGCCGGATCCCACTCGTAGAAACACTGGGAACATACCATCATATTATCGCTCGGGTAGGTAAACTCAGAGCTGCATTTTGGACAAATTACTGTGTCACTCATATTTTTATTTTTTGCAAAGGTAGAACTTTTTAGAGGTTGAAGTCAATAGATAAAGCTCAGTATAGTAGATCATAAGCGCCTGTTAATTTTACACAGACAGGTGAATTAATACAAATTAAATAAACTTGCTGCAAAGAAAATAAAGTATAGTAATGAACAGTGTATATTTTGTTAACAAATATTTTTCATTAAGCAAAAACACAGGTTTATTCGTCTTATAGTAAAAGGCTATCTTCGACAAATAAAAAATACAAATAATCGGAAAATCTTTACAAATTCAGCATTAAAATTTATTTCTACTATGCAAAAAATTAATAAACACACAGGCCATTCACTACTGAATCTCAGATTGTCAGTAGTCAATTTTTACTTTGCAAATTGAATCGTGAATGCGCAACCTTTCATTAGAAAACTGATCTGTACAATATTAATATAATTACTCATAACCTCTCAACAGGAAACACGAAAATTCACAAGCGAAGCGGATTCACCATTCACCATCAACGATCCCCTTTACCTCTCCTATTCTCAATCTCCCCACCCAAATTCCAAACTCTCAATTAAAAGTCGTATTTTTGCAGATTCAAACAGCGAAGCAAATTTATGGAACTTATTCACAGAAACTTGGCAATCGGAATTCACGATGCCCTACAGGAGACATTTTTTGAGAAAAACAAATATGCCGATAAAGTTATTGAAAGACTTTTGAAAGCCAACAGAAAATGGGGAAGCCAGGACAGAGCCGTTGTTTCTGAAATTTTTTACAATATTATCCGTTGGAAGAAACGCCTTGAATACTATATGGGTGAAGGTGTAAAACCCAACAATATCTACAAACTGATTATTGCGTACTTACTTTGGAGTAAAACCAATTATAAAAAATTTGAAGAATTTGACGGAATTAAAATCGCCGATATTCTTACCAAACTTAAAAAGAACACTGTTCCTACAAAAGCGATAGAACACTCTATTCCTGAATGGCTTGCTGAAACTCTTGAAAAAGAACTGGGTGCCAGCTGGGAAAGAGAAATGATTGCTTTGAACGAGCAGGCTCCTACGGTTTTAAGAGCCAATTCTTTAAGAACAACCACCAAAGAGCTTATCTCTGATCTTTCAGATGAGGGTGTTGTTTCTTATCCTGTTAAAGGTTATCCTGACGCTGTTCAGCTGGAAGAAAAGAAAAATGTTTTCCTTACCACAGCTTTCAAAGAAGGATTATTTGAAGTTCAGGATGCTTCTTCTCAGAAAATCGGGTATTTCCTTGATGTAAAAGAAGGACAAAGAGTGGTAGATGCCTGTGCAGGTGCGGGAGGAAAAACATTGCACTTAGCTGCATTAATGAAAAACAAAGGTCAGATCGTAGCATTAGACATCTTTGAATGGAAGCTTGCAGAACTGAAGCGTCGTGCCAAAAGAGCCGGAGCCCACAACATTGAAACCCGTATGATTTCTGATAACAAGGTGATCAAACGTCTTCATGAAAAGGCTGACAGACTTCTGATTGATGCACCTTGTTCAGGTCTTGGTGTTTTGAAAAGAAACCCGGACAGTAAGTGGAAAATTGACCAGGACTTTATTGACAGAATTAAAAAGGAGCAGCAACAAATCCTTCAGGACTATTCTAAAATGCTTAAAAAAGGAGGAAAAATGGTATATGCTACCTGTTCTATCCTTCCGTCTGAAAACAATCTTCAGGTAGAAGAATTTATCAAAAACAATCCTGGATTCAAGATGATTAAAGATGAAAAAGTAATGCCTAGCGAAGGATATGACGGGTTCTACATGGCTTTGATTGAGAGAGTTTCTTAATCCAAATCCTCTAAACGATATTTAAACTACTCTATTTTTTGGAGTAGTTTTTTTTTGAAATTATAGACATAGAAATAGCTATAATTATCAAATAAAACTATTTTATCTCTGAATCTATCTTTTGAAAGCTGAAACGGATACCACGAACTATTTTTTACTTCTATTTTAGCCGATGTATTTTCATTTTTACCATCGAAGTATGTAAACTCGTTTGAATTATGAAAAATCAGAAAGAAGTTTGAATGATTAGAATCTAAATAATATCTGAAATCTTCAATCTTAAAATCATTCGTTAAAGGCTCCAGATAATTACCACCTGCCGGAGGTTTATGATCAATTCCAAAAATAAATTTTCCACTTTTCCATGAAATTTTAGTTCTTAAAAATCCATTGTTCAATAATTCAATATTATTATTGATAACTTCAGAAACTAATTTGGATTGGATTTTGCAGATTTTTCTAATAAAATTCTCAGAATTAACTAATATTTTCAACTTTTCTTCTCCATAATAATAAGCGGTAACAATATGTTTCCGATTAAGTTTTTTCCGATTCAGAATGGAATATTCAACAAGTTTCAAAACATCAACCACATTTATATTTCCACTTAAAATCCTCACAGATAAACCTTTATTATTACTTTTCAATAAAATACCTTCATCAAGAACTGCTAATTTATATTGAGAGTTATTATTTTCTAAAATAAAAAACTCTTGCTTAGGATCATGAGAATAGTATGTCTTTCTTTCAATCATAATCGTATCAGAACAGCCTAATTTTTCAGCAATAAGTTTAGATAATCTTCCAACAACCTGCATCTTTAACTCCTCTGATTCAATTGTTTTTTGGTCAAAATTAAACCCTGAAACAAAATAAGTTTTTATATTTCCGAAGTTTTCTATCCTAACTTTCGGTTTATGTGCTTCTATAAAGTTTAATGACACAAGAAATATAAAAAAAAGAATTAACTTATTCAATGGTATTGTTTTTTTGATTGAACGCAATATAGATCAATTTATTTCAAACTCAATATTCTGTTAATTTAAAAAAATGTAACATTTTTTGTAACATTTACAGTACGTTTTCTACTAACTGTATAGATTAAACCGGTTTGACGCTGTGAGAAGTTAACAGTAACTTTGCAGCAAACTCATTTATTTATGCATACAAGAATTGTTTTCAATTTTCTGGCTGTTTTTTTATACTGTCTGTTTTCTGCACAGACCTATGAAATTCAGTACTCCAGTTCTTATAACGGAAAAGCATTAACTGATCAGCCTTCTACAATTATCTGGGTCAATGAAAAAGAAAATTTCATTCTTAACAGCACGATCAAAGAACAAAAAAGCAGCTATCCTTATGAAATCACTAAGGTGGAAAAGCCATCCAATACTATAGTTTCTTATGCCTTTTTAAAACCCGGCTCAATCATCTCAACCTCAGATGCTGAATCTGTAGGAAAACAGGATTTTGAACTGACCAATGAAACGAAAAAGATCTTAGGGTACAACTGTAAAAAAGCGGTTACGAAAGTCAATTCAAATACCATTGAAGTCTGGTATACGAATGACCTGAAGCTGAAAGGCGGCCCATCTGTATTGGGGCAGAATTTAGGATTGGTCCTGGAGGTGGAAAGAAATAAAAACTCTTTAACGACTGCCGCTTCAATCAAAAAAATAAAGAATGCCGGAATTGAAAGTATCATAAAAGGAGAAATACAGACAACTGATCAGTTGGGATATAAAGACCTTCTATGGAAAAGCAGATTTACCACGCTGAATGTTTTTGAAAACGAAATCATCAACTTCTCTGATGCCTCAAAATCTGACGGCCAGATAAAAAGATACGCCAAGGGAACTATTATCCTTAAAAAAGTAAAATTTCCTGCTATTACAGAGGGAGAGACTATTTTTGCAGAACTAAAACAGCAGTCGAACGGAGATGCGTATGACAGAACCGGAACTGTATTTTTTATTCCGCAGGATAAAGAAAAGTCGTTTTTTGACGGCTTGGAAAACGGAGCAAAAACCCTTCCTGTCTATGACAATGGAAACGGAAAACAATATTACGGGGTAACGGCTACCGGCAGCTACAGCCCTGCTATGGAAATGATGCGGTTTTTTACCGCTTTTGGCATTCAGAAGTTTAATCATATTCAGCTTAAGGGAAAAGAGTGGCAGACCATCAGCCCTTACCGGCAGGATATTACAGAATTAAAGCCTGCTTTATCCGGAAAAGAGCTTTGGATAGGCACTTTTATTGGAAATTATGATAAAGGAGGACACAAAGTAAGTCTTGATATTACGATTCATAAAAGCGATCAAAACGTTAATAAAAATAATGTAGCCATCCCGTTATTCAACACTTTAAACATTATGGAAATGGCAGGACAGGACTATTCTACCATGTTCAGTCAGGACAAAGGTCTACTTGTTGATTTCACTTTGGATAAAGATCTGAAAAATGCTCAGCTAAGATATACCTCAACAGGACATGGCGGTTGGGAAAATGGTGATGAATTTGTTCCAAAAGCCAATTCTATATTTGTGGATGGAAAACCCGTTTTTTCATTTGTACCGTGGAGAACAGACTGTGGTTCATACCGTTTATACAATCCGGCCTCCGGAAATTTCCAGGATGGTCTTTCGTCATCAGACCTCAGCAGATCAAACTGGTGTCCGGGAACGGTTACCAATCCTGAATTCATTCCTCTTGGAGATTTGAAAGCAGGAAAACATACGATTCAGGTAAAAATTCCACAAGGTCCTACGGAAGGAACAAGCTTCAGTTCATGGAATGTTTCCGGCGTATTACTGGGGGTTCAATAAAAACAAAACCTTCTTGCATGAGAATTGCAAGAAGGTAAAAACACAAATGATGAAAAAAAATTATTTCGAGCCACAAAGTAAGGGGTAAAATTTATATAATTACTTACCATAGATTAATAAATATGTCATTTTTATTTCGTATAGAGATTTGGCAATTTTAGTCCCAACGAAAAAAATTAATCAAAAACATCTTAATTCCAATAAATAGTTAAAATTTTTAACTTAAAAATATTAATTGATTAAAAATTTTCTCATTTAAACATTTTTAATTGTTATTTATAAACATCACTTTTACTTTTGTTCCATAAATAATAAAAAATTATGTGTGGAATTGTATGTTTATTTGACGCCAAGCAAAAAACCGAAGTATTAAGACCTCAGGTATTGGAAATGTCAAAAAAAATCCGTCACAGAGGACCGGATTGGAGTGGAGTTTTCCAGGATGAGAAAGTAATTTTTTCTCATGAAAGACTTGCCATTGTAGATCCAACTTCCGGAAAACAACCTTTATTTACGAAAGACGGAAAAGTAGTATTAGCCGTAAACGGTGAAATCTACAACCATAGAGAATTAAAAGAAGAATTTCCTGATTATGAATTTCAGACTCAGTCGGACTGTGAGGTGATCCTTGCACTGTACAGAAAATACGGAAAAGATTTCGTAGAGAAACTCAACGGAATTTTTGCCTTCGCTTTATATGATACTGAAAATGATGTTTATCTTATTGCCCGCGATCATATGGGAATCTGCCCGCTTTATCAGGGTTGGGACAAAAACGGAAACTATTATGTCGCTTCAGAATTAAAAGCTCTTGAAGGGGTATGTAAAAAAATAGAAACATTCCTGCCCGGTCATTTCGTTTACAGCAAAGATGGTGCTGAGCTTCAGCAATGGTACACAAGAGACTGGGACAGCTTTGATCATGTAAAAGACAATGAAACGGATATTTCAAAACTGAGAAAAGGTCTAGAAGATGCCGTTCACAGACAACTGATGAGTGATGTTCCTTATGGAGTACTTCTATCAGGAGGTTTAGATTCATCTGTTATTTCCGCAATTACTGCAAAATTTGCCCGCCAGAGAATTGAAAGCGGCGATACACAGGAAGCGTGGTATCCGAGACTTCACAGTTTCGCCGTAGGATTGGTTGGTTCTCCCGATCTGGCAGCAGCTCAGAAAGCTGCAGAACACATCGGATCTGTACACCATGAGGTTAACTTTACCGTACAGGAAGGACTGGACGCTGTACGTGACGTTATTTACCACCTTGAAACCTATGATGTAACCACCATCAGGGCATCCACCCCAATGTACCTTTTAGCAAGAGTGATCAAATCTATGGGGATTAAAATGGTTCTCTCAGGAGAAGGTTCAGATGAATTGTTCGGAGGTTATTTGTACTTCCACAAAGCTCCTGATGCAAAAGAATTCCACGATGAAACGGTGAGAAAACTGGGCAAACTTCACCTTTATGATTGTTTAAGAGCCAACAAAGCGTTGATGAGCTGGGGAATTGAAGGAAGAGTACCTTTCCTTGATAAAGAATTTATGGATATTGCGATGACGCTTAACCCTAAAGATAAAATGATCAATACTGCTGAAGGAAAAATTGAAAAATGGGTATTGAGAAAAGCTTTCGAGGATCTGCTTCCTGATTCTATTGCATGGAGACAAAAAGAACAGTTCTCGGATGGTGTAGGCTATTCATGGATCGACACATTAAAAGAAGTAGCTGAAAAAGAAGTAACGGATGAAATGATGGCGAATGCAAGATTCAGATTCCCGCTAAACACCCCTCAGAACAAAGAAGAATACCGATACAGAACGATTTTTGAAGAACATTTCCCAAGTGAAACCGCTGCAGCTACTGTTCCATCGGTTCCATCCGTAGCTTGCTCTACTCCTATTGCTTTGGAATGGGATGAAGCGTTCAAAAAAATGAACGATCCAAGCGGAAGAGCAGTGAAAGTGCATGAAACGTCATATTAGAAAATCGATTGATGAATCGTCAATGGTCAATCCGCTGCGCTTGTGAATTTGTTGCGGGATTCGGGTTACGGGATTCGGGATATTTTAACGCAGAGTACGCTAAGATATTTCCATTAGTGTTTAAGAACGATCGCAAAGGCGTTTCACTTAGCAACAGACAAACTGATATCCTCGCTGAACGAAGTGCCCTTGCGAACGAAATATATGGGATTAAAATATAAACCTTGCGACCATAGCGTTTATTTAACCTTGCCAATAATATTAATTCACTAATTAAAATATATATTTTTTTTATTCAAACATATAACTCTCTCTGTTATAATTTATCAATCCTGTAGCAATACAGGATTTTTTCTTGAATTAACAATAACAATATGGCATAATTTAACTCACAATCCAAAATAATATCTAATAAATAATTATATTTGGAAAACGAAAATATCAATTATAAAAAAATGAGAAGAAACCTTACTGTTTTATTTGCCTTATTAGCGATTAGTTTTGCTTTTGGACAAGGGAAATACGGCAAATATCTGAATTCAAAGAAGCTTGCTTTGGCTTACAAGAGTGTGAAAGACCAGGATAAGGACGACTACTATCAACAATTCTACTGGCTGGTAAAAGCAGAGCAACTGAAAACTTATCCTCACCTTAAAGATATAAAACCTGTCGTTTTATATGAATTTGTAAAATATGTAAACCCTCAGAATCCAACCAAAAAACTGGATGCAAGAGGCAAAGAACTGAGAGCAACTGCAGAATTATCATTAAATCAATATTTTAAAAATAAAAAATTTGAAAACAATTCTGTTTTAATGTATAACCTTGAAACGTATGTAGATCCGTCAAAAGGGCAATATTATACTAAGGTTGATCCGGAAAAAATCAAAGAGCTTGTACCCAAGGAATTATTTGCTTTCAACTCATTCAACAGAAATATAGGAGAAGAAAAAACCTATTATCTCTGGATTGACAAGAAAAAAGATGATCTTAATATTGTAGATATCATTCCTAGCGAAAAAGAAGATAAAGCTTTTTATACCAGATTAAGACAATATCTTCCAAGCTATAAATTCTCAAAATATGTTCCTACTGTAAAAAAAGGGAACAAGTCTGACAAAACGGATATCGAATATTATTATATCATGCCTTTTGAACAGAATACTGATAACATCGAATACAAAACCAAGGATTTCAAAACTTTCACTTTAAGCCAGTACAGAAAAGCCGGTGATGAATGGAAAGGAGTAGAAAAACCTAGAAAATAAATCAAAAAGTCCTGTGAAATTTCACAGGACTTTTTTAATTTTATATGGATTTCTTTATCTAAGAATCAAAACGCTTAGAGTAAGCGGTTCTTCAAATCAAATAAGTCTGGGGATTTTTTTATAACCCAGCCGGTACAAAATGACAGAAGCAAATACACAACAGACCTCCGTAAAAAAAATACTTCCCTTAATTCTGGCCACTGCTATTTTCATGCAAATGCTGGATTCCACGATCCTGAATACTTCCCTGCCTGCTATTGCAAAAGATCTGAATGAATCTCCGCTCAATATGCAGAATGCTATTATCAGTTATGTTCTAACCCTTGCTGTTTTTATGCCAGCCAGCGGATTTCTTGCAGACCGGTTCGGGACCAAAAAGGTATTTATATTTTCTCTGGTATTGTTCAGTCTGGGTTCGCTATTTTGTTCTTTGTCTCAAAACCTCACCCATCTTGTTATTTCTAGGGTTGTTCAGGGAGTTGGAGGAAGCCTGATGACTCCTGTCGGAAAACTGGCACTCATCAAAACATTTGACAAAAACGAACTGCTCAAAGCCATGAACTTTGCCATTATTCCAGCACTTATCGGGCCTGTACTCGGGCCTTTAGTGGGAGGTTATATGGTAGACTATCTTTCATGGCACTGGATATTCCTGATCAATATTCCGATTGGGGTGCTGGGAATTCTTTTAGGATTAAAATTCATGCCCAATTACAAATCTGATGATGTAGATTTTGATTTAAAAGGGTTCCTGATTTTTGCCGCAGCCTCTCTCCTGCTTTCTGTTTCACTGGAACTTTTCGGAGACATTCAGAATATCACACCTGTCTTATTGGTATTTATCATGGGATTTTTGTTCCTGTACTATTATTATAAACATGCAAAAAGAGGCGGAAATCCTATTTTCCCATTAAATCTGTTTCAGGTAAGAACTTTCCGTGTGGGTATTGTGGGCAATCTGGCGACCAGATTGGGAATCAGCTCCGTTCCGTTATTACTTCCGCTAATGATTCAGATTGCCTATAAACAATCTGCGGTAACTTCCGGCTGGATCATTGCTCCTATGGCTTTAACAGCTATATTCGGAAAATCCTCTGTTATAAAGATTTTAGATAAATATGGCTATCGTCAGACCTTAATGGTGAATACCTTTATTATCGGAACGCTGATCTGCCTGCTTGCTATTCCTGACATTCACACTTCTCTATATTGGTTTGTTCCCATCATTGCGGTACTGGGCTTTTTCAACTCTATACAGTTCACTTCCATGAACACTATTTCCATTGCCGATCTCCGAAATTTCCAGACCAGCAGCGGAAACTCATTACTCTCTGTCAATCAACAGTTAGCCATCGGTTTCGGAATTGCTTTCGGACTGATTGTTTTAAAGCTGTTCGAAAATACAGATCTGATCAAAGGAGAAATCCACAATGCTTTCCGGTTAACCTTTCTCACAGTAGGAATATTAACAATTCTATCCGGATTGGTATTCAGAAGACTCCATATTTCGGATGGGAAGAACATGCAGTCTAAGGAGGAATAATCAGGAAAAAAGTAAAATTATAAAAATAATGCATCTATGGCGGATTACTACGCGGTTCCGCCAATTTGTATTCTGTATTCTACCCTTCTACGAACTTAACACAGATCAATGCTTTTCGCATATATGTATGGTAATTTTGTTTACATAAATCAACAATGTGATGGCAACTAAAAAAATAGAAATCGTAGTATCTCCAAAACCTGCGCACTTTGTAGGGGATGGATTCAGGGTTCACAATTTCATTCCGGGAGTTCCTGGATTGGATATGAAAAGAATGGATCCGTTCATTATGCTGGATTATAATTCAAAATTTCATTTCAACGGATCAGACAGACCGAGAGGTGTCGGGGTGCATCCGCACAGGGGTTTTGAAACCGTAACCATAGCATATAGCGGAAAAGTAGAACACCATGACAGTGCCGGCGGCGGCGGTGTTATCGGAGAAGGTGATGTTCAGTGGATGACTGCTGCCAAAGGAGTTCTTCACAAAGAATATCATGAAACGGAGTGGGCAAAAGAAGGAGGAATTTTCCAGATGGTTCAGCTTTGGGTGAATCTCCCTGCAAAAGATAAAATGAGCTGCCCAAAATACCAGGCTATTGAAAACTCTACAATGGAAAGAGTTGATCTCGGGGATAATGGTTTTATAGAAGTGATTGCCGGAGACTATGACGGTCATAAAGGACCTGCAAGCACTTTCACTCCGGTCCATATGATGAACGCAAAGCTTAAATCAGGAGGAAAAGCGGAATTTAATTTCCCTGCTCATTTCAATACTGCGGCTTTGGTGATTGAAGGAAGTATTATTATTAATGGAGAAGAGAGCGTTAAATCCGATCATTTTGTATTGTTTAAAAATGAAGGTGAAACATTTACCATCGAAGCAAAGGAAGATGCTGTTGTTTTAATCATCAGCGGTGAGCCTATCAATGAACCTATTTACCCTCATGGTCCTTTCGTAATGAATTCCAGAGAAGAAATCATGCAGGCTTTCGAGGATTTTAATACCGGAAAATTCGGATACCTGGAAGATTAAAAGAATTAAATTTATCTTAATCTTTGATTATTCCTTTTTTATTAACTTTATATAATGGCAAACCTTATAGGTTTTAAAACCTATAAGGTTTAATTGTCTTAACACGCAATTTCCTGCATTTATAGGAAATGCAGCACCCTTAGTACAAATATTATGAAACCAGAATTTGAAAATATACCTCTTGTAAAAGCGGAAAAAAGATTTGAAATAGAGTTCAACGGACATTATGCATTCATCGATTACCGTGAAACCATGCACCAGATTTCTTTGATACATACAGAGGCAGAACCGGAACTGGCAGGAACCGGCGCAGCTGCTGCGGTAGTAGAAAAAACTTTGAATTTTATTGAGGAAAGCGGAAAAAAACTTCTTCCCTTCTGTCCTTATGTTTTCGCCTTTATTAAGAAACACCCTGAATGGAAACGTATCGTGGATGACAGATTTGAAGGCTATGACAAACTGTAAACCTTCATCAGAACTCATCAATTTATTTAAATAACATTTTAAAAAGTATCACATCATTATGTCAAATATTGGACTTATCATTGAAGAAAAAGCAGCAGATATCGGAAATTTCCTGGTAGGCAGACTTCTTCCTTTCCGTGAGAAGAGAGCCGTTGGACCTTTTGTTTTTATTGACCACATGGGGCCTTCAGAATTAAAAGATTATCAGAATCTTGATGTTCCGCCACATCCGCATATCGGATTATCTACCTTAACTTACCTGTTGGAAGGGTCTATTTTCCACAGAGACAGCATTGGAAGTTCTATAGAAATAAAACCGGGTGCCGTTAACTGGATGACTGCCGGAAAAGGAGTGGTACATTCGGAAAGAACGCCTGAATATCTAAGACACAGTGATAAAAGGCTTCACGGATTTCAGATCTGGGTAGGTCTTCCAAAGCATCTTGAGCAGTCTGAGCCTACTTTTCATCATATTGAAGCGGATGAAATTCCGGCTTGGGAAGAAGATGGTATTCAGTATAAATTAATTGCCGGTGAAGCATTCGGAAGAACATCTGCAGTTCCGGTACACAGCAAATTATTTTTTCTTGAAATTAAAACAAAAGAAGCCAGAAAGATCAGCATAGGAAAAGATCTTTATGGAGAAGCGGCCATGTATGTTCTGGATGGAACAGTAACTACCGATGGAAATTCTTATGGTTCCAAACAGCTGATGATTGCTAAAGATACCAAGCTTTGCGAATTCGAGATGAGTGAAAACGGAACGGTTTATCTTTTCGGTGGTGAGCCATTCGACGAGGAGCGTTTTATATTCTGGAATTTTGTTAACTCTGATAAAGAATTAATTGAACAGGCAAAAGTAAACTGGAATGATCAGAATCACGAAGCATTTCCCCTGGTTCCAGGTGACGAAAATGAATACGTGCCGCTTCCTAAGGCTATTTTAAACCGAAAATAATTTCAATTCAGATTATTAACTATGAAAATATTAGCATTTGCCGGAAGTACATCTTCCACGTCTATCAACAGGGAACTGGTAAAATTTGTTCTGAAAGATTTTCAGGATGAGGAAATCAATCTGATTGACCTTAACGATTTTACAATGCCCGTATTCTCTGTAGATCTTGAAAAGAAAGGTTTTCCGGATGAAGCGCATCAGTTTTTAAAAGCGATTGAGGAATGTGATGTGATCATCTGCTCTCTTGCTGAGCACAACCGTTCTTACAGTGCAGCTTTTAAAAATGTTTTTGACTGGGCTTCAAGAATTAACGTAAAAGTATTTCAGAATAAACCTATGCTTCTGATGAGTACTTCTCCAGGAGGCTATGGCGGCGGAAATGTGATGAATACGGCAAAAACATTTTTCCCACAGTTTGCGGCAGACATTAAGGATACTTTTTCATTGCCAAAATTCTATGAAAATTTTGATCTGGAAAGCGGTGTCATCAATCCTGATATGCTGAATGATCTGAAAGGTAAAATACAAAACTTTAAAAATCAGATAAAGTAAATGAACAAAGGAAGACTGGAGGCGTTCAGTGATGGTGTCCTTGCTATTATTATCACCATTATGGTACTTGAACTGAAAGTACCTGAAGGAAATAGCTGGGCCAGTGTCAAACCTCTTCTTCCTAAGTTTCTGGCTTATATTTTCAGTTTTATATATGTAGGAATCTACTGGAACAATCACCATCATTTGTTCCAGACAGTAAAGAAAGTAAATGGCAGCATTCTTTGGGCCAACCTTCATCTTCTGTTCTGGCTTTCTCTGATGCCAATTGCCACGGAATGGATCGGAACAACAAATTTTGCAAAAAATCCCGTTGCAGTCTATGGTATCGGGCTCATTATGTCGGCTATTGCCTATACTATTCTGGAACATGTTATTATCCGTTGTGAAGGGGAAGATTCAAAACTGAAAGAAGCCATCCATTCGAAATATAAAGAGTATATCTCAATTGTATTTTATGTCCTGGGAATCGCTACTTCATTTTTTTATCCTTATATTGCCATAGGTTTTTATTATATCGTTGCTCTTATATGGCTTATTCCGGACAGAAGAATCGAAAAAACATTAAAAGAAAATTGATATGGAAACACACGAATATCCTAATGGAAACATTACTGTCATCTGGCAGCCTAAGAAATGCATCCACTCTGCCATATGTGTAAAAACACTTCCAAAAGTCTATAATCCTAAAGAAAGACCCTGGATAAAAGCAGAAAACGCAAGTCCTGAAGAACTTAAAAATCAAATAGACCTATGCCCTTCAGGTGCATTAAGTTATAAATTCAATACAGAAAAATAATGGCGGTAACGGTAAAAGCAAGTTTAGGAAAAACAAAATATTATACAGAAGTAACAGCCGGCGAAAACACAATCATTACGGATGAACCGATTGATAAAGGCGGACAGAACAAGGGTTTCAATCCGCTGGAAATTCTGGCTACGTCATTGGCAAGCTGTACTGCAGCTACATTGAGAATGTATATTGAAAGAAAAGAATGGGATGTGGAAAACATCAATGTAGAAGTAGAGCTTGAAAATTTCCCATTAACAAAAAGAGCAGTTTTCAAAAGAGAGATCAGCTTTGAAGGTATTCTGGATGATGAGCAGCGTAAAAGGCTGCACACTATTGCAGACGCATGCCCTGTTCACAAAATATTAACCAACGACATAGAAATACTAACTAAATTCTCGTAATATGATCGAAGTAAAACAAAACAACGACGAAAAACACGGAAGTTTTGAAGCTTTCATAGATGGAAGACGCGCAGGAATGATGACGTATACCTGGGCAGGAGAAGAAAGATTTATTATAGACCACACCGAGGTGGAAGAAGCTTACAACGGAAAAGGCGTAGGCAAGGAAATGCTTCTGGCAGCCGTAGATTTTGCCAGAAAAAATGACAAGAAGATTATTCCCCTCTGCCCTTTCGCTAAGGCAAGTTTCCAGAAAAGTGAGGAACTTCAGGATGTTTTAGTGAATTAGTCACTGTATTACACCCTTACCATACAAACCTTTCAGAGATCGCTCTGAAAGGTTTTTTTATGCAGTTATTTTATTCTCAATACAAGATCTCTGTTAACGCAAAGTTTATTTTGAATTATATTAAATTTTAAGCAGGCAAAGAGTGAATCAATTTTTAATTGGTTTGATGAAGCAAACTGTTTCTATTAACTCAGAAAACAGTATCCGGCTTTAAGACAGAAAAAGTAAAGTTACTTTTTACCGATATCACTATAAAAAGATGAAAATATAGAGGATCATTTCTTTTATGAGCTTTATAACTTCCAGCTCCAGGCTTCAGACCTTTCTGAAAATACTGGTTTTATCCCAAGCCTGGATTACTTTCAAAAAAGTAATTATATAAAAATTGTGTCTGAACTAAATTCATGATTCACGACTGATCTTTTTTATATATTTGCTAAAATTTAAAAATCAAGAATGAATCCAGGAACTATCCTTTTGTTATTTGTTTTCGTCTATTTTATCGGTCTTTTGGTGATTTCTTATTTCACCAGCCGGAATTCTGATAACCAGTCTTTTTTTATCGGTAACAAAAAGAGTAAATGGTGGCTCGTAGCATTCGGGATGATAGGAACCAGTTTAAGTGGGGTTACTTTTATTTCCGTTCCGGGAACCGTCGGAAAAATGACCGGCTCCGAATATATTTACGGAGGTTTTGAGTACTATATGATGGTGATCGGGTTCTTCATCGGATATTTTATTGTAGCAGCGATACTTTTACCACTTTATTACAAGATGAATCTGACCTCTATATATACCTATCTGGGGAAAAGATTCAATGTGGAGGCGCATAAAATCGGTTCTATCTTTTTTATTATTTCAAGAGCAATTGGAGCTACCGCAAGATTATACCTGGTAGTAAATGTTTTACAGATATTTTTACTTGAAGGGTTGGGAGTTCCGTTTTGGGTAACTTCCCTTATACTTCTGCTGATGGTACTTCTGTACACTTTTGAAGGCGGTGTAAAAACGATTGTTATTACAGATACCCTGCAGACTTCTTTCATGATCATCAGTCTTGTAGCTTGTATTGTTTATATTTTATCCAACCTGAATTTATCATTCGGTGAAGCTTATACGATTCTGGAACAGAAAAACTATACTCATTTCATCAATTTTGATCCTAATTCCAAAACCTTTTTCCTGAAAACCATTCTGGGAGGAATTTTCATTACCATTGCCATGACGGGACTGGATCAGGAAATGATGCAGAAGAATATTTCTGTAGATAACCTTAAGAATTCAAAGAAAAATATGCTGACCTTCGCCGGAACACTTCTTATCGTGAACCTTGCATTCTTATTCCTGGGAGGGTTGCTATACCTTTTTGCGCTGCAGCATGGAGCGGAATATGGGACTATAAACGGTGAAACGGTAACGAATATTTTCGGATTTAAAGATCCGGCAGGAAACATTAAAAACGTAATGGGAGACGATCTTTTCCCGGCTTTATCGCTTCAGGGATATTTTCCTATGGCTATTTCTGTTATTTTCATCATCGGATTAATTTCAGCCTTATTTCCTTCTGCAGACGGTGCTTTAACAGCTGTAACAAGCTCATATTGTGTAGATTTATTAAACCTTAATGAGGATAAAACCAAAACTGAAAAAGAGAAGAAACGTCTTCGTATGAAAGTGCATTTAACTTTCACTGTCGTTTTCTTTATTCTGATCATGGTTTTCAAGGCATTAAATGATAAATCCATTGTGTACCTGATCATGGAAATTGCAGGATATACCTATGGACCGCTTTTAGGACTTTTCGCCTTTGGAATTTTCACCAGGTTCCAGATTTCAAGAAAATATTCAATTCTTGCGGTAACTATTTTTGCCCCTATCCTGACCTATTTAATCAATCTTGCTGTTACCACGTATACTGATTACAGAATCGGTGTAGAACTGATTGTTCTTAACGGATTGCTGACTTTCATTGGTCTGTGGCTGGTAAAAAACAAGCAGCACTTAAAAGTCGTTTAACACTTATAAAAACATAAAAAAGGCTGTTTTCAATGAAGACAGCCTTTTTCTTTTATTGGAATCAATGAAATAGATTATTCTTTAATCCACTTGATTGTTTTCTCTAAGTTCTTAGATTTAACCTTGATCAGATAGTCTCCCTGGACAAGGTGCGACAAGTCAAAAGTACCTGTTTTATCATGATTCAATTTGTTAGCAGCCTGAGTGAACACTAATTTTCCGCTTACATCGTATACAGTAATATCATATACTTCATTTGAATTAGTAAATTTCACATTCAGTAATCCTTTACTTGGATTAGGATATACGACAAATACGTCTTTATTGGCAGCAGTCTCGTTCACACCTAATGTCTGGGTAATGGTGAAGTTGACAGGGTTAATGTTGTAGAAAACATTTGTTTCTGCAGCAACCATAATTCTTGCCTGTGTTGTATTTACGTTAGGAATAGTAACAGCTTCAGAACCATCATTCGGAGTAGAAGCAAGGATCAGTGTAGGATAGGTAAGACCGCCGTCTGTTGAAAGATAAATATTCACAGTAGCAGCATTCACAGGAAATGCCGTTGTATTGGCGACATCCCATGTTACCGTCTGAGTGGAATTACCAGCCCAGCTTACCGCTGTAGCAGGTGCAGTTACATTGAAAGGTCCGGAATTTCCATCAACGGTAATAACAGCATCATCATTGGCTACCCCTGCACAACCCGCATTATTATCTCTTACGGTAAGTCTGAACTCCATCGTTCTTGCATAAGATGGTCTAACTTCTCCTTTGGAAACCGTACCATTGATTACATCTGTAAGTTTTGGGAAATATCGGTAAGGAACGGTTACAGGTACATATGATCTGAACAGAGGTGCATTTCCGGTAGGAGCATTCCAGTCGCCTGCCGGGCCTACATCATTCTGCTCCCAGCTGTACGTAAGCGGATTATTATCGATATCTGTCGCAGAACCTTCCAATCTGAATGGTGTACTCTTCGGGATGGTATAATCGCCTCCGGCGTTTACTGTTGGAGCAAAATTATTAACAGGAAGCGTAACCTGACATGTTGTTGACTGAACTTTTGTTGTGATAGACTGATATGATTTGGTATGGAAAGTCGGAATACTGTTAGGAGCCAGGTTATTGGTACTTCCACAAATTCCGGCGTAAGCCATTATGGTAATTCCGCTTCCAGGTTCTACGGCATTAGATGCACTCCGGTTACCATTACAACTCCCTGTAATGGCATTAAATGTATGCGGCCCGCCAAACTGATGCCCTACTTCATGGGCTACATAATCAATATCATAAGGATCTCCAACAGGATTAGGTGAACCGGTGATCCCTCTACCTTTATTGGTTGCATTACAGATTACTCCCAATCCGGCTAATCCTCCGCCACCTGTACTGAAGGTGTGTCCGATATCATAATTTGCATTTCCTATCAATAAATCAATCTGAGTCTGGCTCTCATTAATTAACGTACTGGCATTGTTATTTCCGTTAAACGGATCTGTAGTGGCATTTGTAAAGACCACATTGGCTTCATTATCCACCAGCACCAATCTTGAAGCAACTTCCTGTTCGTAAACTCCATTCACCCTGTTTACGGAGGTTACTATAGCTGAAAGTGTCTGTGCTACAGTAGGTGTGGCGGTACCCGTTGCTGCTACAGCATATTCTCCAGTACAAGCCACCGCAAGCCTGAAAACTCTAATTTGATTTCCTACGCTTGGTGCTACGGTCTTTTGAGCGTTTTTTTTTCCCAAGGGAGACTCGCCCTCATCCTTTACTCCACAAGACCTTGGATTTTTATCAATCAAATCACTTTTTTTATAAATGATATAATTGCTGATATCCTGTTTTGCATAGGGATCAATATAAGAATCTCCGGCTACTATAGATTTTATCTGTGCATGGAATCCCAGTTCTGTAAAATCCAGTTTTATGGTGGCGTACTTGTCGTCAATTCCCTGTCCTGTAAAAGTAACAATCTGAGGAAACTGGCTGGTTAACCCGGGAGCCATCACTGAAGATTTCCAGATTCTGAATTTTGCTTTGGTGCCGTCAGGCATTGGCAGAACAATAATAGGAGCATTGTCTTTACGATCGCTGTCTTTTAACTCCGGAACGGAATTAAAATAACTTTTCATTCCGGCTACATCCAGTGTGTACGTCAGTGCCTTTTCCGGCTGCACTGTTCTGTTTTTAGGGTCTGCTTTAATGGATCTTTCACTTATTACTGTAAAAAAATCCTGTGCTTTCCCGGAGGAAACGGATATTATAAATATCCCCAGATAAAATAATTGTTTAATTTTCATATATAATGGTTTGTAATTTTTATTCATTCAAATGATAAGGCCAAAGCTAAAAGATAATTAACCAAGGAATAATAATTCAAATAATCTGGAATTATAAAATTAATTAAATTAATCAGATTATTACATACAAAAAATAAAAAATCAAACACAAACCTATAGAAAATGTAAAAATCCGCCTGTATAAAGGCATTAAGCTAAAATAAATTAATTATAATTTTTCTTTTATTTACACAGTTACTTTTACTATTTTAATATCTTTGAAATGTATAAAATAAACAGAATTAAAAATTAATCAAAATAAAAAAATACAACCCTAAAAACCATGAAAAAAATTATCTCATTTTTCGCTTTCCTATTAACATTCAGCTTTATGAGCGCTCAGGACAATTTTGAACTATCAACATTAAGAATCGGGCCGTTTAAAGTCTTTATGCCGAAAGCTGAGGCTGAAAAAATTGCAGGAACAAAGCTGGTTAACGCGGGTGGAGAGAAAAAAAACATGGTAAAGTATAATGGAGAAACCATACAGATTGATCTTTTTGATAATTACATTAATGAGGCCAATCCAAGTGTTCCTTCGATTACCTATATGACAACAACTAGTAAAAAGTTCAAAACCAAAAGCGGAATCGGAGTTGGAAGCACCCGCGACGACCTGATCAATGCCTACAGAAATTACCCCAACTTTAGTGTACGCCCGGATTGGGACTCTAATGGCAAACCGATTAAAGACACCGGTTATTTTAATCTTGAAGACAGCCAGGCAGGAACGCTGTTAAGCTTTAAATTTGTTAATAATATAGTGACCGAAATCTCCGTTTACCTTAATGAAGGCTGTTAAAAGCGGAAAAATATTAAAATCATACAACGATCGGGGTTTTATCTCCGGGCTTTTGCATTTCCGTAAGCCGGTAAAAAATTGTAAATTCGCATACAAATAAATCAGATATAATGAGTAAAAGTATTGAGGAGTTAAAGACTCTTACTACGCAGATCAGAAGAGACATTTTAAGAATGGTTCACGCTGTTAATTCAGGACACCCGGGTGGAAGCTTAGGTTGTACAGAATTCTTTACAGCCCTTTATGGTAAAGTGATGAACTATAAACTTCCTTTCACAATGGAAGGCAAAAATGAAGATCATTTTTATCTATCAAACGGACATATTTCTCCGGTATTCTATTCTACTTTAGCAAGATTTGGTTTCTTCCCTGTTGAAGAACTGAGCACTTTCAGAAAATTAGATTCAAGATTACAGGGACACCCAACAACTCACGAAGGTCTTCCGGGAATCAGAATCGCTTCGGGTTCTCTTGGACAGGGGCTTTCTGTAGCACTTGGAGTAGCTCAGGGTAAAAAATTAGATGGTGATCAGTCTCTTGTTTACTCTCTTCACGGGGATGGTGAGCTTCAGGAAGGTCAGATCTGGGAGGCATTGATGTATGCTTCTGCTAAAAAAGTAGATAACATCATTTCTACTATTGATTACAACGGGCGCCAGATTGACGGAGATACCGATGATGTATTAAGCTTAGGAAATCTTCATGCAAAACTGGAAGCATTCGGATGGACTGTTTTGGAAGAAAAGAACGGTAATGATCTTGAAGCGGTCATTGCAATTCTTGAGAAAGCAAAAACAGAAACCGGAAAAGGAAAACCTGTAGCCATCCTTCTTCATACAGAAATGGGATACGGAGTTGATTATATGATGGGATCTCATGCGTGGCATGGTAAAGCTCCTAATGATGAGCAGTTAGACACGGCATTCAAGCAATTGTACCTGGAAGCTCCGGCTGATTATTAATTATAAATGATAAATTATTATTGATAAATGATGCTTCTGGAACTTTATAATATGATTAATCACTCATCATTTATCAATGATCAAAAACTTTAGTAAAAAATGAAATATACATATACAGAAAAAAAGGACACTCGTTCAGGATTCGGAGCAGGATTAGCAGAATTAGCGGACAAAAATCCTAATGTAGTAGCACTTTGTGCAGACCTTATCGGTTCTCTGAAGATGGAGAAATTCATTGAAAAGGCTCCTGAAAGATTCTTTCAGATTGGTATTGCAGAAGCGAACATGATGGGAATTGCTGCAGGTCTTAGTATTACAGGAAAAATTCCTTTTACAGGAACTTTCGCCAACTTCTCTACTTCAAGAGTATATGATCAGATCCGTCAGTCTATTGCTTATTCTGATAAAAATGTAAAAATCTGTGCATCTCACGCAGGTCTTACTTTAGGAGAAGACGGAGCTACTCACCAGGTTCTTGAAGATATCGGTATGATGAAAATGCTTCCCGGAATGACCGTGATCAACACTTGTGATTACAACCAGACTAAAGCTGCTACCCTGGCGATTGCAGATTTTGAAGGTCCTGTATATTTAAGATTCGGAAGACCTGTGGTTCCTGTATTCATCCCTGAAGATATGCCTTTCGAAATCGGAAAAGGAATCATGCTTCAGGAAGGTACTGATGTAACGATTGTTGCAACAGGACACCTTGTATGGGAATCTCTTGTAGCGGCTGATGAACTTGAGAAAGAAGGTATTTCCTGTGAGGTGATCAATATTCACACGATCAAGCCTCTTGATGAAGAGATCATTTTAAAATCTGTAGAAAAAACAGGTAAAATTGTAACGGCTGAAGAGCACAACTATCTTGGAGGTTTAGGAGAATCTGTTGCAGGTATGCTTGCAAGAAGAAGACCTACAAAACAGGAATTTGTAGCGGTAAATGATACTTTCGGAGAGTCTGCAACACCAGCAGAATTGATGAAAAAGTATCAAATTGATGCGGCTGCAGTAAAAGAAGCTGTAAAGAGAATTTTAGCTTAAAATAAGATATTATATAGGCAAACTCCGGCGGTTTCTTCGAAACCGCCGGAGTTTTTTGTTGGCAGATTTGATTTGTGAAAATCTGTTTTTTGTGATGCATCAACCACCCCATCAAAAATTCTTTGAATTTTTGCCACCCTCCGGAGGAAGGGAATGGTTATACACCATTCTTCATTGTATTAGTTTTTACCCTGATTATTATTGTTCCGGTTGATTCAAAGGAATTCCAACAGCCACGAGAACGGGACATAAAATTTCTTTGATGTATTCATCTTCTCTTCTGTCAGAAGCTTTAGATCCGGAAAAGTAATTGCTGATTCTGTAGTTTTTCACAAACTGATTTCTTTTCTTCCCGATGGAATAATAATATCCACCTCTTTCATCGTTAATAAAATAGGTCATTTCATCAAAGTTCATCAACTTTTTGGAAAGTAACAGTTTTCTGTAAATACACTTTTCTGATTTATCAAAAATATATTTCACAGGAATTCTGAAAAGAAGGTCAAACAGGAAATAAATCATATAAATACTCCATAAGCCCATTGCTATTTTAAACTGGTCGCCAGACATCTTATCCCTAAAATAATACACAATAACAGGAAGTGCAATCACTCCCAGTCCCAGCCACCATACCAGAGTGCGCAGGAAACTGTAATTCGGCATAAAGCTTATTTCACTTCCGTTTTCTTCAAATCTATAGCGGTCTCTGATATCCATTCTCAGGATTATTAAGGTTCATTATATCTTCCGTCTCATTGACCATTTTCTGAATTCCTTTCTGAGTAAGAGCCTGGCCTATGGTAAGCTGTTTTTCTTTTCCATCTACTTCAAAGTACATAGACAGCATTACATTTGTGATGATAAAACCCATATATTTTGTGGCCACCACATGAAAATTTCTGAAATTCTCTATGGGATAGGTTTTTACCGGAACAAAAATGGAGTGTTTTCCGGTAATCGTTTTCCGGTCCATATCAATAATAAATTTCTTGGTAAAGAAATTGATCATAATAAGTACTACTACAGCAATAATAACATAACTGAAAGTTCTTACGCTATTAAAGAGTAATGCTGCTACAATCAGGAAAATAATACAGAGCACGGATACAAATACCGGCTGGTTTTTAAAAATATATTGGTTTCCTTCCTGTTTATAAAATTGGTAGTTGTTCATAAGTAATGTAATTGTTCTTTATATTTTGGATGAGATTCTTCTGTTATTATTGTATAAGAGGGCTTCTGAGACAATTATTTTTATCGGCTTCATATGTATATATTTAAAGTGTTTTTTTATGCATCATATTTTTAATTGCCCCAGGCAGCCATCCAGTTCAGATATTCAATTTTGTATTCATTATCGTTAAGTCTGACGATAAGATCTTTTAGCTTTTCCTTCTCAAACTCATAGTCTGAGACCGTGAAAATCAGGAAAATCTCTTTGCCCGTGATCTTTGTGAAAAAGTTCTCTTTTTTAAGTTTTTCCAGTACTTCAATACAGGTAGAATACAACTTCATCTGAAAACCTTCAAACCAATGACCATCGTCGTCATGTTTAGTAAGCTCTGCCCTCAATTGGGTACAAAGCTCATCAAATTCTTTATTGGCTCCTTCCATTTCATAGGTCCATTCTGCCGGTTCATATTTATAATAAAGAGCATCTTCGTCATCTGTATTCTCCATAGCTTTCAATGTATTGGCAGCAGGGCAAACCGTCATTGCTCCCTCATCACTGTACAAAGCAAAACTGTAAATACCTTCTGCTCCATGCTTTTCATACACTTCTAAAAAAGCTTTCCTTGCAGCGTCTTCAATTTGCTGTTTCAAAATTTCAAAATCCATACTTCCTTTCTTTTTTAAAATGGGCGCTAAAATTACCTTTATCCTGTCAAATCAGCACATTATATTCGTTATAAGACCAGCCAGTTTCATGATTATAGCTATCCTATTTTTACCATTTTTTGGCTGTCTGATTTTATTATTTTCAAAATGGTCTTTTGTACCCTGTTAATCATCAGATATTATCTAATGAAAGAAAACTTATCTTCAAACATTTTTCCGATCAAGGGTAAAGGTTTTTCAACATCGTTGGCTGCATTAATAATCCCGATAATCATTAACACCAAAGGAATCAAACCCAATATTCCCAGAATTCCGATTTTAGTAACCATCAATACAATATTGAGAATGATAGATAAAAAAATAGAAAAAAGAATTAATCCCAATGATTGTTTCAGATGGTATTTTAAAAGGCTGTTCGACTTTTCTTTTCCGATAAAGAAGGATATCAGCCATCCGAAAAGCGTAATGTAAGAAACAATTGATAAGGTTTTGTTGTCCATAGCTGTAAAATTTTTAATTAATATTCTTTGATTTTTTCTGGCCCAAAATTGCAGAAGAAAAAGATCTCAGACTTCTTTTCAGCAACTACAAAACATCTTCAATGCTGATTACAGATGACTACAAAATGTCTACAAAAACAATTAAACAACTAATAATCAATAAATTAAAAGCGAAACATAGTTCTACTTTTTCAGACAGGAAATTGACAGGTGTCTACAATTTTTGTACTTTCACCTTATGAAATTAAAGTACTTACTTTTATACTGTATACTTTTTATCTGCACTTTATATCCCGCACAGAATACATTTATTGATGGTCTTAAGACCCAGTTGAATGAAGGTCATATTTCTACTGCAGAAAGATTCAGAATTTACAATGAGCTCACCGAATATTACAGAGTCAGCGATCAATATGCTACAGCTGAGAAATATGTTCAGCAGCAAATTGATCTTGCTAAAAAAGAAAATGATTATGCTGAAGAAGTAAAAGCGCTTACTCAAAAGGGAATCATCAAACTTAATCAGTCTGAATATGATAAGATTCCACCTATTCTGGATGCTGCGAATGCAATTGTTCAAAAGAGTCATAACAAAACGGCTGAATTATATGCCAACTATCTGAATATCTATTATAGAAATGCACTTGGCGAACTTGAAAGTACCATCAAGCTTGTTCAGAAAGTTCTTCCCACCGTTGAAAAACAACCTTCTGAAATCTTATTAAATGCAAAGCTCAATTATCTCCTTTATGGAATTTATACGGAATGGAACGATGCTGACAATGCCACCAGATATGCCAAAAAATCCATAGAGCTTGCTGAAAAGGCGGGAAACAAAAATTTACTCAGCTCTACCTATTCAGCGCTGGCTGTCTGCTACTCCTTTCAATATGAGAAAAGCGGAAACTTAAAAGATCTTAAACCCGTCATAGAGATGTGTAAGAAAGCTGTTGGCCTGTACCATCAATTTCCCGGTCATGTCTCAGCCCATGTGCATGCAATGGCACTGCTGAATCTTACCAACTATTATCTGAGCTATCCGGTTATGACTCCCGAAATCCGTGAGGAAATTCAGAATAATGCCCACGAAATCCTGACCCTTACCCAGCACACCACTCTTAATCAGAGTATGCAGGCAGGTGCGCTTGGTATTTTAAGCAATCTTGCTTCACGGGATCAGAATGATGCTTTATCAGAGCAATACCTTTTGAAAGCTGAACAGATTCTGCTTACCCAGCAACCGGTTTATTATCACGTGATGATCAATGTGGTAAAAAATCTTGCAGAGCTTTATGCAAAACAGAAAAATTACCGGAAAGCTTATGAGTATGAGACAAAAGTAACAGAATACAGCAATCTTCTCTTTGATGAAGGCCAGGCTGAAACTGCAAAAAGATTGGAAGCTCAGTATCAATCGCAGAAAAAAGAATCTGAACTCAGATCTCTCACCGAAAAAACGGCCAGTCTGAAAAAGGAAAAACTTCTTTATATTATACTGGGAATCATAGGATTGATTGGAGCCTTCTTTATGTTCCGTTCTTATCATTTTAAACTGCGGTATTCTATAGAAAGGGAAAATAAGCTTGATACAGAAAAGCATGAAGCAGAAATGCAGGTCAAACTTCAGGAGGAAGAGCAGGCCAGATTAAGGGCAGAACAGGAACTACTTACCCTTCAGCAGCAAAAACTTCAAAGTGAGGTACTGGCGAGCCAGCTTCATATTCAGCATAAGAATGAGGTTCTGCAGCAGCTTCAGACCCAGCTTTCCGATACGGATATTAATATTCATCAGGTGGTAAAAGGAGAAAATCGGGTTGACAATGATTTTGAAAAAATCAGATTCACCATTCAGGAACTGCATCCTGATTTCTTCAAAAATATCAATGAAAAAGCTAAACAAAAACTTACAGCACTGGATTTGAAATACTGTGCTTACCTCTATCTGGGAATGGACACCAAACAAATTGGCAACCTCCTCAATGTAGAACCCAAAAGTGTAAGAATGACCAAATACCGTCTGAAAAAGAAGTTCGGTCTGGATCATGATACCGCTTTAGAATCTTTTTTCCAGGGGGTGTTTTCTGAGTAACAATATATATTTTACTTTATACTAAACTGAAAGCTTTTCATCCTGAGATTGAAAAGCTTTTTTATACTTAAAATTCATTTGTTAATATCCAAAGTTTTAAAATCAGAGGTTTTCTATAAAAACTGAGGGGATACTTACATGGTTTTTGGTGCTAAAAAAGTTGATTTTATATAAAACAAATCACAAGAAGCATACAAATAGTACCCAAAAACAAGTTATTCAACATCTTATTTCCAGGCTTACATCACTTATTTTCCGGTATTGTACAATAGAAAATATTACCGTACAAACTATTGTTAAAGTCAGTAGCTTTCTTTTTATAGCCGGTATGTAATTTATACTTTTTCGAATTTCAAATATTTCACCAAAGCCCAGCTCCTATTCAGAGTAAAATTTGCATTTGTACACAAAGCAAAATACAAATCATTTACACATTTTATCCCTATAAAGTGATCTAAATATTTATAGTTTTATCCCATCAACGTTGACAAAATGTATTCTTCAGATTGACAATACAAGTGTACAGTGTATAATAAATAGGAAGAATTATTCACCCAAAGTCAAGGGTTAATTTGACACAAATGATTTATATAAAAACAATTAAAAATTACACACATGAAAAAATTAAATGGAATGAAGAGTGGCTTCTCTTCTTTGGAAAACAAAAAGTTAAATGATTTAAAGGTGATCAAAGGAGGTTTAATGGAATCCTCGGCTGTCAATTATGTTGCTACAAATAGCGGAGACTGTTATGATAAAGAAACATGGATTGATCATAAACTTGATTCAACTTTATATGTCTGCTAAGATCAATAAGAGTGTTAATATATTGTCTGGGGAGGAAAATAATTCCTCCCTTTTTACCAATAAGAGTATCGTTAATACAATAAATACTGATCACCTAATGAAACGAAATTCAATTTTAATATTCCTCCTCATTACTCTTTTCATTATTCTTTCCTGCAAAAGCAAGGATTATATCATTTATTATAACAAAGTAAATGAAATTGACAGTCTTTACCGGATAGCTAACCAACCCGAAGAAGCAATAAAACAGTATAAGAAATTATTCAAAAAATACAGCCCTAAAAATCAGGAACGTATTAAAGAATATGAGACATATATTAAGCTGGCTGATCAACATCAAAAGAATTTCGGTGGAAAGAAAAGTCTATATAAGCTTATCCCTCTAATAGCTCCCTATGAAGGTTCGGAAAAAAGCTATTTCGGTCTGTTTCAAAAATACGGTATCGATAGTACTGAGGTGAGAAAAAGAATTGCAAACTGGAAAAAAGGTTTAAATAGACGGCTCGTAGATTCTTTCAGCGTGGCATTTGTCCGTGATCAGGCTGAAAATAGGGAAAACTTTCAGCTCATGGAAAAAAATGACAGAATAAATGCACAACTCTTGAAATGGACCTTTGAAAACTATGGTTATCCTTCAGTACAAAAAATCGGACTTATCGGAAATGACGGTATATTTATGCCCATGCATCCCTTGTTCAGTCATATGGTAGATGAAAAAGAATATCCTTATTTAAAAGCAAAAATGCTGGAATATATAAAATCAGGAGACTGCATCCCAAAAGACTATGCTAATATGGTCGACCGCCACAATCTGCAAATCAGCAAGGAAGGAACCCTATATGGTATTTACCTAAGTTATGATGCTATTGTGGATACAATAAAAGCCAATCAGGAAAGAAAAAAAATAGGTATACCCAGTATTAAACATTCTTCTAAAATCACCAAAGATTACTTCAAAAAATGATTCTTATTATTTCCAACAACAATGAAAGAACCACTAATAAAATTATAAAATGGCTTCTTGAAATGAAAAAGCAATTCATCCGTATCCATGAAGATGAAATTTTTGAAATTGCAGTGGAGAACAAAAAAATACTGTTAAGGAGTAGCAGAAGTTCTTTTTTTCTGGATGAGATCGCAAGTGTGTGGTACAGGAGAGGCAGATTAAAAATCAAACGCTTAAGGTATGAAAACCCTTCTGTAAATGCTCACATGAATGAAGTACAGCATTGGCTGGAAGATTATGTAAGAGCGGTACTGGAGTCCAAAAAACATATCAACAAAGAAAGCAATAGTGATATTAATAAACTCCTGGTATTGGAAGAAGCTAAAAAAAAAGGGTTAGAAATTCCTGAATATTACCTGGCAGATAATACGGATCAGGTTTCCCTGAATAAAACTATTATAAAAACCATTGGTGGAAATCCTATTTTGGATGACATTGATAAAGATTTAAATGGTATCATGTATACCTCAACGGTACACAAAAGAGAGAAAGCAAAGTTTTTCATTACATTCTTTCAGGATAAGATTGATAAAGAATTTGAAATCAGAACATTTTATCTCAATGGAAAATGCTATTCAATGGCTATTTTTTCTCAAAATGATAAACAGACCCAAACAGATTTCAGAAAATATAATTTAGAAAAACCCAATAGAACTATTCCTTACAAATTAACATTTGACATTGAAGAAAAAATACACCTTCTGATGCATGCATTAGATCTTAATTGCGGATCATTAGATTTTATCAAAGGAAAAGATGGTAAATTTTATTTTTTAGAAGTCAATACTATTGGGCAGTTTCTGGGATTGTCTCATACCTGTAACTATTCGTTGGACAAAGAAATAGCAGATTACTTATGAAAATTAAAGTTAAAGAAAAAAATAAGCTTCCACTTACCTTCAAACATATAGAGCCATTCAATGATCAGAAACTTAAAAAGCCTAATGATGTCGTCTATGTTTTAGAGTGCAAAAAATATCAGACGAATTATTATATAAGAGAAAGACCTATCAAATCATTGAACCGGCTACTATGAAATACTTCAATTTATTCTCAAACATCCTCATCACCAAAGGAGCCACCAGAATTCTCATTTCAGATCTACAGAGAAATGTATCGGAACTGTATCCGCTGGAGTTGTATGAAATTATAGAAGGGCTGAAAAACAGTTCTGTTGAAGACCTGCTGAAAGATTATGATCAGGAATCCAAAGTAATTATTCAGCAATACATCAATCTTCTATTGGAAAAAGAATATGGATTTATTACAAAGAGTGATTGGGACAGAAATTTTCCTCCTCTTTCTTTTGAACATCATGAGCCCAGCGCTATCACCAATCTCTTTATCGAAATAGAAGATATCGGGATCATAAAGAAGATATTTCCGTCAATAGAAAATCTTGGGATTAAGCATTTGGTTATTTACAGCTTAAAACCTTTACCCTTAAAAGATTGTATAGAAATTGATGAAATTTTTAAAACCTCAGTGTTATCAGGAATAGAAATTTTCTCACCGTTTCACCAGGAAGTCAACCTCTCGTTTATAAAGGCTCTTCAAAAAAATACGGTCAGAATATACAGTCTCATTTTTTACAATTGTCTGGAAGCTCCTTTCAAAGTTAAAGATGAATATAGATTCTCACTGAATTTTCTGAAAGATGATCTGAAAATATCTGCCTGTGGAAAAGTGGAACTGAAATACTTCAATACCAATATCACTAAAGTTATAGAAGCAGTGAACCACAATTCCTGCCTGTATAAAAAGGTAGGTATCGATAGAAAAGGTGACATCAAAAATTGTCCACTGATGAATGAAAGTTTTGGGAACGTTGATAACAAGATTCTTGAAGAAGCTATCAATCAACCTGAATTCACAAAATACTGGAACCTCACCAAAGATCAAATTGAAATATGCAAAGACTGTGAATTCCGTTATGTCTGTACAGACTGCAGGGCATATACTGAAAACACATTAAAAAACAAAGAAGGCCTGAATATATCAAAACCTCTGAAATGTGGCTATAATCCTTATACGGGCGCTTGGGATGACTGGTCAAAAAATCCTTTAAAACAAGAAATTTTTAATTCCCTGGTACTCAGATAATTTTTTTCATAATCCTTGTTAATTGAAAACCGCTTTTAAATCTAATTTAAAAGCGGTTTGTTATTTTATCGTATTGATTAAATTTTATTTAAAAAACTTCCATTTCGGGATAATGGCAAGCATTCCGAATCCTGTAAACAGAAAAAGATTGGTGACGTCCGTATACAAAAATGTAGACAGATAGTAATTGTGCATAAAGAAATGCAGCACCAGTAAAGCCGGAAACATAAAGATTCCTGCCTTTTTGTAGAAGAACATCAGCACCAGCCCTATCATCATCAGTATGTCAATAGAAAAAATCACATAGAAGTACCACCTCGGAATCTGAAGGTATTCATGCTGCAGATATTCATCCACATCGATACCAAGTCCCATAATAGTAAACAACATCAAGGCTGCAAACGCCAAAATAAATCCCCATCCTTTCTTTGGGTCTTCGTCAAAATAGCTGTATTCTTCCATATCTACAAAAATAAAGAACTTATGAGAGATTTCATAAGTTCTTTTATAATTATTCGTTTAAAATTTGACTTACACAGAGATTGCGTTGATCAGTCTGTTTTTGTCACTTAAGAATTCCTCCATAGAGATCATACTTTCAGTTCTCATTACATCCTGAATGTCGTCGATCTGGTAAATAATTCTTTTGGCATCATCAGTATTCTTAGCTCTTACTTTACAGAAAATATTATATTTTCCTGAAATAACGCTAGCCTCGATTACGTTAGGAATAGTTGACAATTCTTTCAATACTTCCTGAGTACGGTTTGATTTTGTCAAAAGGATACCTATGAAAGCTGTAAAGTGATAATCCAGCTTACCATAATCGATGTTAAGAGATGATCCCAAAATAATACCTGCATCTTCCATCTTTTTCACTCTTACGTGAATTGTTCCAGCAGAAACATCCATCTGCTTTGCAATTTCAGTAAAAGGCATTCTTGTGTTTTCTACTAAGAAATCAAGAATCTTCTTGTCTATTTCGTCCAGTTGATAGTTCATATTAGTTAAATTACAATTTCTTTAAAAAATCTATGTATTTTTTGCAAATTTACGAAAAATAATTTAACTAAAAAATATATATCAAATATTAACAATAATTAACACAGATGATAAAAATCATTAAAATATTCTAATTATTTACCATTCGATTTTATAGAATCTGTTTTTATTTCACCTTTTGCGTCTGAAGTTTTTTTGTCTTTTTTCTTCTTTTTAAACAAAGAATTGAAGCTTTTACTCCACACTACCCCTCCTCCATAAGCTTGATTAGCAGAACCGTTTGTACTCACCATTCCGATGTTTGTAGGCTTGGAATACGCACGTATCACCAATGAGCCATCATTCTTTTTAGACAGATCATATTCTACAGATCCTTCCGTGGACAGATAATTGTTTTGTGCACCATCCGTTTTTGATAACGGAATACCCAAACCAGTCTTGATATTAACTCTCGGGGAAAGGGCTACACTTACTCCCGCATTAGCCCTGTCTCCATAGTTCGAGTTCTGATCTCCTTTCACATAATTAAGGTCAATCTGAAATTCGTTACTCATCGTATTAAGAACAGATCCCAACTGCTTCAGAAGTATATTATATCCTGAGGATTCCGCTACATTTCCTACATTTACATCGAATCCACCTGTATTGGATACGTTAAAGGTACTCAATAGCAATACAGATCCGAACTGGAGAACCTTCTCTCCTTCCTGGCTCATTTTCGCAGCTAGTGTTTCTCTTACCTGACTGGACACATCCATTGCAGTCACATTAAGATCAATCTGAGGGTCTACCAACGACTGGGTGATATGGGCCTGCAGCAGAATACTGATAGGCTGCAGTTTCCCCATACTAAGATATTCTCCCGCATTGGAAACCATTCTGATGTAATTGGCATTAATATCCAGCATAGGTTTCATCGCATCACCATCCCACCTTATACTGCTGTTTCTTTCGATCTGGAATGTTTTATTAAGAATGGCCTTAGAGACAAATGTTCCGTTATCTACTTTATAGGTACCGCTCATCGCAATATTCCCCTGTCTGTTCATATGGAATCTCAACGGATCGGCTGATCCTTTTACCGTAATATTTCCCACATCGTCTCCTACCAGTACATTTACGGTGGTTCCTTTATCTACCGCGAGATTGAAGTCAATATTCATATTGGCTCCTGTTTTCTTCTTTTCTTCAAGCGTAATCAGACCATCTTTTCCTTCTTTCAGGAACCTCAGCATTTTAAATTCTTCTACATTGGACGTTGAGCTGGAATTAAAGGTAAAGGTACTTCCGTTAAGCGCCTTCATATTAGGAGTGGTTATACTTAATCCTGAAACAGGTCCGTCCACGTACAGATCTCCCTGTCCGTACACTCTTCCCCAGAACAGGTCAAAATCTTTTTGCGTGGTATTCAGCATCAACAGGTTGTCTGCTCTCATTACGAGAGATACCCCCATGGAAGAAAGGGTTTCAAACTGAATCGCTCCGGAGATATTCCCTTTGGAATTGGTTCTTCCGTCGTGTACTTCAATATTGTTGAGGATAGCAAGTCCTCTGGAAAGCTGAATCACAGTATCATCAAATGAATAATCTACCCCGGTAAACAATAGTTTTAATCCAAAATCTTTTAATGCAATATCTCCGCTATAATCAAGATTGTTAAGCTTTCCATTGATTTTAAGATCTCCTGTAGCTTTTCCTCGAAGATTTCCGAAAACCGTCTGCACAAACTGCTGGGTAAACGCGAGGTCAAAATCACGCATTTCTGCAGTAAGATCAATAATCGGGGAAGAAGTATTATTATTAACTGTTCCTGTCAGATTAAGGCTGTTGTTTCCAAGTACGCCGGCAGAGTGAACTTTCACATCAATATCATATACATTCAGTGAGAATCCATTGGTGGCAGAAATAGAGATATCTCCCATATCATTGCCATTCATCTTGATATCATCAATATTAAGATCTACCAGTGGCTGAAGGGTACTTTTATCCATTTTGATCTTAACACTTCCATTGGCGAGACCTTTAATGTCCATGGTGTTTCCTCCGGACTGCATTTCCAGCAGCTTTTCTACCGCAAAATCGTTGATATCTGCATCTACATAAAAGTCTTTCGCAGACTTAAACTGGGCTTCTTTAATAAACAAAGCACTTTTATCGGAATATACCCTCAGATTCCTGATATCAAAATCTCCGGTTTTCTTTCTGTAGGTAATAGAGTGATTCAGCTCAGGACTTGTATCTATAGCCCAGGTAACTTCATTGAATTTTACCTCGGTAGGTTCAAACCTGAATACATAATCACCTGCTGCATCAGTAGACTGATCTACGTTGATGGCGTATTCCTTAAGCTTTTCGTTAAGCTCATCATCAGGACTTCCATGCTTGAACACGGTTGCTAAATGAAGTGTATTTCCATTTTCATTATTCCCTTTAAGCTCAAAATCTTTAATTACATTTTTATTATAAATGACTCTGTTGATCTTAGCATACAATTGCTGGTTCAGGTCACCTGTGTTAATTCTCACTTTAACACTATCCACCATTGCACTGTCTCTGCTGAGATTTTTTCGGTCATTAATTTTATAATCAGGATTTGAAGATGCCAGCGCCTGGTCAGCATCTGTAATCTCCTCTTCCTTGGTCATTATATATTTTAAAGATGCCGCATCAAGATTCAGGATCAGGTTGTTGGAATTCCCATCATATTCCCCTTCTACAAGAGCTCCCTGTGGTAATCTCAATTCGGGTAAGAAATAATTAACAAGGCCCTGCTGGACATCAAACTTCAACGCAAAATTCTGTCCACGGTATAATTTTCTTGGCGGCGGTCCCACTAATATTTTCCCTACTCCATTTTCTACCATTCCTGCAAGATCTGCAAGGTTATATTTTCCTGAAATTTTACCTGTCGCTGCTCCCGTAGCATCTACATCAATGACACGACCTCCTGCTTCAACAAACGTTTTTAACCTGGCATTCGGAATATTATATTTTTGAGTAGCTGAAGCAAAGTGAAGGTTATTGGCATTTACATCTAAAGTAAGATCGTTGATAGAAGACATGGCCATTTTCCCTTCAACCTGACCACTTACCACCTGAGTGCCGGGCTTGTTGGTAAAGTAATTCATGTTCAGGTAAGTAACGTCTGCATTAACGTCCATAGCAATCCTTGAAGTACTGAAATCGATCAATCCTTTGACCGTAGCTTTAGCCTGCTCATCATTAACAGTGATGAGTCCGTTATATTTTTTATGATCCAATAAACCATCCAGATACAGATTATTGATCGTTTTATCCATAATTTCAATACTGGCAATCTGAGATTTCGTTGTCAGACGCATGGTATTGACATCAAAACTTTGTCCGTTAAGATCAAATTTACCGGAAATTAAACCTACTGCTTTATTCTTTGTGATGACTGAGGTATTCAGATCTTTTACATCAAGATAACCGGAATATTTCGGCATAGCAGTACTGTAGCCAGTCAAGGTAAGTTTGGAAATTTTCGCCTGCCCGATTCCTGTCATTAAGTTACCATTATCCACATAAATCTGATCCGGATTCACTTTTGCAGTTCCGTTATATTTCAGTTTTCCGAAATCATCTGCAAAGTTCTTCATCTTTTTGGAGATGAATGAAGGCATCATAGCTTTTAAATCCTTGTAGGTAAAATCTGTGGAAAGATCTTTTGTTTCAATAGCAAAATTTCCTTTCAGCAGATTGTCAACCTTCATCGTTTTGGTAGCAATATTGACGTCAGGATTTCTGATCAGAAAGTTTTCCAGGTGGAATTTATTCAATGGCCCAGTCATTACCCCTGAAAGATTAAAAGGTTTAATATTATCCCAGTTGGTTACAAAATAGCTGATATCATATCCGCTTAGCTGGCTTCCTTGTTTAATATTCATGTCCCAGCGTACTTTGTCTGCAAAATCTGCCCAGGATCCGTCGTGAAGATTAAATTTGATATCTCCCTGAAGTAAGGTATGATCTGTATTCAGGGTAAGGTCTTTTAACGACAAAAACTGCTTCGTTAGAGACAGTTCTGTTGAAAAGGTATCCACAAAGTGAGATTTCCCCCACCTTGAAGTTACAAATGACATATTATTAATCAACGCCGAAACATTCGGTCCGTTGACTTTTACATTGGGTGCTTTTAAATTGAACTTTGTGGCTGTCAGCCATTTCCCCTGATCTCCGGGAGAATTTTCATTAACGATGGAAACCTTAGAATCAATGATCTGAATTCTGGAATTCAGCTGAAAAGGAGGTTTCTTGGGATCTCTTTTCTTACCGTTGTCAAAGAGTTCTACAAACCTTACAAAATTGGATATACTGTCTCCTTTATAAGTAATTACTTTTACATCGGCATTCACAAGAGCCAGAGAGTTAAAACTCAAAGAATTGCTGTTTCCTGAGATGGCATTTACTGCCAGAGACATCCAGTCTGAGTCTGCACGAAATTCACGGGCTGTAATAAAATCAAAACCTTTATAATCTTTTACTTTTAAACCTTTAATGGTTACATCACCGAAGTAATTGACATCTACACTTTCTGTAGAAAAATCAGATTTAAAATCATTATTAACAAGCTTCAGCGCCTGATCAGCGGCCCATCTTTTCGTAACCGGAAGGTTGATGGCAATAAGAACTCCACCTACAAGGAAAATTCCCAGCCAAAAGAGAATCAAGAGAAGCTTTGCCCACCAGGTATAGCTGGTAACATCCTTTACAGCCTGTTTCCCAAACTCTTCAGCTGTTTCTACAGGATGATGTATCGCATCCGAAGCAAGCTCAGATGCTTCTTTCACTGTTTCCCGTACTTTTCCCTCTACATTTTCAACAGTTTTCTGTACCTGATCCCCTAGGTTTTCAGCTACTGATTTTTTATTCTCATTCTCGTTATTATTCTCTAACTTTGCCATTATTATGAGCGACTCTATAATTTTAGGTATTGAATCGTCCTGTGACGACACCTCAGCAGCTATCATCAAGGGAAATTCTATTCTTTCAAACATTGCCGCGAACCAGGCCATCCACAAAGAATATGGCGGCGTTGTCCCTGAATTGGCTTCACGAGCCCATCAGCAAAATATTATCCCCGTTGTTGAAAAATCTTTTTCTAAAGCAAATATACAACAAAATGCTATCTCTGCTATAGGATTTACTCGCGGACCGGGACTTTTAGGATCTCTTCTTGTAGGAACATCATTTGCTAAGTCTTTGGCGATGAGCCTGAATGTACCTTTGATTGAAGTAAATCACCTTCAAGCCCACATTCTGGCCCATTTCATCGAAGATGCAAATCCTGTGCCGCCTACCTTTCCTTTTTTATGCCTTACTGTAAGTGGCGGACATACCATGATTGTATTGGTAAAAGACTATTTTGATATGGAAATCATCGGCAAAACTATTGATGATGCAGCAGGAGAAGCTTTTGACAAAATCGGAAAGATTTTTGACCTCGATTACCCCGCAGGCCCTATCATCGACAGACTGGCCAAGGAAGGGAATCCTGATGCTTTTACATTCAACAAACCGAAGCTTGAAAACTACGATTATTCTTTCAGCGGTATTAAAACTTCTGTGTTGTATTTCGTTCAGAAAGAAGTCAGAAAAAACCCGGATTTCATTAAGGAAAATCTTAATGACCTTTGTGCTTCCGTACAAAAATCAATTATTGAAATTCTGATGAATAAGCTTGAAAAAGCAGCCAAAGATCTCAATGTAAATCAGGTCGCTATTGCAGGAGGTGTATCTGCCAATTCCGCACTTAGAAAAGCAATGGAAGACAACAAAGAAAGACTGGGATGGAGTATTTATATTCCCAAATTCGAATATACTACAGATAATGCAGCCATGATTGCCATGGTAGCAAAACTGAAGTTTGAACGTGGAGAATTTACCGATCTGAGAACTTCCGCAACGGCAAAATACGATTTATGAAAATACTCTTAGAAGAAAAAGTACTGGGAACACATTCTAAAAAGAACTCAAAATATTACTGGGTATTAGAAACTATCACAGGAAGACATGAGGGCTCAGAAACTTTTTCAGAGTTTAACGGAGAAAGTTCTGAGACAGGATATATTCAGGATATCAAAGAAGAAGTTTTACAATTAATTAATTCTGAACATCTTTTTAGTTTTCCCTATACTCCAAAAGAAGGAGATTATTTATCCATCAAAAATAATTTGAGAAAACAGGAATATTTAAATCTGATTTTCATTAATAATGTATGGATAGAAGAAATATACATGTGTTCTTACCGGGAATGTGATACAGATATATATACAACCATCAAAACAGGAGTAGCATTTATAAACCAGGATATATGAAACTATTCTACGGAGACATCAACAGAAATAAAGTTATAATCAACGACGAAGAACAGCAGCATATTGTAAAAGTTCTTCGCATGAGAGATGGTGAAACGATTCACGTGACAGACGGAAAAGGAAACCTGTCTTCCGGAAAACTGATTATAGAAGGCAAGAAAGCGGGGATTGAAGTTTCTGAGATCAAAGAAAATCTGCCGGAATTCAATCCTCAACTTCATATTGCGATTGCACCCACCAAGAATATTGACAGAATTGAATTTTTTGTGGAAAAAGCGGTGGAAATGGGGATTTCAGAAATAAGCATTATTATCACTGAAAAAACGGAGCGTAAAAACATTAACATCGATAAAATCAGGAAACAGGCTGTTGCAGCATCCAAGCAGAGCCTGAGATTTCATTTTCCGGTTATCAATGATGCTGTAAAACTGACGGATTTTCTGAAAAATATTGATCCGGAACATACCTTTGTAGCGCACTGTCATCAAAATCTGGAAAGAATTGATCTTAAAAATATTCCTCAGCTGAAGCATCTTACTTTTTTAATAGGCCCTGAAGGTGATTTTTCTGAAAAGGAGATTGCATTTCTGGCAGAAAACAAAGTAAGAGCAGTTTCTCTAGGAAATCAAAGACTGAGAACGGAAACGGCGGGAGTTTTTGTGGCCGCATGGAATTATTACAATATGATATAAATACAAAACGAGAAGGCACAAAACCTTCTCATTTTTATTTCAGATTACTATTTCCAGTCAATATTATTTTCTCTCAGATATTTTTCAAAAATCTGCTGTCCGCTTCTGATTGAATTGACAGCCCAAAGGATTTTCATTCTCAGAAGCTTTTCCTCATTTAATTTATAATCAATATCAGACTTTATCAATTTTTGCTTTAACTCATACATACAGATTGAAGCTGCGACAGAAACGTTAAAACTTCTCGTAAATCCATACATTGGAATAGCCAGTGTCTCGTCGGCAAAATCTAAAATCTCCTGGGAAACCCCTTCCATTTCAGTTCCGAAAACCAAAGCAATAGGTTCCGTCACTTCATATTCAGGCAGCATTTTAGCATTTTTTTCCAATGAAACAGCCACTATTTTATATCCTCTGTCTTTAATATTCTGAAAAGATTCCATATTTCTGGGAAGCTTTTCTACTTCAACCCACGTATCCGCCCCTTTTGTTACGCGAAGATTGGGTTCGAAGCTGTATTCTTCCTGCAATGCCACTACTTTATGGAAACCGCAGGCCTCCACAGAGCGTACAATTGCAGCTGCATTTCTGAACTGGTAGACATCTTCTACAACCGGAAGTACAAAGTCTGAACTTTCCTGCGAGAAATGTTCAATTTTCGTCAGTCTTTCTTCCGTTAAAAACTGTTTTAAATATTCAAAAGTTTGCGATAAATCACTCATCTGCATTTCGTTATTTTTTTCAATAGCCCCTATGAAACCTTTTCATTTCTCATCCTATTTTTATAAAATTTCATGATAAACGTTTCATTCATTTTCAAATCTTTGCAAATTAACGTAATTTTGACCTATGAACCCTAATCGGGCTCCAATTCTTAATAAAATTAGTACATGAAGCGAAAAGTCCTGCTCATCTATACCGGTGGAACCATCGGAATGGAAAAAGATTATGAAACCGGAAGTCTCCGCGCCTTTGATTTTGGAAATATATTCGAAAAGATGCCTGAAATGAGGCTTATGGAATGCGAAGTCTTTGTTCATCCTTTTGCCAAACCGCTGGACTCTTCAGATATGGGACCTGAGGAATGGAGAGTGATCGCCAATTATATTCAAAAAAATTATAACGACTACGATGGTTTCCTGATTCTTCACGGAACGGATACCATGTCCTATACGGCATCTGCGCTTAGTTTCATGTTGAAAGGATTAAGAAAGCCTGTCATCATGACCGGCTCCCAGCTTCCGATTGGAGACCTGAGAACAGACGCCAAGGAAAACCTTCTGACCAGCCTTTATTATGCCAGCCTTTATGAAAATGACGAAGCAGTCATTCAGGAGGTTGCTATTTATTTTGAATACAAATTATTAAGAGGAAACAGAACGCTGAAATATTCCGCAGAATATTTTGATGCTTACGCAAGCCCGAATTATCCTATTCTCGGGCAGTCCGGAGTTCATTTGAATATTATTAAAGATAATCTGTTCCGTTGTGATCCGACCGTAGAATTTCATGTGGATGAACATATTTCCGAAGATATTTTATTCTGGAGAATTTTTCCGGGAATGCATCTGAGTCACTTCAGGGAAATTCCTAAAATGAAGGTTCTTATTCTTCAGGTTTTTGGTTCGGGAACCATTTTCAGCAGTGCAAAAACGCAGGAAACGCTTCAGGAAATCCGGGATAACGGAACTGAAATCGTAGTGGTAAGTCAGTGTATTTCAGGAGGCATCTCATTCGGAAAGTATGAAAACAGTAATATTTTCTCCAGAATCGGAGCGATCAGCGGAAGAGACATGACAGCGGAAACAGCGATTACCAAAGCCATGCACTTAATAGATAACCCTAACTACTCCGGAAGCTTTGCTGATAATTTCACCAGAAGCCTTTGTGGAGAAATTACAGATTAATTTGTAAGAATAATTTGGATATTCCAGAAAATACACTATTTTTGCAATCTCAAAAAGAAAGGTGTCCGAGTGGTTGAAGGAGCTACCCTGGAAAGGTAGTATACGGGTAACTGTATCGAGGGTTCGAATCCCTTCCTTTCTGCAAGAAACCAAAGCCTGTGCTAAGAATAGCACAGGCTTTTTTTATGATCAAGATTTCCGGATTATTTTACATGCATTCCTATAAGTATTTATACTCAGTTTAATAATTGGTCATTTATACGCTACTGCAAGTGCCTTGTTCTTCGTTACTTTGAAATACAATCTAACAAACTAAAAACCAAACCAAAATGACATCAACAAGTGTAAATGCAAATTCTTCAGGTCAGTTAGTACTTGGAAACGGAGCTCAATTCTGGGTGTATCTTTCCCCACAAAACGATACCTCTAAAATGATTTCTACATGGCGTGTAACTTTTTCACAGGGAGACTGGAGCGACTTCATCTCAAGTGAAAATCCTACCAAACAGATTCAGACTCCCAATCTTTCCGGGATCTTTGAAATCAGAGTAGAATTATTAAGCGGTTCAACAGGTACATGGCGCCAGATTCCTCCTCAGGCTGGAAGTCATAATGAAATAGGCTGTAATTCCAACTGTGCTTCTATGGTAGGAATTGTTGCAGACAGTACCAATCCGCCTATCGGAGCTATTAATGCCCATTTCTGGACAACATGGGATGCTATGTGCGGAGTAAGACAGAATTAACAGTAAATAAACCAGTCCATAAACCAATTTGCCACAGTATTTATATTGTGGCAATTTACTTTATATACCATACAAAATCAAACAATTATATAGTAAACCAATAAATACCACAGTACTTTCCCACAAACTACTAACAAGTTACTCACATTTTATCCACAATTAAAATATTATTGAAACATCCAGTTTTTCCATTAGAAGTCTTATTCCTAATTCTATCCTAAATCAGGTCTTTACTTTGTCTTGTTTTTAAACAGTATTACAAGATTTTGAATAAACACTCTATGAACAAAGCCTCTAATTTTGCTATCACGAAAGATTCTCTCTGCGTATCAACAGTATTCTCATCAGTCATATGGTTTCGCAGTTATTTAAAATTACCCCTAAAACAGGTATCCAAATTATTGAGCATGAAGAAATTTTTTGCAGCATTATTTTTAGTGGGATGTATAGGAACATCGATCAAAGCGCAGATCAGTCCACCTGGATTAGGAGATGCCAACAATGCGTTCTGGGGAGCCTTCGGGGTGAAGCGGCAACTTGATTCCCTGGGAAAAAAGCAGGCTTTGAGCTATGTCGCCATCGGAAGAAAAAGCAGTCCGGAAAATCATAACTTATTTTCGAAGCAAGCGATCATTGTTTTAAATCATGAAGTTTATCATTCTTTTGCTCCACACCAGCAGTATAGTTATGCATTAAGTTACAGACGTCAGCCACAATATGAAAACACGGCTCCTTATGCTAAGGAAAATACAGAACAGGAATTCAGAATTTACGGAAGATATGCCTATACTTTTGATTTCGGCAGGAAATGGAAACTTAAAAGTACCGTCCGTCAGGAATTCAGGAAGTTTTTCGATGCAGACTTTCATCAAGTCGAAGAGGATTTTCAGTTGAGAACACGGATCAAGAGTCAGCTCACCTATAATATATCTCCCAAAAATAATCAGAAACTGGCCTTGAGCGCAGAAGCCCTGTTTTCTATAAGCCATCTCAATGAGCCGGATTCTGAATGGAGTTCGTTTGGATATCGTGAAATGCGTATTGCAGCTTATTATATATTTACGATTCCCAATTCCCCTTTTACCGTAGATATAGGATATATGGATGATCTGATCAGAGGCAGCAGAAGTATTCATCATGGAGGTGTCCATTATCTGGCGGCCGATCTGGTATGGAATATTCCGTATAATAAAAACAGATAATACTAAATAAGCTATTAATACAAAATCCCGATCATTACTGACCGGGATTTTTGGTTGAAAAACATAAGTTTTCCGCAATATAATTAAGTATGAATGTTTGGTGTAAAATTTTAGTTGCACAAAGTCAGAAACTGACGGCTCAGCTGCACATTGAATTTAGCTTCCGCTCTTGAGCGTGCATAGATAGTCTGTTTAAAAGCGTGTACTGTTTTTAATTTCTGATCTATAAATTCTGCAATCTGAACAACAGAACAAAGGAAATCTCTGTATAGCGCCATGTTTACCGTCTGACCATAGTATGGAAGGTATGCCTTTAAAAAAGGAATGGCTTTCTGATGACGGTTGTAGCTGATACAATACCCTACTCCCTCCATGGAGGTAACAATAGTATAGTTATTAATATAATCCTGAATATTTTTACTGCCATCCAGAGCATGAGCATTTTTTGAACAAAATTTATTGATCTTATCCAGAATATGCTGGGCATACTCCATCATGGAAATATTTTTAAATTCAAATACCTGGTTCATTCCATTGGATGGAGAAGTTTCATTTTCACAATCAATACAGAAAGAGATTCCTATTTTTTCATGATAAGGAAAAAAGCAGTCTTTCACTTCAATGGAAGCATCCGGCTTTAGCATATCATCTGCAAAGTTATAATACACATAGGGCCTGTAAAGCTCAGCAAGCGCTTCCAGATAATCTGTTTCGCTGGTATTATGATATTCTTCAAACCATTTCTCAAGGTTATCGTAATAATTACTTTCAAAGTCGTTAAAGTTTAAGTAAAATGGCAATTCCATAGCTCTGTAATTTTGATATGACAAAGCTATATGTGTAATGCGACAAAACTTGACGCAATATATTTTTTTGTAAAAAAATTTTTGTCAATGGTCAATTTTTGCTTCGCAAAGTCAATCGTCAATCATTATTAACGCTAAGGTTCGCAAGGTTTATCAATATGCAGATTTTACTGGCTCACAAAGGCACTTCGTTCAGCCAGGATATACGCCTTAACATTGCTGAGTGAAACGCCTCTGCGATCGAAAAAAAATTAAACCTCACAGAAGCTTTGCGAACACTGCGTTTAATAATATGTGAGCTTATTAAAATTCACAAGTACAGCGAATTGACCATTTACTATTGACATTACCTGTCATAATTCTTCATAATGTACTCAAAGTAGTGAATCATTTTCAGATAGTTTTCAATGCTAAGGTATTCATTGGTGCTGTGAATACTCTGCTGCTCGGCACTGTTGATCTTGATCGGCATGAACCTGTAGACATTTTTGCTTACAATTTCATATTTACCGGCATCGGTTCCAGCCATAGTAAGATAAGGCGTAACAATGGCTCCGGGATGAATTTCTTTCACTCCGGCTTCTATCATTTTAAAAGCTCTTGTATTGGTTGGAGAAATAGCAGAAGCTTCTCTTGTATTGTCAATTTCTTCTACTTCTACATCAAAGCCTTCAGTCGCTTTAGCAATATGATCTTTTACATCTTTCACCGAGTTTCCGGGAAGTAATCTGAAATTAACAACAAATTCCACTTCGGGAGAAAGTACATTGGTACCATCACTTCCTTTCATCATCGTTAAAGCTGTTGTGGTTCTCACCAAAGCATTGGTTGTATTGTTTTTGGTAAGCTGGGAAATCAGTACCGGTTTTAAAAGCCATTGATTCGCCAGTGCCATTCTTGTGGCAAAAGGCATTTCACCTCCAATATTATTAAAAAATTCTTTGATTAAAGGGGTAATAACAGGCTTCATCTGATCATCTTCCAGACGCTGCATGATAACAGCTGCTTTCCCGATAGCACTTTCCATTGGTGGCATTGAGGAATGCCCGCCCAGTCCTTTAACTTTTATCTTTGCAGAAAGAAAACCTTTTTCTGCACATCCTACCACGGCAACATCTGTATCAATTCCTGCTACATTTCCTTTTCGCATAATCAAACCTCCTTCGTCATAAACAGCATCGAATTTTAATCCTCTTTTCTTAAAATAACCGGCAATCTGAATCGCTCCTTTTTGCCCGCCCACTTCTTCATCAAAACCGAAAGCCAGATAAATATCACGCTGTGGAATCTGTTTGTTTTTAATCATAGAATTCATGGATTCCATCAACGAGAAAAGCATTCCTTTCATATCTATCGCTCCTCTTCCGTAGATTCTTCCATTGGCTACCGCTCCTGAAAAAGGAGCAAAATCCCAGTCTTCGGCAACTTTTGAAACAGGCTCTAATGGTTTATCATCCGGACGGAATATGTTTTCTTCGTTATTTTTAACATCGGCATCTCCCGGCGGAACAACATCCATATGGGAAAGGAATAAAATGGGTTCCAGAGCAGGATTGCTTCCTTTAAGCCTGAACACCAGTCCATACTGGTTGACCTCAACATTTTCTGTGTTCTGATAGACCAAAGGATAAGAGGTTTTTAAATAGGTTTTGAACTGTTCAAACGGTGCATAGTCGAATTCACCCAAACTCCCTGTAGAAACAGTAGCCACTTTTATTCCTCCTGAAAGTCTCATGACTGCAGAATCATTTTTTACCGGTTTCCAGCCTTCACCTGCTCCGATATTATTTTTCTTAAACGGATAAGTATAGGTTTTAATTAATACTACAGCAGCCAGAATGACTATGATTCCCAAAAGGATTAAAAGAAATTTTTTCATAGTGAATAGTTTGTGAGGTGATTTTATTCTATAAATATAACAAAGTATTTTATGCCCAACAATTTAAAGCCTGGCTTTTTCATCAATGGAATATTTACAGCAGATTCTTCGAAGTATAGATAACGGAGTGCTTTATAGTAAAAACGCAAAGTTTTCTATTCCTAAAACTGAATATAAGCAAAGCTGCAATCAGCAAGTTGATTGATGAAGCTTTGAGGCTTTCTAGTACTTTGTATTTTTCTTTAACGCAAGGGCGCAAAGTTTTTTATTACTGATATATATTAAGGCAATCGTTTTTCACACCGTTGCGGTTTCTTTTAATTCAGGATTTCGTTCATTTTGGTTAAAATGATAGGTTTTCCATCAGTGATTATGATGGTATGCTCGTGCTGGGCCATGTAACCGCCTTTATTGCCTACCATAGTCCATCCGTCTTTTAATTCTACAGCAATATTGGAATCGGTGGAGATGAATGTTTCAATCGCCACGACAGAGTTTTTCTTAAAACGTCTGGAATCATAGCGGTTTTTGTAGTTCAGCAATTCGTCAGGCTGTTCGTGTAAGCTTCTCCCTACTCCATGGCCTGCAAGATTTTTAATAACTTTAAAATCTCTTTTCTTCGCCTCTGTTTCCATTAAATGCCCTATATCTGCTATTTTCACACCACCTTTGATATTGTCGATAGCTTTTCTTAAAATATCTTTGGAGGCCTCCACCAGTTTCTGATGTCCGTGAATATCTTCTCCAATCACGAAGTAACCACCGTTGTCTGCCCAATATCCATCTAATTCTGCAGAAACATCAATATTGATCAGATCGCCTTCTTTCAAAATCCTTTGATCTGTTGGAATCCCATGGCAGAATTCATTGTCCACACTGATACATGTCCAGCCTGGAAATCCATACGTCAGATAAGGTGCTGATTTTGCCCCGAAACCCTCCAGTATTTTGGCTCCATATTCGTCCAGATCTTTGGTAGTCATACCGGGTTCGGCGTAATCCATCATCTTCTTCAGCGTATAGGCAACAGCTTCACTTACTTTTTGCATTCCAAGCATCTGATCTTCGTTGGTGATTGACATCGTTTTGTTTTGATTTTTATTGAATATTACAAAGTTAGGAAATTAAAATATTCTGAGATGACCTGTTTCATTTAACATGATCCTCCAACTGGCGCGGCCACAACTTCAAAGCATGTCGCATAAAAATAAAAAAGGGCCAACTCAAAAGAATTGACCCTTCCAAAAAACATTAACTGTTTATTGATAGAATTATGATGTTTTATTTCCAGCCTCCACCTAAACTTTTATAGATGTCAACTACTGTGCTGAGCTGTTTCTGTTTTGCCTCAATAAGTTCCATTTTAGCATCCAAAGCATCTCTTTGGTTTAAAAGAACTTCAAGATAATCTGCTCTGGAATTACGAAATAGCTGATTGGCAATATCTATAGACTGATCCAGGGCTTTCGTTTCCTGAGATTTCAGTTGATAATACTGATCTATATTTTTAACCTTTGACATCAGATTGGCAACATCCAGATAGGCATTCAGAATAGTTTTATCGTATTCGTACAACGCCTGAACCTGTTTGGCATCTGCTGTCTGAAAATTAGCCTTTATCGCACTTTTGTTAATTAATGGCCCTGCCAGTTCACCTACAAGATTGTAAGCTATTGATTCCGGCATTTTAACAAGGTACGAAGGTTTGAAAGCCTCCAGGCCTAATGTTGCCGAAATTTCCAGAGAAGGATAAAATTCTTTTCTTGCTGCTTCTACATCCAGTTTTGAAGCTTTCAATTCCAGCTCGGCCTGTTTGATATCAGGACGGTTGGCTAATAACTGAGATGGAATTCCGGTATAGACTCTCGGAGGAATGGTAGACATAAAGTTTTCCTTCGTTCTAACAATTGGTTGTGGATATCTTCCCAGCAAAGCATTGATTTCATTTTCTTTTTCAGTAATCTGCTGGCGGATGGTATATTCTGCAGCTTTGGATTTCGCCAGTTCTGCTTCAAATTTTTTCACAGCCAGTTCCGTTGCAGCAGCGGCTTCTTTCTGGATTTTGGAAATTTCCAATGCTCTTTGCTGAAGCTTGATATACTGTTGTATAATATCCAACTGGTTATCAAGTGCCAGCAATTCATAATAATTATCTGCAACTTCTTCAATAAGATTAGATAAAACAAAGTTTTTCCCTTCTACTGTAGAAAGATAATGGGCTACGGCAGATTCTTTTTCCGTTCTGAGCTTTTTCCAGATGTCAATCTCCCAGCTCGCATTTAAGCCCGCTTCAAAATTTCCAAGCGGATCCGGCATTTCCTTACCCGGCTCTATTTCTGTGGTAGCATCTCCGGCTCCTTCGCTGGTATAGCGACCGGATTTTTTCAGACCGGCTCCTACTCCTGCAGAAACAGTTGGACTCAATCTTCCTTTTTTAGCTAAAACACCACTTTTAGCAATCTCAATCTCCTGAAGAGTGATCAACAGCTCCTGATTATTTTTTAAAGCAGTTTCAATAAGGGTTACCAGGTTTGGATCCGTAAAAAACTGTCTCCACGGTGTTGTTCCGCTATTATTGTTAGCATCCTGCTGCTCTTCCTGATTAAAGTTCTGAGGAATATTTTCTTTTACCTCGTCTTTTATGACAGTCGCCATCGGCGCCTTACAGCTTACGAGTACAAGCGATAAGGCAATGGCTGTGATTATATTTTTAGTCTTCGAATTTTCCATCATGTTCATAAGGTTCAGTTTGTTCTGTTAAAGGATTTTCTTCTTCATATCTCGCCAATCGTGACTTATCAGCAATGGTTCCGAAGATATAATACAATCCGGGGATAATCATCAATCCGAAAATAGTTCCGATTAGCATTCCTCCTGCTGCCGCTGTACCAATGGTTCTGTTACCAATTGCTCCCGGCCCCGTTGCAATCACCAATGGAATTAAACCGGCAATGAAAGCAAATGAGGTCATCAAAATCGGACGGAAACGGATGGCAGCTCCTTCAATAGCTGCTTTTGCCACAGGGATTCCTTCTTCGGCTTTCTTCTGTACGGCAAATTCAACGATCAACACTGCATTTTTACCCAAAAGTCCGATCAGCATGACCATTGCCACCTGTGCATAAATGTTATTCTCAAGTCCTAAAAGCTTTAAGCATAAAAAGGCTCCAAAAATACCTGTAGGCAGAGATAAAATAACAGGAAGCGGAAGGATGAAACTTTCATACTGTGCGGAAAGAATCAGGTAGACAAATCCTAAACAAACCAGGAAGATAAATATGGCTTCATTACCACGGCTTACTTCGTCTTTAGAGATCCCCGCCCAGTCGATACCAAAACCTCTTGGAAGTGTTTTATCTGCAACTTCCTGAATCGCTTTGATCGCCTGGCCACTACTGTATCCGGGAGCAGGCGTTCCGCTTACTTCTGCAGAGTTGTACATATTGTGTCTTGTAATCTCCGATAGTCCGTATACTTTTTCAAGCCTCATAAAATCTGAGTAAGGAACCATCTGGTCTTTATCATTTTTAACATACAGCTTCAACAGGTCGGTTGGAAGTGCACGATATTGAGGGCCAGCCTGAACAATGACCTTATACGGCCTGTCAAAGCGGATGAAACTCGTTTCATAGTTGGAACCGATCAATGTAGACAGGTTATCCATTGCTTTTTCAATGGTTACTCCTTTTTGCTCCGCAAGATCATTATCTATCCTAAGCATATATTGCGGGAAACTCGCAGAATAGAATGTAAATGCCGAACCAAGCTCCGGACGCTTTTTAAGCTCCTTCACAAAGTCATTACTTACCTGCTCCATTTTATGATAATCTCCACTTCCTGCTTTATCCAGCAGACGAAGCTCGAAACCTCCTGCAGCTCCATATCCCGGAACGGAAGGCGGCTGGAAGAATTCTATATTGGCTCCCGGAATATTCTTGGCTTTTTCCTCAAGCTTTTCAATAATTTCTGCAGCTGATTCTTTACGTTCTTCCCAGCTTTTAAGGTTGATCAGACAGGTTCCTGAATTGGATCCGGTACCTTCAGTCAAAATCTCATATCCTGCAAGAGAAGAAACGGATTGTACTCCATCAATATCTTCAGATTCCCTCAAAAGCTCTCTGGCAATCTGATTGGTTCTTTCCAATGTAGAACCCGGAGGCGTCTGAATAATAGCATAGATCATCCCCTGATCCTCGGCCGGAATAAATCCTGAAGGTAAAGAATTGCTCAGGAAGAATGTGCAGGCACAAAATGCCAATAACAATGGTAAGGTTATTGTCTTTTTTGTCACTGTTTTATTCAGTAGCTTCTCATATCTTCCGGCTCCTTTTGTAAACAGGTTATTGAATTTATCAAGGAAAATAGTAACCGGAGTTTTCTTCTTCGCTTTTCCATGATTATTTCTTAAAATCAAAGCACATAAAGCCGGTGTCAAAGTAAGTGCCACTACCCCTGATAAAATAATGGATGAAGCCATTGTAATGGAGAACTGGCGGTAAAATACCCCAACCGGTCCGGACATAAATGCAATCGGAATGAATACCGATGCCATTACAAGTGTAATTGCGATAATTGCTCCACTGATCTCATGCATTGCTTCTTCGGTAGCCTTCAATGGGGAAAGATGTTTTTCTTCCATCTTGGCGTGAACAGCTTCAATAACTACAATCGCGTCATCTACCACAACCCCGATGGCCATTACCAGGGCAAAGAGGGAAATCATGTTCAGGGTAATTCCGAAAGCAGACATGACAGCAAATGTTCCCACCAATGAAACCGGAACAGCTAATGCCGGAATCAATGTTGATCGCCAGTCTCCAAGGAATAAGAATACCACGATGGCAACCAAAACGAAAGCCTCAAATAAAGTATGAATAACTTTTTCCATGGATGCATCCAGGAATCTTGAAACGTCATAACTGATATCGTAATGCATTCCCTTAGGGAAGTTATTTTTTTCAAGATCCTTCATCAGTGCTTTTACATTTTTGATAACGTCACTTGCATTGGATCCGTAGGATTGTTTTACGGTGATCGCTGCGGAAGGTTTTCCGTTCAGTGTAGAATAAATATCATACATGGAACTTCCAAACTCAATATCGGCAACATCTTTCAGCCTTACAGATTCTCCGTTCGGTTTGGCTTTTAAAATAATGTTTCCATAATCTTTTTCGTTATTAAAACGTCCGGGATATTTTAATACATATTCGAAAGACTGTGAACGTTTTCCGGAGCTTTCCCCTGTTTTTCCGGGAGAAGCTTCCAAACTCTGCTCATTCAGAGATTCCATTACTTCATCTGCCGAAATATTATAAGCTGTTAATCTATCCGGTTTAAGCCAGATACGCATGGCATATTCACGGGTTCCCAGGATATCGGCAAAACCTACACCGCTTACCCTTCTCAATTCGGACATTACATTGATATCTGCATAGTTGAAAAGGAATTTCTGGTCAGCTTTAGGATCATCACTGTACAGGTTAATATACATCAACATGTTGGGTTCTTCACGCGTGATCTTTACTCCTTCACGTACTACCAGAGGCGGAAGTTTATTGACCACTGAAGATACACGGTTCTGAACGTTTACTGCAGCTACATTGGGATCCGTACCCAGATCAAATACAATCTGAATAGAAGCTTCCCCGTCATTTCCGGCATCTGAGGTCATATATTTCATACCGGGAACTCCATTTAATCCTCTTTCTAAGGGGATTACTACGGATTTAATCAACAATTCGTTGTTAGCTCCCGGATATTCTGCGGTGATATTTACTTTAGGCGGAGAGATGGATGGAAACTGTGTCACCGGAAGTTTTACCAATGACAATATTCCCATAAATACAATAATCAATGAGATTACTATGGACAGAACTGGTCTGCGAATGAATTTCTTAAACATACTGTTTCGTTTTAGAGACCACTACTCTGCTTTTAGTTTCAGTGATTGAAGAACTTTCTTAGGATCCTGGAATTTTGTTTTCACTTTCTGATCATCCTTTACTTTCTGAACGCCTTCCAGAAGAATCTGATCGCCTTTTGAAATTCCTGAGCCTACCACATACAAATCCGGAAGTTCATAGGCTACTTTGATATTTCTGGATTTAGCTACTCCATTTTTATCAATCACAAATACATATTTCTGATCCTGAATTTCATAGGTTGCTTTCTGTGGAATGATCAATGCATTATGAACCGGCATTGACATCTGTACTTTTCCGGTTTCTCCGTTTCTCAGAAGTTTATCAGGATTAGGGAATTTGGCACGGAAAGCAATATTTCCTGTTTCATTATCAAATTCTCCTTCAATGGTCTGAATTTCTCCTTTTTGTGTATACATTTCTCCGTTTGCCGTAATCAGAGAAACCTGATTGCTGCCACGGTCTGCAGCATGAGTCTGATAGCTCAGATATTCAGGTTCGGAGACATTGAAATAGGTGTAGATACTTGTATTGTCTGACAACGAAGTCAACAGATCGCCTTCATCTACAAGACTTCCCAACTTCAGAGGAATTCTGTTGATAATACCGGAAAACGGTGCTTTGATGTCAGTAAAGGAAAGATGGATCTGAGCCAGTTTCATTTCTGCGTTGGCAGCATCCAGCTTGGCTTTTGCCATTGCTCTTTCATTTTTAGAAACGATGTTGTTTCCTGCAAGTGTACTTGCATTTTTCAGCTCAATGGAAGCCTGCTCCACTTCTGCTTTTGCTTTTAATAATTCTGCCTGATACAATTTAGGCATGATCCGGAACAATGTTTGTCCGGCCTGTACGTACTGTCCTTCATCTACAAAGATTTTTTCCAGGAAACCTTTTTCCTGAGCTCTCACTTCAATGTTTTTTACAGATTGAATCTGGGCTACGTATTCTTTATTGATTACGGTATCCATTACCACAGGGGATGTCACCGGATATACGGTAACTTCTTCTTTTTCTTCTTTTTTCTTATTGCAGCCAACTGCCAGCAGAAGGACACTCAGCGCAATTCCCGAAACAACTCTCTTTATCATAATTCTAGAGTTTATATAAATCGTTAATGTTTTGATAGAAATAAAAACGGTAATAAAAGGGTACGGTGTGATGATTACCGGCATACACAGCGCAAAGTATTTCTACCCGGAATCAGGCAGAAAATCAATAAAACGGGAAATTCTTAAATTCTAATGGAACGGATAAGAATGAATCTTTTGGTGGATAAGCCAAGAACAAAACCATGAATATCCGGTTTTGACCGCTTACAACTTTTTAATCCAAAAATATAAACAAGACTGAAAACTCCGGCAAAAACGACAATAGCCTGCCATACATCGGACAGCTGGAAATCATTTTCGGTAAGTTCTAAAGTGGAATTGTCTACATTATCTGCCATTTGCTGAATAGAGAGTTTTTCAAAAGTCTGATTCAGGCGGTTGGCTCTTTTTGGCATATGATGAGAAACATGACCGGAATAGTCATTTCGAAGCGTTTTAACGTTGAGTCTGCTTTCCACTACAAAGAGCAGAAAAAGACCGGTTAAAAAGTATACTATAAAGTTTCTCATTTTGAAGTTGCAAATGTACACCCAGATTATGATACTATCATAGCAGATTAACAAAATTTAACTCTCCTTTAAAATACCTGAAAATAAAACACTGAAAAGTATTTAACATTTCCTTTATTTAAGCATAATTCAAGCAATTCTAATCTTTCATCTGTGCTCATTTAAAATTTCAAATATTAAGCCACTTTTTATGATTTAAGGAAATTTTAATTTTAATGCTGTTGCTTTTTTGAACATTTTCGGGTATCCCCGTATTCTATTATAGCCCATCTCTTTTCCAACCTAAACTTTGTCATAATTTCAGATTATTAACATTAACTTATTGTTCTTCTCTTCTTTTTGAATTATTTTTGCCAAAAATTAACACAACAAATGAAAAATGAAGAAAAACTACACTATCCTCCTCGAAACAAGTCCTTTTAAAAATCCTGAATTAACAAGGTTTATCCTAAATTTTCCACAATAATTATTACCTTCTGTTTCGTGAATTCTGTTTCAAAAAACTGTGAGTTAAATGAGCTAATATTTTAATTTTCTGTTAGTTTATGAAAAATTAACACATATTTATTAAAAATATTTGTAAATTTATATAGCATTAATATCATAATTCATGAAACACTTTAAAATCACTTATCACTATGAAAAATTTATTAGTACCAATCCTTTTCGGATTGACCCTTATTTCCCTAACAGCGTGTAAGCATCCCGGAAAAGAAGCTGAAACCATTACCGCTGCTGCCCCAGAAAATACAGATGACATTTCAAAAAATGTGTATGTTGACAGTTATGGAGAAAAAATAGAAGTGACCATCAACAATACCAAAAATACAGCAACAATACATTTAAACGGTAAAACTTTTGACCTTAAAAAAAGTGATGCCTTACCTGAATATACAGCCTCTAATGAAGAGTATCAATATTCTGATATTAAAGGCAATATCACTTTCCTGAAAAAGAATGTAGATATGGTTCTGTTTCATCTTAAACAGGCAAAAAAAGAGTCTGGTCCTGCAAAAATGGCATCGTATTAGCATAGGGATTAGCAATTCTAATTAAAAAAATAAACATTATGAAAAGTTTATATTATTATTTTTCGGCACTTATTATCGCAACATTTTTAGTTGTTTCGTGTAAAACACAAAATGCTCAAAAAGCGACGACTGATATTACAGGAAAAACGTGGAAACTGACAGAGCTTAACGGGAAACCGATTGAACTGAAAAATCCTAAAAACAATCCTTATTTCAAACTTGAAATGGATGGAATGAGATATCAGGGGCATGCCGGATGTAATGGCTTGGGAGGAACATTTGAGATCAAACCAGAAGTAATGAGAATTAAGTTCAATCAGGGAATGTCTACCATGATGGCTTGTGAAGATCTTGATATTGAAAATCAATTTACGAAAGCAATCCTGGCAGCAGATAATTACTCTGTAAACGGAAATACCCTTACTTTAAACAAAGCAAGAATGGCTCCTTTAGCTAAATTTGTTCTTCAATAATTAAATTTCACTTACATAAAAAAAATACGCTTCATCATGATGAGGCGTATTTTTTTTATTTTCTTTTATTGTAGATAATATAGCATACCAGAAGGCTGACATTGACCAGAACAGCAAATGCGTTTGACAAAATTATGGGAAGTTCATCTTTTGCAAAGCCATACCATACCCACAAAGAAAGCCCTGAAATAAGAACCAGCAGCATGAGTAAGGAAATATCTTCCACATTTTTTTCTCTGATTACTTTGACAAGCTGTGGAATCATTGAAATGGAAGTGAGAACTCCGGCAACGATACCTAATATATTTTCATCCATAGATCTTCAGTTTGGAAATTGATACTAAGATACACTATTGAAATCTTTTCAATGAAACTTCTTCATGTAATGGAATATCCTGTTCAATAAAATGGAATAAATCTCTTGCAAAATAGCAACCGTTAAGGATACCACGGGCACCTAGCCCATTAAAAACGTACAGATTACCGAATGTTTCATGTCTTCCAATGATGGGTCTTCTATCTTTTACTGTGGGGCGGAATCCAAAATGTACTTCTTCCACTTCAAAATCATAAGGATAAAATTCTGAAAGTCCCTTCATCAATTGGTCAACTGCTGATTCATCAATGTGATGGTGAAGCTGCTCTCTGTCATAAGTTCCACCATAAAAATACAGTCCGTTTCCGGTTGGAAATAAGAAATGTTTCTTCTTAATGGTTATGTTTTCAGGAATTGGCTGGGAAAGTTTCACCCTGATGTGGTGGCCTTTGTTGGGATTCACAGTGATCTCTGAAAAATAGGGATTGTCTTTCACACCCATTCCTTCACAGAAAATAATATTTTTGAAGGTATAATCTTTATAAGTGGATTCTGATGGATTTAATTTTGAATAATCGAATTTTTCCTTTATCAATTGATCATTTTTTTCAAAATAATTGAATAAACCATTAAAAAATCCATTAACATTTAATCTTGCAGATTGATTCACCTTTCCGGTAAGAAAGTCGTTTTTTACCACCTCTAAACGATCAAAATTCTGATCAAGAAAATTCGACAATTCTTCATTTGCTGATTTTTTTAACCATAAGTTCTGTTCATTCTCATCATGAAAAATTCTGTGAATAGGAGCATTGATCAGATAATTTTCCCCGGTATATGATTCTATTTCTTTAAGACTGTCTTTTAGAAAATCTATTTGTTCCTGCGCTTTCCAGAATGTGGTAAACTTCTTCAGGACCACAGGATTGATAATACCTGCTGAAACCTGGGAAGCACTTTTTCTTCCTTCCGTAAAGATGACAAAGGATTTATTATTTTTAATTAACTGGTGAGCCAGAAAAAGTCCTGCATATCCGTCTCCTACAATAATATAATCTACATTTTTCATATGAGAAATTTCATTTGTTTAAAGGTCATATGTAATCGCCTATGCCACTGATTATTGATCGGTAATAAACAAAGGGCGATTTCATCATAAAAAAACCTGAGTAAAAATACTCAGGTTTTCTATAAATATCAAGTGAAATCTAGTAATTCCACATATCATTTTCCATGTCAAGAATCTGTGCTTTGATTCTGTCGCTTTCTTCCAGCTGCTCTTCAGCGTTTCTAGGAATATAGTCTTTAATAGTACCATCTCCTAAACCGCTTGAAGATTTGTAGATAATAGAAGAGAATCTTCTTGCATTGATAACATCATCGAAAGATAAGTCAGCAGAAGAATTTTTTCTATTGAAAACATAGTTGTTTGCTAAAATATCACGAGCACTTGGATAGTAAATCCAGAACAAATCGATCAGTTCATCAGCACCAGCTAAAGGCTGACCATCAGGACCAATTCTTCCAACAGATGTCGGATCCGGACCCATAGCTGCGATACCAAGCGGTCTGTATTTCATCTGACCATCTCTTTTATCGATAAACCACATACCCATCACTTTAAGAACTTTTACTTTATCAGTAGTTGTTCTGATGATATCTGTTAATCTTTTCTTCTCGTCTTCTGTAAGTGTTCTTCCAGAGTTAAGGATATCGATAGCTTCTTCGTCAAGTCTTACACTTTCCAATCTTTTCTGAATGGCTTCCGGTGAAAGTCTGGTAACGAAGTTTTCGTCATCATAAACTTCTTTGATGTCACCTTTAAGGGCCCCATCAAGTAATAATTGATATAATGATCTTGTAGAGCTAGAAAGAAGACCATCCGGATTGTCATAATAAAACGGCTGGTTGATCTTATCATTCATATCAATGATTTCCCAAACAAACATACTTTTGTAAATATCCTTGTCATCAACGAAACCATATTCAAGAGGCTTTACTTTATTGCTGATAACAGTATCCCCTGCTTTTCTCATTGATTCAGCTCTCATTTGTCTGAATTCCTCAGGAGAAGCAGCATTCAGAATAGTCTGGGAAAAAGCGAATCCCGAAACTAAAACTAAAAGGGTGCTAATATATTTTTTCATAATATGATTTTACAAATTAACCTTATTGAACATTAATAATTACAGGTGAAATTTCCTTAAGTCTCTGGTTACCCAATCCTGTAGCCGTAGCCTGAATATCATAAATCTGAACTACATCACCAGGTCTAAGGTTTCTAAGCATACCTTCTGCTCCTGATAGTGAGCTACCTTGAATCAGAGTACCTGCTTTTCCTGGAAGCTTAATAATAAAGCTGTTAACAGTGAATGAAACAGGGAAGTCAAAGTCTGGTAAAGTAGCAGAAACAATCTGGTTAGGAATAGAACCTACCGGCATAAAGTTTACAGCTTTACCTCTGATCTGACCTTGTGGTCTAGGGATATTCTTAATTCTGTATTCAAATACCTGAGAAACTGTTTTACCATATGGATCTGTTCCTGATAATGTCAACTTCACTACATTTCCTGTTGTAGGAGTAACATTCCATTTACCCTGACCTGTACTCTTCACAGTAGCTCCTGCTGCAGATAATGAAAGTTTAGAATTGTCAGCACCTAAGATTGATCCTGAAACAGGGTTCTCAAGTCCTCTATACATAACGTTCATTTTATCGGCAGAAAGCAATAATCCTTTTTCAAGTTTTACTTCTCTTGGTCCTGCAATTACATTATAAGTATGTGTCCAAGGGAAAGACTGAGGTTTCCCTGAAGCATCTGTTAATGTAATCGTACCACCTAATTTATGTTCACCAATTCCAGAACCTGAAATTTGCATAACACCTTTACCGTTTTCTACTCTGCTTACTCCAGAGATGCTGATCTTGTTACTGTTAGAATAAGTTCCCAACATTACTTTTACTTCAGCCTGTTTTCCTGCCTGGATATCTACCGGACCTGAAACAATAGGCTCATAGCTTGAGAATTTGATATTCGCATCTACTTTTTCCTGAAGTAAAAGTGCCAATGCATCAGACTGAACATTTCTGGCATCATTTTGGATAATTTCCAAATTAGATATTGCAGCGATTAGCGGCTGATGGTAAAATTTATTCTGGAACCAGGTCTTCTCATTGGGAGATGTTCCTTTAGGATACTCCGCAATAAGAGACTTATTGGCTCTGGCTACTAAATCCTGTAACTGGGCATTGCTTCCGAAAGTAGCGTTGATGTAGTTTCTTACATCATCAATTTTAGCTTTCAGATCCAGTGCATTCTTTGATGGAGTATTTTCATCTCCTTCCTTAAAGAAATATTCAGTAGTCGCTTCATTATTGTTAAGTGCAGCAAAGTTTTCACTTACATCAATATCTTTTCCTGTTTGGGGATCTTTATCGTGAAACTCAGATTGTTTTTTCAACAAATCTTTAACATCCTGAGCAGATTTCACCAATGCATCAATTTTGGTTTTCAGTACTTTGTACTGAGCCCAAGGCTGTGCGTAGGTATCAGGAACTTGCTGAGCTTTAGCTTCCAACGTTCTTTCAAAGATCTTCTCGTTCTTTCTTTCTGTTAAAGTTCTGGTTTCATTCAATGCTCTGGTAGAGTCATAGTATGATCTGATGATTTCTGCATCAATATTTAGGGCCATCATCGCGATGAACACCAAATACATCAGGTTGATCATCTTCTGACGAGGGGTCTGTTTTCCTTGTGCCATTCTCTTTTCTTTGTTTTTTTGATTAAGTAGTTAATTTAGAAATGGTTAGGAATTAAGACTTCATAGCAGTTAGCATACCACCATAAACTCTATTTAAGTTATTAAGATTAGATGTTAAACCTTGTAGCTCTTGGTTGAATTTTTCAGACTGCTCTGCAGATTTCTGCATATCAGCAACATACTTGTTAGCAAATTCAGATTGTCTCTTACCGCTTTCAAGCTGCATTGCATAAAGTGCATTCATACTTTCCATATGCTGAGCTGCTTTATTCAACTGGTCGTTATATTTATGAGTAGAAGCAGATACGTCAACAGTCTGATTGATCTGATCAACAGAGTTTGAGAATTTATCAATTCCTGTTCTTAATCTTTCAAATAATTGAACGTCTAATCTGGCATCTTCAAGCATTTTATCCAATTTGCTGGAAAGAGAATTTTCCAATTCAGCAAATTGAGCGCTTGTATTTTTAGTTGTTACATTAGAATGTAAAGGATTTGGATTCGCATGTTTATCTAATAACTCAGGATAAACATTTTCCCAGGCATAAGACTCTTCAGTTTTTGGAGGGTCAAATGCAAAGATGATAAAGATAATAGCCTCAGTAATAAGTCCTACAGTAAGAGCCATGTTACCGTTAATAGGTCCTAAGGTAATGTGAGTAATTTTAAGCCAAGCTCCAAGAATTACAATTGCAGCACCGAATGAATAAAAGAAATTCATCCAAGCATCTTTAGTCTTAAACATATTGAGTTAGTTTTTTTAATGTTAAATAAAATTGTTATTGAAAAATAATTGTCTGATTCGTTATCTGTTAACTCTTCTTGGTTTAACGGCTGCTTCAGGAATGTCCTGTACAGTTCTGAATCCGATATAGCTTCTTGCGGAATCTTTTCTTTCCCAATCTCTGGCACCTGTCATCAGTGCATATCCTATATCTTTCCAAGATCCACCTCTTACGGATTTCTTCGTATCCTTTTTATCCTTAGTAGAAGGATTTAATGTAGAAGTGAATCCAGCTGAAGAGTTGTTAAAAGAAGATAATGTCCATTCAGAAACGTTTCCAGCCATATCAAATAACCCAAACCCATTTTTCTTAAATTTCTTAACTGGAGCTGTATATGTATAAGTACCTTTTTTCTCGTCTTCCATGTAGTTACCTCTCTTAGGCTTGAAGTTCGCAAGGTAGCAACCTCTGTCATCCATTAAATATGGACCACCCCAAGGGTAAGTAGCATTTTGCATACCACCTCTGGCAGCATATTCCCATTCAGTTTCTGTTGGAAGACGGAATACTAATGGTTTTTGTTTTTTTCTTTTTAAACTTTCGTTGTAATCTGATTTCAATTTAGATCTGAAGTTACAATAAGCCCTTGCCTGATCCCAGGTAACCCCGACAACAGGATAGTCTTTATAAGCCTTATGCCAGAAATACTGTTCAAACAATGGCTCATTGTAAGCAAAGTGGAAATCTTTTACCCAAACTGTAGTATCAGGATAGATTGCGATACTTTCACTTTTCAGGTAGTTAGCTCCTCTTTCGTTATCTGCAACAGCAGCGTCCATATCTCCCCAACGGTAAGTATATTTCAGCTTACTAACATCTAAAATTCTTTCGTTTCCAATTCTTGAAGAAGAAGGCAGATACATAGATTCTAAAACTTCTGCGTATTCTACATCCGGATATTTTGATGTGCTCCAGTGTAAAGGGATTTTCCAATCTAATCTTTTGCTGGCATCATAGCTTCCATCTTCACGGCCTCCCTGGCCTTCCATATATTCTTGATAAGGTGTTAAATTTTCTTCTTTTTTAGCAAGGTATGCGTAATCTCCTATGCTTGCTCCTTTACGTCCGCCTTCATCACCACCTTCTCCGGCAGCTTCAGCTAGTAAAGTTCTTGCGATAGAGTCTCTTACATAATTGATAAATACTCTGTACTCCGCATTGGTAGTTTCTGCTTCATCCATGAAGAAAGAAGAAACAGTAACTGTCTTCAATGATGCTTTTTCAGGCGTATTTGTCGGATCCTGGTCTGCTAAACCAGCAACAAACGAACCTGCAGGAATTGCAACCATTCCGTATGGTCTTTCCGCAACAAATGATTTAGTTTTTTCTCTTGGTATCAATTCTCCTTTTGTTCCTGGCTTCCCTACAGAAGAGCTGCCACCACCTGAACAAGATACCGATGCTACCGACGCAGACAATAATAAAAGAAATATCCTTTTCATGTTAATTTTTATAATTAAGCCGTAAATATATAATTTTTTTAAGAAACTTTTAAGATTTTTTTTGAAATAACGGAAGAAATCTAAATTTATTTTATTTACAACAACTTTTTATTCCACGGTAACAGATTTTGCAAGGTTTCTCGGTTGATCTACGTTGGCTCCTCTATATACTGCAATATAATAAGCAAGCAGTTGAAGAGGTACGGAAGCAACGATTGGAGAGAAACATTCTGAAGTTTCAGGGATTTCGATAACATAATCTGCCATTTCGCTCACCTGACGGTCTCCTTTATTTACTACAGCGATAATTTTACCTTTTCTCGCTTTAATTTCCTGAACGTTACTCACAATTTTATCATAGTGGCCTTTTCTAGGCGCTATAATTACAATCGGCATGTTTTCGTCGATCAGGGCAATCGGACCGTGCTTCATTTCTGCAGCCGGGTATCCTTCTGCATGGATATAAGAAATTTCTTTTAATTTTAATGCTCCTTCCAGGGCTGCAGGATAATTGTATCCTCTTCCCAGGTAAAGGAAATTGGTAGCTTTCACAAAATCTTTTGCAATATTCTGCGTAAGCTCGTGAGTGGTATTGAGCACATCTTCAATTTTCTTAGGAATAGCATCAAGCTCAGCAATTAAGCTCATAAATTCTGCATTTCCCAGGTTTCCGTTGTGTTTTCCTAATTTAAAGGCAATTAAAGTAAGAATGGTAAGCTGTGCTGTAAATGCTTTGGTAGAAGCAACCCCGATTTCCGGACCAGCATGGGTATAAGAACCAGCATCTGTAATTCTTGCAATTGAAGAATCTACAACATTACATATACCATATATAAATGCACCTTTTTCTTTTGCTAATTTTAAGGCAGCCATTGTATCAGCAGTTTCTCCGGACTGAGAAATAGCAATTACCACATCTTTATCTGTAATGATCGGGTTTCTGTATCTGAACTCTGATGCATATTCTACTTCAACAGGGATTCTTGCATATTCTTCAATCAGATATTCTCCGATAAGACCTGCATGCCATGAAGTACCACAGGCAATGATAATAATCCTGTTGGCATTTTTGAATTTCTCAACATGATCCCAGATTCCTGCCATTTTAATAACTCCTTCATCTACAAGAAGTCTACCTCTCATTGTATCGTGTACAGATTTAGGCTGCTCGAAAATTTCTTTAAGCATGAAATGCTCGTATCCTCCTTTTTCAATCTGTTCAAGGCTTAATTTAAGCTCCTGAATTTCAGGCTCAATTTTAGAGTTTTCATTGATGGTTCTGATATCTACTCCGTTTTCAAGAGAGATCGTTGCCATATGTCCTTCTTCAAGATAAATAGCTTCTTTTGTAAATTCTACGAATGGAGAAGCATCAGAAGCGATAAAATATTCTTTATCACCGATTCCGATTGCAAGAGGAGAACCTAATCTTCCTACGACCAATACCCCCGGATAATCTTCATGAAGTACAGTAATGGCATATGCTCCATATACTTCATTCAATGCATATCTCACTGCTGTAGGGAAATCAATTTCAGGATTAAGATCCATAAAATACTGGATAAGGTTTACCAATACTTCAGTATCTGTCTCTGATTTGAAAGTGAATCCTTTTTCAGTAAGCATTGTTTTAATGGTATCATAGTTTTCAATAATACCATTGTGTACAATTGCGATTTTCCCGTTGTTTGACAAGTGCGGATGGGAGTTTCTGTCACTTGGAACTCCATGGGTTGCCCAACGGGTGTGTCCCATTCCAATTTTAGACTTTCCTTTTAGCTCTTTGGAAATATTCACCAAATCCTCCACTTTGCCTTTTGTTTTTTCTACTTCCAGCTTGTTATCTGAACCTTCTAAAACAATTCCGGCACTGTCATACCCTCTATATTCCAATCTTCTAAGACCATTAATTACAATTTCATAAGCGTCTTGAAATCCTGTATATCCTACTATTCCGCACATATTTTATTTTGTATAGTGTTGTTTGTTGTTCTATTTTTTCGTTCCGTAAGTCACCAATAACTGGATTCTCTTCGGATTCGTATTGGTTTTATCTACTCCTGTAAGAATAATTCTGTTCATATCAAATGCTCTTGTTGTATTACGAACTCCTAAAAGGGTTCCTGTAGCATTGGCAGCAAATGTTCCTGCACTGATTATTAAAGGTTTATTAACAACCAGCTGTTCAGTTCCATCTACTGTTTCTTTCTTACCTTCTACAAGATCCTTAACTGTTTTTGTTACAACAAAATCATAATAACCTGGCTCAGGTTTATCTTTAAAATAATATAATCCAAGCCCGTTGGTAAGATCTGAAGTAAACGCCAGTTTTTTGTAATCAATTTTACCACCAGCATCTAATGTATTGGTTAAAAGTGAAAATCTGCGGTCTTCAGTAGAACCTGTATTTTTCCACGTTGCAGCATCAAGATAGATTCTGATTTTAGCACTTACAATACCTGCTTTATCTTTAACAAAAATATCCTTAAGCTTTGCAATCGTCTCATCTTTAATCTTAACTACCACAGAAGGTCCTCCCATTCCCTGAACAAAAAGTCTTTCATCTCCTTCAGCAGGGTTACTTGCAGCTAATGCAGCCGCAAAAGATGATCCGGATCTGCTATATTCATACAGACCGAGGTGAGCATTAGAACCTCCTAAGTTGAAATTAAGGGTTGTCTGTGGCCTTGTTGTTGTTCCGTTCTCTGTTTTATCATATTTATAATACATGATAAGCTGCAAATCATTAGGAGAGAACTGGTAAAGATATTTATCCGTTTCATCCACAGAAATTTTTATTCCTTTAAAATATCTGATGAAGTTGGAAGCATCCTGAAGTTCAGGCTTACCTTTTTTATCAAGAATATGAGTCTGGAAAAAATCCGTATTACTCAGCTTCATTCTGAATCCTAAGTTTCCGGTAAATACAACTGAGTTGTCAGATTTTTTAGTGATAGATGTAGAACTTATAGTACCGTCAAATACTCCTGATCCTAACAGTTCACCAGTACTTATTGTTTTATTGGAACGTTTGAAACTGTCATCATTTGCATCGATGAACGTGGTTACTTCATGTACATTGATTTTCATCGATTTTGAACCTGTTGTTTTACCGTATTTACGAACAGGATACGTTTTCTTTTCAATGGAAACTGCTGTAGCAACTCCATCTACCGGGAAATCAGTTTTCTCAAGTGTTTTTGTTTTTAATGAATCGCCTTCAAAGAAGTAGGTATTCGCAGCAGTATTAGCAGGTGGTCTCACTACAAGAACTACAGAATCTACTTTTGGATTGGCTCCGTTAAAGTCATAATTATCCACCGGCATTCTCAGCTGAGTAACATAAGAAGCTTTCTGCATTCCAAACTGGCTTTCAGTAAATGCTCCAAGAACACCTACATAGGAAGCCGCACCAGATTCGCTTACCGCACTGATCAATCTGGCAGCATCACTTCTGATTGAATCGTTGTTACTATAATTGTATGCGATAACGGGATATGCAATTTCATTACCTTGTGCTGCATCATCATTAAACAACTGCTCGCCAAGAGAATCCGGGTCCGGTTCACAGTTATGAAGGAATGTACTTCCGAAAAACGCCATCAAAAGTATGGCGAAGGTCCTTTTAAGATTATGAGTCATTAAAAATGTGTTTTTTAATAAAGTTGATTTATTGAATCTATGTCCAGATACTCTGATTTTTGGGTAGCAGTTTCATTGAAAGCCTTATCCAGGTCTTCATCCAGAAACTCGTCACCTTTCACAACGGCATCTACATAGTTCATACTTTCGATAACAAAACTTTTAATCGTTGGGTTATCTAACGCTTTTAATCCTGAAATATTATCAAACTGCAGTTTTTCGTCAATCTTTTTATCCAGGTCGGCATCTTTCTCGTTGTAAAGAGAAAGTATGATTTTCGCGTCTTTGAAATACGTATCTGATTCGTAGTACGTTTTAAGATAAATTGGAACAAAAGAAGACATCCATCCATTTAAATGGATAACATCCGGCACCCAGTTTAGTTTCTTAATGGTTTCAATAACTCCTCTTGCAAAGAAAATAGCTCTTTCGTCATTGTCTTCAAAAGGGTTTCCTTCATCGTCGAAATAATATTGTTTTCTTTTGAAGTATTCTTCATTGTCAATAAAGTAAACCTGAAGTCTTTCCCCCGGAAGAGACGCTACTTTAATGATCAGAGGCTGGTCCAGATCATTGATAATAATATTCATCCCTGAAAGACGGATTACTTCATGAAGCTGGAATTTTCTCTCACTTATTTGTCCAAATCTTGGCATAAAAACTCTTACATCATTGCCTTCTTGGTGCATCTTAAGTGCCATTTTGTTTACCACTGCAGCCATATTTGTATCTTCCTGATATGGATACATCTCTGTAGTAATGTACAGTATTTTTTGATTCGGCATAAACTTTCTATCTAATTTTTGTAAAAATGCTTTAATGTGCAAAATTACAAAAAAACATCCAACATTATTTTAATTAACATTTTTTTACGAAAATTCCCTTTTCAAATTATTAAAACCACATATTATTATGCGATATTTTTAGTATTTTTGAAATAGTATTAAAATAAACTATGGAAGTTCTAAAAAACAGAAAAGTCCTTCAGGATTTCATTGAAAGACAGAAAGAAATGGGAAAAAGAATTGGCTTTGCCCCTACCATGGGTGCCCTGCACAAAGGCCATCTTTCTCTGTATGAAGAGGCAAGAAAGGAAAATGATCTTGTTATTTCTTCGATTTTTGTAAATCCAACTCAATTTAACAATCCTGAAGATCTTGAAAAATATCCAAGAGACGTCAACAGAGATATACTTATTCTTCAGAATTCTGGTCTTGTAGATGCAGTGTATATTCCGGAGGTAGCAGATATTTACCCTGAGAAAGCAGAAAGCCAGCGATATGATTTTGACGGACTGGAAAATGAGATGGAAGGAAAATCAAGACCGGGCCATTTTGATGGTGTAGGAACTGTTGTAGAAGAACTTTTCAGACAGGTAAAGCCTGATAATGCTTATTTTGGTGAAAAAGATTTCCAGCAGCTTGCTATTATTAAAAAAATGGTAGAGAAAAAGCATCTTCCAGTTAAAATAACCGGAGTTCCTATTTACAGGGCAGAAAACGGACTGGCGCTAAGCTCAAGAAATCAAAGGCTTCATGAAGACCGGAGAGAAGCTTCTAAAGTAATTTATGAGACTTTAAAAAAAGTAAACGACTGGTTCAGAACTGTTACGATTCCGGAAATCAAGGAAAGAGTAGCTGATATTTTTGATGACCAGCAGGGAATGAAACTGGAATATTTCCTGATTGCTGATGAAAAAACATTACAGGAGACTGATTTTTTCTATAAAGACAGAAGCTTCAGAGCATTTATTGTAGTGGTAGTAGATGGTGTAAGATTAATTGACAATATGCATCTGGATTAATCTTTCCGGATTTAAATATCAGATCCCTGACTTAGTTGGGGATTTTTTTATTGAATAAAGTAAGGCTAACACCATTCACAACCTTGATTCATACAAAAATCAAAGGCCTCCTGAAGGAAGCCTTTGAAACACCAAATCACAAAATATTAATATGAAAAAAATTTACTTTTCAGTAAACTTGTGACCCGGCTGGGATTCGAACCCAGGACCCATACATTAAAAGTGTATTGCTCTACCAGCTGAGCTACCGAGTCGGCCACAATTAAAATGAAATAAATTTCAATATTAATTATAAAATTTTCTTTGCAGTGCCTGCGACTGGACTCGAACCAGCACATCCTTAGGAAACCACCCCCTCAAGATGGCGTGTCTACCAATTCCACCACGCAGGCAATAAAATCACAAATTAAGTAATTATTATTGCTAGTGACCCGGCTGGGATTCGAACCCAGGACCCATACATTAAAAGTGTATTGCTCTACCAGCTGAGCTACCGAGTCGGCCACTTGTGCAACAAGTTTTCATTTAAGTAATGTCCCTTGTTTTAAGTGGTGCAAAGATATGACTTTTTTCTTTATCTCAAAACTTTTTCGCAAATTTGTTTAAAAAAAATTCATGGTAATTTCATTGATCGGATACATGGGAAGTGGCAAATCGCACATTTCCAAAATATTAAGCGAAAAAATCGATTTTAAATTAATTGACCTCGATAAAGAGATTTCCAGAAGAAATAAATTAACCATCCCTGAAATTTTCGAGAAAAAGGGAGAGATTTACTTTAGAAAACTGGAAAGGGAGGCACTTGAAGAGATATTGGCTTCTGAAGAAAATGTAGTTTTAAGTCTGGGCGGAGGAACCCCGGTATATTATAATAACATGGAGATCATTAATCACAACTCCAAGAGCGTTTTTTTAAGAACCGGAGTGGGAACACTGGTGGAAAGACTTTCAAAACAGAAAGAAAAAAGGCCGCTGATTGCCAATATATCAGATGAAGACCTGCCGGAATTTATTGCCAAACATTTATTTGAAAGAAATCAGTTTTACAGCAAAGCACAATTCACTGTCGGGACAGATTCCAGAGAACCGGAAGACATCGTTAACGAAATAATAGAAAAGCTCTATCTCTAGAGCTTTTTTATTTTTATACTAATCTTCATCCTCACCTTCACCTCCGGTCTCACCAAAGAAATCATCCCAGTCTGTAAAATCGGAGTCGATATCATTGCCTACATATTCATCCATTTCTCTTCTGTCTTTTTTGGTAGGTCTTCCCTCTCCTTTGTTTCTGTAATAGTCCTGTGACATTTTACGAAGTTTCAGCAATTCGTATTGCTCTTTATCTGTGACGTCCTGAATGTGAAGAGGCACCAGCTTGGCTCCAATTCTGCTTTTAGGAATCTGAATTACCTTTATTTTATAATCAATCTGATTCTTACGGATTTTGATCGTATCTCCTTCTTTTACCTCTTTAGACGACTTTACGGCAGACGTTCCTATAGAAACTCTGTTCTTTTTAATCTCCTCTGCTGCAATACTTCTCGTCTTATAAAAACGAATGCTCCATAAAAATTTATCTATTCTCATATTTTTTTATACTTTTGCCGTTATATTATTTGTAAAGTAATTAAAGTTTTTTGAAATGAAAAAAATATTTTTATATATCCTTGCAGGATCTTTGTGTTTTTCTGCTTGTAAGAAAGATGATGATGTATCAACCTATGTAGAGCCGGAAGATGTTGCTACGCAAAATACGTATGATGATCAGGCCATTAAGAAATTCATGGATGAGAATTATCTGGATGCACAGGGTAATATAAAAGCTTTCAGTTCTACAGATACTGCGGATGATACTGAAAAGAAGCTTTCTGAACTGAGTCCCATAACACTACCTTCAGGAACCATTTACATTGTCAGAAGCGGAGCTCAGCCTACACCTGCTGATTCTGCAAAAACCATCGGAGATACTGATATTATTAAAATCATGGGAAGAGCATACTCTTACCTGGCAGTTAATTCTGACGGAAACACTTCATTTACATCAAAAGCTGCTTTCTTAAATACTATTGACGGAACAGGTGTTCCTGTTATTGATCCTACATATTATTATGTAAAAAGATCAATACTGGAAGCTGGTACTACTGATGCTGCAAAAAAAGCAAAATATTATCAAATCCCTGGGTTCAGAGAAGCTTTACAGAAATTTAAAGCATTTAATAATCTGAAAAATGAGACTCCTTATAACTTACAAGGAGTAATCATTGTTCCTTCCAGAGCTGCTTTTGCAAGAAACCCCCATTATCCATATTTAAATACCTCTTACAGAAATAAATCTTTTGTATTCAACTTTCAGATTTATGGACGAGAGGACAGACCAAGTGATGACAAACAAACACAGGAACAACAGCAATAAAATAAAAAATAATTATATAAAAAAACACCGTTATTCAAACGGTGTTTTTTTATGATGTAAACTGTAATTACGGTCTTGCTTTCTGTTTTACATTTCCTAAGATATCAGGGAAATAAAGGTCTGCAAGGTGATCAAACTCATCGCCTCTCATAAACATGGTGGCATCTACTTCTTCATAAGAGCTTCTTCCTGCAGCAGCAATTAATTCATTACAGGTATGGAGTGTATTTTTGTGGAAGTGATATACTCTTTCTGCCTTATCTGTTACATCCAATCCTTTAATAAGCATTTTATCCTGTGTAGCAACTCCTGTAGGGCAATTGTTGGAGTTACATCTCAAGGCCTGGATGCATCCTAAAGAGAACATAAACCCTCTGGCATTGTTACACATATCTGCTCCCATAGCAATGGCTCTCAGAATATCAAGACTGGTAAGAACTTTACCGCTGGCAATCACTCTTAATTTGCTTCTCAGGTTATAATTATTAAGGGTTCTGTTCACAAATATCAGAGCAGGCTCCAATGGCATCCCTACTCCATCTGAAAACTCCGGTGGTGCAGCTCCTGTTCCTCCTTCTGCTCCGTCTATAGTAATAAAGTCAGGATAAATTTTCAGAACATTCATCTGTACACAGATATCTTCAAATTCTTTGGTATCACCGATACAAAGTTTAAAACCAACCGGCTTTCCTCCGGAAAGGTCTCTTAATTGCTGTACAAACCTCAACAATCCGGCTGCATCAGAAAAAGCGCTGTGTGAGGGTGGTGAAATAACAGTCATTCCCGGTGTGACATGACGAATCGCTGCAATTTCCGGTGTATTTTTTACTCCCGGAAGCACTCCCCCATGTCCTGGTTTTGCTCCCTGTGATAATTTGATTTCAATCATTTTCACATTAGGAAGAGTGGAATATTTTGTAAATAATTCAGGATTGAATTTTCCCTCGCCGTCTCGACATCCGAAATACCCTGTTCCGATCTGCCAGCAAAGATCTCCTCCTTCCAGGTGATAAGGTGAAATCCCTCCTTCCCCTGTATTATGATAGAAGTTTCCTTTTTTTGCGCCTCTATTCAGTGAAATCTGTGCTCTGTCACTCAAGGCCCCGAAACTCATTGCTGAGATGTTAAATAAAGAAGCATGATAAGGCTGTGTACATTGTTCTCCTCCAACCCATACTCTCGGAAGTTCTTCTGATGGTGATTTTGCATAAATAGAATGCTTGATCCCTTCATACTTTCTGTGATTTACTTCCAGCTGCGTACCAAAAGCTACCGTATCGCTTAAATTTTTTGCACGTCTGTATACTGCAGAACGCTGGTTTCTTGGAAATGGCTTCCCATCTGTTTCCCTTTCAATAAAGTATTGCTGCATTTCGGGTGAAATACTTTCGAAAAAATACCTGAAGTATCCCAATACAGGAAAGTTCCTCAAAATAGCATGTTTCGATTGGTAAGCATTGTAAACACCCAATGCATAAATTGCGGATAACAGCGTAGGTATCCAATAATGCGCTCTGATCAGTATTGCTATAATCCATGTAGCAGCTACTAATACAATTCCCCAAGATAAAAACTTATCTCTCATGAATGTAGTATTTAAAAGTTTAAAAATAAATTTAGTAGAATTTTAGCAAAGAGCCTACGCTTTTGCTAAAAAATTTTGGTAAGAAGATTGCACAGAAACCGTGCCATCTGACAGGATTTTTTCTAAATTTAGAAATTCAATTTGATTTACGGATGCAGGATCATAGTCTTTCTGGACTCTCACATAGTTTTCTGTGAAGCCGAACATTTTCCCGTCTTTATTTTCGTGCTCCCAAAGAACAGGCAGCGTTTTTCCCAATTGGGTCTGATAAAATGCCATTTTCTTCTTTTCAGAAAGAATTCTCAGCATTTTATTACGTTTTTTTCTTTCCGCTACGGGAACTACTCCGTCCATAGCAGCAGCTTCCGTATTTTCTCTTTCAGAATAGGTAAATACGTGAAGGTAAGTGATAGGAAGTTCATTAAGGAAATTATAGGTTTCCATAAATCTTTCTTCTGTTTCTCCCGGGAATCCTACAATAACATCTACTCCGATAGCTGCATCAGGCATTACCTCGCGGATCTTGTTTACTCTGTCGTTATACAGTTTGGTCAGGTAACGACGTTTCATCTTTTTCAAGAGATCATCGCTTCCGGATTGTAACGGGATGTGAAAATGCGGAACAAAGCTTTTGCTTTTAGAAACAAGTTCAATACTTTCATCTTTCAAAAGATTAGGTTCGATGGAAGATATACGTATTCTTTCTATTCCTTCTACTTTATCCAGCTCTGAAATAAGATCAAGAAAGGTATGTTCGTGTTTTTTATTTCCAAATTCCCCTTTACCGTAATCACCAATATTTACTCCTGTAAGAACAATTTCTTTGATGTCTTTTGCCGCGATTTCCGTGGCGTTTCTGAGAACATTTTCGATCGTATCAGAACGTGAAATTCCTCTGGCTAATGGAATGGTACAGTAAGTACATTTGTAATCACAGCCATCCTGTACTTTCAGAAAAGCTCTGGTTCTGTCTCCTATAGAATAACTTCCGATAAAGAAATCGGTTTCTTCAATTTCACATGAGTGAACTACACCTTCACTTTCAGATTTCTCCAAATCGTCAAGGTAGCTCAGAATATTGAATTTTTCTTTTGCTCCTAAAACCAGGTCAACTCCTTCAATCTGTGAAATTTCTTCAGGTTTTAACTGTGCATAACATCCAACAATTACCACCAGTCCTTCCGGATTGGCTTTCATTGCTCTTTTCACGTGAAGTTTACATTCACGGTCAGCATTTTCTGTCACCGAACAGGTATTGATAACATAGACATTGGCTTTTTCATCAAAACTTACCTTCTCATAACCTGCATCTGTTAATTGACGGGCAATAGTAGATGTTTCTGCAAAATTTAATTTGCAGCCCAGTGTATGAAACGCGGCAGTTCTGTGAAAAGTAGACATTTGTTACTCCTGAATTTTATGGGTGCAAAGATAGTAATTTTAATAAGAACTCAAGATTGATTCAATCTATTGTTTATATTCATCTCTTACTTCGGAGCTGTTTTGAAAGCAGACGGGCGACGAATTGGGTGCCGAATCCTGACCTGAAAATTTGGTTTTCATTTCTGTATTAAATTCCTGAGACCGGTTTCTGGCAATAGAAAGTGTATTCCAATTTTCATTCTTTATCATTTTAGCGATATAAACAATCTGACCAATATGGTAAGGATAATGAGCCAATTGACGAAGAACTGCATCAATAACCGGATGTGCTTCTCCCCTGATATATGTTGTTGAGTAGAGATTTTCCTCGTTTATTTTATCAAGAGCATCAAAAAAGCATTCCCAACCCTGTTCCCAAAAATCAAGAACCTGTTGTTTAGTAGTAAAAGTATTGACAAATTCTTCGTCACGGTTACGCCAGGATTTCTCACCATCTTCGGTAAGGAAATTAGTCCATCGTGAAAGCATATTTCCTGCAAGATGTTTCACAATCACAGCAATAGAATTACTTTCTTCATTATACTGCCAGAACATCTGCTCATCTGTTAACTGTTCAAAGGTTTTATCACCAAGCGATTTATAATACTCAAAGCGTTTTACAAACAGGTCTTTCATTCTTTCTATTTTATTTCCTAATTTAATAACTTTTAAAACTAAAAACCACCTCAATTGAAGTGGTTTTTTCTATCTGTTTTATTATTATTCTCTGTTTTTCACCAGAACCCAGCCTGTATATTTAATGGCCGTATTCTTTTTATCATTTTCATTCCATGTGATAGAATACCAGTATGTACCTGTAGGTACTCTTCTTCCACCTTGGGTTCCATCCCATTTGTAGCCGTTGGATCGGTCTGCCTGGAAGATTTTATTTCCATAACGGTCAAAAACATTCATGATCAGATTTTGTTTCCCGGCCAGGGCTGAATAATCAATCATATCATTGATTCCATCTGCATTAGGAGTTATCACGTTGATCAAATTAGGGACAACAATTCCAATTTCTATCGGATCACAGTCATAAGCATCTTTTACATATACTTTATGATCTCCTCTGGAAAGGTTACTGAAAACATTGGAATCCTGCCAGATGATATTATCAATTGAATATTTATAAGCAGGAGTTCCACCTATTACGGATACTGTGATTGTGTTGTTCGAAATATCAATCCCGGAAACAACCGGCTGCTCGGAAGGAAGCACTTTTACCGTTTGTGTTGTCACACATTCTCCTGTTTTAAGTTTTACCCAATATACTCCTATTCCTGCCTTAATGGTTTGTGTAGTAGCTCCTGTACTCCACTCATAACTTTTAAATCCGGGTCCTGCATCCAGCGTAGTCTGGTCTTCTGCACAAATAGTCACATCTTTAAGTTTATCAGAATAGACAGGCGGAATAACGATCAAAGTAACTTTAGCCACATTATAACAACCCTGAGCATTAGAAACCCTTATGTACACAAAACCATTGGGTGCAATGTAATTATTAGGATTCAGGATTTCATTGGTCTGATTAACAGCATCTGTCAATGAAGGATAATATTTTTTTGTCGGATTGGTCTGCCCGGTTACTGAAGCATTGACAAGATTGAAAGAAGCGGTGGCTGGGCTGGATTCGATGAAGCACGATCTCAAAGTTGTTTCATTCACGACTACAACGGGATAAAATTTCAACGTAATCTGTGCCACTGCAGTACAGCCAAATTCCGATATTACTTTTACGTAAATAATCCCTTCTGCAGACACAAATGCCATTGGGTTGGTAATCTCGTTGGTTCCGGCATTGAGATCCGCCATTGTAGGATAATATTTCTTAGTAACATTAGGGTTTGCAATAACATTTGCCGTGGTTAAATCAAATAAAGCTGTCCCTGCATTATTATTGTTACACTGGGTCAACGTTGCGTTTGTAGCTGTGATGGAACCATTTTTAAATTTAAATGTTCCAACCTGCTTACATTTGTTGAGCGGATTAGATGCATTAGCCGGATCGGTATAATTGATACTGTAATAATAGACCGTTGTTGTATTGACTGTAATAGGAGCTGTAATAGGGTTATTCCCCGTTAAGGCATCATTCTGACTCAGATGATAACTTACTCCAAAGTTTTGATTTCCATTAAGAATTCCGGAGGATAATGTAGAAAAATCAAATAAAGCTGTAACAGAGCATATTACCACTTCCCGTGGGTCTGCAGGATTCGCTGCAGGAATGCCCGGAGGAATAAATGGCTGGGTCTGAATAGCCGGATCTGTAAATGGTGAAGCCAGTGTGGCAGTTCCTCCCCATGTCAAAGAAAACGGAGCGGTTGTAGAGCTGGTACTGCTTACCCAGTTGTCGATAAACAAATAATAAGTCTGTCCCGGTAAAACATCAAGATATCTGCAATAAGGAGTCAGGGAACCTCCTGCAGCGCTTAGAAGCGTGCTTGTCATATTCAATCCTGTAGCAGGCCCGGGTCCGATAACTGTTGCAGCATTACAACGGATTGGTGATCCTAAATTTCCACAGTTTACATTAGGACCAAAAATCGCCCAGTCATAATCGGCATCAGGATTATTCGGGACAAGGTCGAAGGTAAGTGTACCTCCTGTAGCGATTGTAATTTTATACCAGATTGAGTTGTGTTCTCCCGTAAAATCTATACAGCTTCCGGAGTTGACCAATTCCTTAATATTACCATATCCGGTAGGGCTATATGTGATATTTGAGTTTCCGCAAACGGAAAGTGCAGTAGCACAGTCAGCCTGGGCATAGAAAGTATGAGAGAGACATAGAAGTATGAAAAGTAAAAGTTTCCTCATAGATTTAATGTTTTTATGGTTATATCAGTTACACATTGCATTGATAATCAATACACATCAAATATAACCTTATTTTAATTAAAAACAATAAAATCTAAACAATTTTAAACTATTACAAATTAAAACATAGAATAATTTAAAATAATCCACATTATATCAAATTATACAGCAAATAATCAAATATACATCCTATTTATTTTATACTTGTAATATTTCCACAAAGATTTTCCAGGTGAAATATTTTATGGAAAGGGCTTTTTACTTCTTTCAGATGTTCCTTATCCTGAATGAAGGTATATCTTGAGGCAATAGAATTCATATCGGAAACAATCACCAGCCAGCATTCATCTACTGAGGTGTCATAATAAGGGAATTTTTCGTTCTTCTTTTCAATAAGTTCCAGAATCTTTTCGGAGCACAGTTCATCAAATAAATTCATGCTGTACTCATGGGTGATAAAGACATTTCTGCGGTGAAAAGATTTCCTCAGACTTTTTACACAGCCTACAGGCTTATTTTTTTTAATGCTTTTATAAATACTGATAACGTTTTCCTGTTGTACTTCCAGATTATCAAATTTGGTTGCCGGGTGGAATTCCAAAAAATAAACACCACGATATTTCGTAGTGTCTTCCTGTTCTAATACTATTTCTGCCTGACGGAACATCTTGTTTAAAGTGCTTTCCACTTTTTTCATTTCCAGATGGTTGATTACTTCGGTCAGTTCTATTCCGATTTTTTTGTCGTTCAGTTTGGCGATAAAGTCCGGACTCTCGCAGGTAAGGTTTTCAAATTTCACTTCGGGAAAATGATGCATAAAAGAGTTGAGAAGAAGAATCTCGGATTTCTTTCTGTATTTTTCACGGTCGTGCAGCGGAGATTCGTCTATGGTACGGTGATACTTCTCTATGGGCTTTTTTTTCAAATGCCTGTTCAGGTAATATAAACTCAGATTCTTGATCAGATCTTCATCAGAAAATGTCTTTTTCATGTGTGATTTTTTTATTTAATTAAAGAACACATGCAGCCATTGGCTTTCATCATTAAAAGTTTTTGATAATCAAAAATTTACACTCTTAAAGATAAGCAAAAAAATAATTCAACACTTAGTTTTTAATTAATTTATCGATTAATTAATGTAAAGTTTATTTTCATAATTAATACCTTTGCCTTTTTAAACACAAACCCACATTTATGGATTTCAGGAATTTCAGAATACCTTACACGATTAATCCTCAATATTCAAAAAAAGCCGTTTATTTCTCAATGGAATTTGCTCTTGAGCAGGTACTTAAAATATATTCTGGAGGACTTGGCTTTCTGGCAGGATCTCATATGAGAAGTGCCTATAACTTTAAGCAGGATCTTATTGGAATCGGTATCCTATGGAAATTTGGTTATTATGACCAGGCAAGAAACCACGATCAGACTTTACAACCTGTATGGACGAGAAAGATGTACAGTTTTCTTGAGGATACAGGAATAAAATTTCAAATCGAAATCCACAGTGCTCCGGTTTGGGTAAAAGTATGGTACCTTGATCCCGAAATCTTCAATACGGCACCCATGTTTTTCCTTTCTACAGATGTTCCGGAAAATGATCATGTTTCCAAAACAATCTGTCACAAATTGTATGATGCGAATGAATCTACAAAACTTGCTCAATATATTTTATTGGGGAAAGGAGGAGCCAAGCTACTGGATGAAATGAACATTGAGAGAGAAGTTTACCATCTTAACGAAGCCCATGGGCTTCCGGCAGCTTTTTATCTCCTGAGAAAATATAACGGAGATCTGAATAAAGTTAAAGAAAAACTGGTTTTCACCACTCACACTCCTGAAGAAGCAGGTAATGAAAAGCACAGCTTCAGATTATGTTACGACATGTCCTATTTTTCAGGATACAGCATGGAAGAAGTGAAAAAGATTGAAGGATCTGATGATGACCGTTTCAATCATTCTCTATGTGCATTGAGAATGGCAAGAATGGCCAATGGGGTTTCCCAGCTTCATGGGGTTGTTTCCAGAGCCATGTGGAATAAATATCCGGGAATCTGTGAAATCACGTCTATCACCAATGCTCAGGAATTTAAATACTGGTCTGATAAGCCTTTATACAATGCAAAAGATGAAAACGACGCAACCGTTTTTGATTTCCGTAAGAAATATCTGAAGAAAAAACTGTTCAGCATTGTTGCAGATCAGACAGGAAATTTATTTAATCCTAATGTCTTTACCATGGTCTGGGCCAGAAGATTTGCCGGCTACAAGAGGGCAGAACTTCTTCTCCATGACAAAGAAAGATTCTACAGACTTCTGAACAACCCAAAATATCCGGTACAGATTATCTGGGCAGGAAAACCTTACCCAATGGACTACTCTGCTATTTCTACGTTCAACACGCTGGTAGAAGAAAGTAAAAATCATAAAAATATGGCTGTTCTTACGGGTTATGAACTTTCTTTAAGCAAGTCTTTAAAACAGGGTTCTGATGTATGGCTTAATAACCCAAGGGTTCCAAGGGAAGCTTCAGGAACTTCCGGTATGACGGCTGCCATGAACGGATCTGTCAATTTATCTACAGATGACGGCTGGATCCCGGAATTTGCCAAACATGGAGAAAACTCCTTCGTAGTGCCCAAAGCAGATTATCTGAATATGAGTATTTACGAACAGGATAATTATGATTTAAATAAGTTGTATGAAATTCTTGAAAATGAAATTCTTCCCACCTATTACGACCGTCCTGATGAATGGAGAAAAATCCAGCACAATGCAATGGATGATGTGAAAGATCATTTCAACAGTGACAGAATGGCGGATGAATACTACAGAATCCTCTATAATAATCAAAAATAGAATTAATGAGCAATGTCTTGAACACACCTGAATCCGGTATGTTCAAGACTTGTATCAGGACTGCTTTTCATACGCCGGGCAACCCTGTATCCACTGCAGTAGCTATCATTGCATAAAAAACTCCCTCCACGAAGACTGCGTTTAACACTATAAGGTTCCTGAGGATCATAAGATCTGTCAGCGCCCTGAGGATTTAAAACCAGTCTGCCTTCCAGTTTTTGATAGTAATCATAATTGTATAAATCGCTGCACCATTCCCAAACATTTCCAGCCATATCATACAATCCATATCCATTGGCTTTAAATGATTCTACAGGGGCAAGGGTACCATAGCCGTCTTTCTTTTCATTAAAGTACGGAAACTTTCCTTCCCAGCTGTTTGCTTTAGGGATCCCTTTATTGATGGGTTCATTGCCCCATGGATAGATATTATTTTTTAATCCACCCCGTGCTGCAAATTCCCATTCTGCTTCTGTGGGCAAACGTTTACCTGACCATTTACAATAGGCCTGCGCATCATCCCAGCTTATATGCACTACCGGATAATTGTCTTTTCCTTCAATATTGCTTGCCGGCCCCTGCGGATGTTTCCAGCTCGCACCTTTTACCCATTTCCACCATTGGCTGAAATCATTCAGATTCACAGGCTTGGTTGTCGGTTTAAACACCAATGAAGCAGCTACCAACAAACTATCCGGAGGTTTTGGAGTACCCTTGGGCAGATTCTTTTTTAATTCGTTCCAATCTGGTTTCCGTTCTGCTGTTGTAATATAGCCTGTAGCATTTACAAATTTACAGAACTGGGCATTCGTTACTTCCGTTATATCCATATAAAACGGAGAAACCTTTACTCTGTGTTTAGGGTATTCGTCTGGATCAGCCTGGCTGTTATCACCTCCCATATCAAATTCTCCTCCAGGAATTAATACCATTCCTTCCAGAGAAATTTTTCCATTAAAACTGACATGAGAAGAATCCAAAGTATTCCATCGTTTTGGTACATTCATGCAAGTGTGTCCTGGCTTATTTCCCACAGGTTCCACAATTTTATTTTTATGACAGGAACTTACAAAACTTAATATTCCTGTACAAATCATCATCTTTATGAGGGTAAACATCATTTTTGTCTGAATATTTACAGTTTTATGATTTCGGTTTACTGTATCTCCATCCTTTTTTCAACTGTAAGGAAAGTTGACCGACTAATTTCTTGGATGACACTTCTTCAGCAATATTTACATTTTCATCAGGATCATTTTTATGGTCGTAAAGTTCTCTGGCCAGATAATCTCCGGGCTTTTCAGTCTCTTTATTCCATTCGAACCATTCTACATACCGGTACCGGTCGGTACGGATAGCATATCCCATTCTTTCTACATTTTGCACACCTCTCGTTTTTACTCCGAATCTTCCTAATAAAAACTGGCTGTAGGCTGCTGTTTTCCACTTACGTTCAGGATCCGAAAGCAAAGGTTTTATACTGGTTCCCTGGAGATAATCGGGAATTTTTATTCCGCTCATATCACATAAAGTAGGGTAAATATCCACAAACTCCGTTAAAGCATTGCTGGATTTCCCTTTTGCTTTTACTCCTGCCCCGCTGATAATAAGCGGTACTCTGGTATCAATCTCGTAGTTGCTCTGTTTGCACCAGCTGTTATGCTCTCCCAGTTTCCAGCCATGGTCTCCCCACAATACAATAATCGTATTTTCACTCAGTCCTGATTCATCAAGAGCTTTTAACAACCTTCCTATCTGGGCGTCTGTATAAGAGACAGACGCATAATATGCATGGAGAAGTTCTCTTTGCTTTTCCACATCATAGGGCTTTTCCGATGGTAAAGGCAGGTCTGATCTGTCTGTATAAGCTCTCAGTTCACTGTCACCATGTACGGCAAATTCCGGAGCATTTTCAGGCATGAATTGATTTTTCGCAAGCGGTATGTCGTTTCTGTTATACAAATCCCAGTATTTTTTAGGAGCGTTAAATGGCAAATGCGGACGGTAATAACCTACTGAAAAAAAGAAAGGTTTATCTTTTCCTTTTAATTCTTTCAGCTTTTGAATGGCCATGGTTGTTTGCGCTCCGTCATAATAGGCATCATCATCAACGTCGGCCATTTCAACAGAATTGGCCTTTGTATAGATAAATCCATAAGCATCCGGTTTTCCTTTTCCTATTTTCTGAAGGGCAAGTTCCTTTTCTTTCTGAATCAGCTTGTTTTTCTCCAGTTGATACACAGCATCAGGATCGAAGGGATATCCGTTTACATGAAGTTCTTCATTCCAGGATTTACCATCAGGTAAAGTGTTATGAAAGGTTTTTCCGATTCCTACGGTATAATACCCGTTATTTTTGAATACCTGCGGAAGAGTGATCACATCCGGCAGGTTTTTCCTGAAATCTGTCTGAAGATCCCATACACGAACAGAATCCGGTCTCAAACCAGTCAGAAGGCTTGCCCTCGAAGGGTTACATACAGCCTGCTGGCAGTATGCTCTATTAAAAACGACTCCTCTTGCTGCAAGCTTGTCCATATTAGGCGTTTTTATAACTGTGTTTCCATAGCAGCCCATTTCAGGTCTTAAATCATCAATAGGAATAAACAGGATATTGGGTCTTGTTTGCCTGATAGTGGTCCTTTTTGGTTTAGGATTGGCTTTATTGAAATTTTCACCTCTTACCGCTATGCAGTTACAAATCGATATAATGAATAGTATTTTTAAAAAATTGAAATTCTTCATGAGATATACATTTTCTTTTTATTGATAAGACTTAGTTGTCATCAGCTTATTTCTCACTTCCTTCCATCCTTTTTTACGCTGTTCAGAAAGCTTGTCAAGGATGTCTTTATTTTCGGGATACACTGCAATATTGAAATTTTCTTTCGGATCTGAGGTAAGATTATAAAGTTCCCGTGCTACAAGTTCTCCCGGCTTTTGGGTTACTTTATCCCAGTAGTACCACTCTATCAGGTGATAATTTTTAGTCACCATTGAATATCCCATATAATTTTTTTTATTAAGATCTATTCCTTCTCCTTCCGGACGCAGAAACTGGCTGAATACGGCTCCTTTCCATTCCACGCTATTTTCATTGAGAAGTTTTTTAAAGCTCGTTCCTTGCAGATAAGAAGGAGTTTCTATTCCTGCGAGATCACACAGGGTAGGATAAAGATCTACCAACTCTACCAATTCATTGCTCTTACTTCCCGGATTTTTCATTCCAGGTGCATATACAATAAGAGGAACACGGGTATCATTTAAATAATTAGTCTGCTTTCCCCAGGCGTTATGCTCCCCCAGTTTCCAGCCATGGTCGCCCCATAATACAATAATGGTATTATCTATTAATTTTTGTTTTTCAAGCTCATCTACAAGTCTTCCGATACAGGCATCAACATAACTTACAGAAGCATAATACCCATGTTTGAGCATTCTGGCTTCTTTTTCCGGCATTCTGAAGTAGGCAGGATGTTTTACGTATTCCAGGTCATAGCAAGCAGTCATCTCTCTTTGGTTATACATGGCCATACTTGGTGCGTTGAACGGAATAAAGCTGTTATCCGCTATTGGTATTTCCATAGGATTATAAAGATCCCAGTATTTTTTGGGAGCTACAAAGGGTAAATGCGGTCTGAAGTACCCCAATGCCAGGAAGAAAGGTTTCTTTTTATTTTTAATACGGTTGATCGTCTCAATGGCAAGCGATGTCTGAGCTCCGTCATACAATGAATCATCAGGGCAGTTTGCGGCTTCTACAGAACGTCCATATGCCCAGCCGTTACCATATCTTTTAGGATCTTTGGCCAATCTTTCCAATCTTTTGGCAGCAAGCTCAGTTTTAAGTTCACCACTGAAATAAAAAGATTCGGGATCCCTGTCTATCATATTTTTAACGGCATATCCTTCAGGACGGAGATCCGGTTCCCGGAAAGAGATGGAATCAGGCATATGATTATGAAAAATCTTTCCGATAGATACTGTATGATAATTGAATTTTTCGAACTGCTGTGGAATTGTGACGACATCAGGATGTATTTTACGAAATTCTTCTCCCAGCACCCACACTTTTGTGGAATCCGGCCTTAAACCTGTTAAGGCACTTGCTCTTGAAGGAGCACAAACAGCCACCTGACAATAGGCATTGGTGAATGTTGTACCTCTTTGTGCCAGCTTATCAATATTAGGTGTTTTAATGATTGAATTACCATAAACTCCCAGTTCCGGTCTCAGGTCATCAACGACAATAAAAATTACATTGAGTTTGGATTTTTTGGGGGATTGTCCTGCAATTACAGTAAATGATAAAATCAATAGGAGAATATAAACTGATTTTAAAGTTGAAACTCTGACCATATCAATTGGTTTTTAAAATCAGCCTTGTAAGAATGTGAGTTGCATTGCAACATTAAAGGAAAGATCCCCAAGGCTGTTATTGATTAATATTGAAAAAAGAAAAACTTTAAACATCCACGAAACATTACGAATTCTTTTTCATCATTTGTGTTTTGTTTGAAATAAGATCTAATAAGTTATGAATGTGATGCGAATTTGCAACAAAAAAGCACAAATTCTTGCAAAGTAAGCTACATCACAAATACACCAAATATACAAATCACACATTTACAGCATTTTACAAACAACAAAATCAAGACATAAAAAAATCACGGCTTAGAAAAGCAAATCACTTGATTTTCATATACTCCATTTATCTCACTTCATCTCGAAATTCCGAATCAGATAAAAAAAATCCGGAAAGTTGATCTTTCCGGATGATGAATTACTTATTTTTTCTTTTTTGATGGTACTTTCATACCTTTTTCCCGTGCTTCAGAAATACCGATGGCTACGGCTTGTTTTCTGCTTGTCACTTTCTTTCCGGAAGAAGACTTTAATTTCCCTTCCTTGAATTCGTGCATTACTTTTCCTACTTTGTCCTGAGCTTTTTCTGAATATTTAGTCTTGCTCATGATCAGATTTTTTTTTAAGATTTTGGCAGGGATACCCCTAATTCATAAACACAGGCATGTTTCAAATATTTTGAACGCTCTCTCGATGTTACCGATTCAAAATGATCATTTTTGATCACAATAATCGGGTCTTCCGCATTTTCAATCTCAAAATTGGCTAAATATCTTTCATCCGGTGGAGATTGTTGCAGTTTTGCTTTTATTTTCTGCAGCTCATCTGCATATTTTCTAAATCCCGGATCTGAGGAATGGATAAATTTATACTCATCGCCTGCATACACATAGTAATGAATTTTTTTCTCTATCAACCCCGCCTCATCAGTAATTTCGGGATTATCATTTCCGTCTCTAAAAACTACTTCCACCAATGTTCCTCCTTTTTTATGAGCACATTCTTCAGCGTCTTTAAAACTGGAAAAACCTGTATAAACAATCTGATCGTTTAATACATAACGGTTCAGTTTCTGGTTGTATGCATTCGTTTCCATAATTATTATTTGATTTGATTATAAGGTATGATATTCAATTTTTTTGCCAAAAAGCTTATTTGAAAAGCTTTTTTATACATTTAATAAAATTATTATCTTTGAAATCCATTACTATTAGAAATGAAAAAATTACTCTTAACTCTTACTGTTGCGGCGGTATTCCAAAATGTGTCAGCACAGGAAATCACTTTAGATAAAATATATTCAGGATATTACCGTGGAAAGGGGATCGCAGGGATCACTTCCATGAAAAACGGAGAAAATTACCTGGTCATTGAACCGTCAGGCATTGCCAAATATTCTTACAAAACTTCACAAAAAGAAGGGAATCTTGTAGATGGAAAATTTGAAAGTTATATCTTTTCTGATGATGAATCTAAAATTCTTTTACAGACAGGAAGCCAGCCTATTTACAGACATTCTTTTCTGGGGAAATTTGATGTTAAAGATTTAAAATCCGGGAAAGTAATCAGCCTGAATGAAGGAAAACCTGTTCAGGAGCCTTCATTTTCACCGGACGCTACGAAAGTGGCTTTTATTTCTGACAATAATCTTTTCTATCAGGATCTCAATTCAGGAAAAATCACACAGATTACAACGGATGGTAAAAAGAATTCAATCCTGAACGGTTTGGCAGACTGGGTATATGAGGAAGAATTCGGGCATGCAAAACAATATGAATGGACAAAAAATTCTGATGCCATCGTATTTGTAAAGTCTGATGAAAGCCAGGTTCCGGAAATCTATATTCCTATCTACGGAAAAACGCTTTATCCTACAGAAATGCGTTATAAATATCCAAAAGCAGGTGAGAAAAACTCTGTAGTTTCAGCACAGCTATACCGTCTTGATAACGGGAAAACAATGCAGCTGAACCTGGGTTCTTTCAAAAACTATTACATCCCGAATGTATTTCAGACCGCAAAGCCGGACGAAATGGTTCTGATCACTTCTGAAAGGATACAAAATGCTTCTGATATTTTAAAAGTGAACACAAAAACCGGAGCAGTTCAGAAGTTGTTTACAGAAACTGATGAAAAATGGGTGGATACAGACAGCCCTACTCTTGAATTCCTTGAGGATGATTCATTCCTTTGGGCTTCTGAGAGAGATGGAAACCGACACCTTTACTGGTATGACAAAGACGGAAAACTAAAAAAACAAATTACTAAAGGAAACTGGGAGGTAACCGATTACTATGGGTTTAATCCAAAGTCCAAAGAAATTTATGTTCAGACTACCGAAAAAGGAAGTATCAATAAAGTTATTTCCAAAGTCAATATTGAAAACGGAAAAACCCAGCTGATCTCCAATGCAGAAGGAAACAACTCTGCAAACTTCAGCAAAAACTATAATTATTTCATTGAAACATCTTCTACAGCAGCTAAACCTCATACCTATGTTTTAAAAGACGGTAACGGGAAAGCAGTAAAAGAGCTTCAGAACAACAATGACCAGTTGCAGAAACTAAAAGCTGATAATTTTGTTGAAAAAGAATTCATTACCATTCCAAATGCAGTAGGTGACCAGATGAATGCCTGGATTATGAAGCCTAAAAATTTCGATCCAAATAAGAAATATCCTCTGTTTATGTTCCAGTATTCAGGCCCGGGATCTCAGCAGGTAGCCAACTCATGGGATAACGGAAATGCGATTTGGTTCAATCACCTTGTACAAAAAGGATATATTGTTGCTTGTGTAGACGGCCGTGGAACGGGTTATAAAGGAGCAAAATATAAGAAAGTAACTTATATGAATTTAGGAAAATATGAGATTGAAGATCAGATCACAGCAGCTAAGTGGTTCGGAAACCAATCTTATATTGATAAAAGCAGAATCGGAATGTTCGGATGGAGCTTTGGTGGTTATATGACCAGTTTAGCCATGACGAAAGGAGCTGATGTCTTCAAAGTAGGAATTGCTGTAGCACCTGTAACCAACTGGAGATATTATGACTCTGTATACACAGAAAGATTTATGAGAACACCTCAGGAAAACCCTGATGGATATGATAAAAATTCTCCTACGGAATACGCTAACCTATTAAAAGGCAAATTCTTATTAATCCACGGAACGGCTGATGATAATGTTCATTTCCAGAATTCTATGGAGTTTTCAGAAGCTTTGATTCAAAACAAAAAACAGTTTGATTTCATGGCTTATCCTGATAAAAACCACGGAATTTACGGTGGACAGACAAGACCTCAGTTATACCAGAAAATGACGGATTTCATCCTGAATAATCTATAATATTCAATTTATAACTCATAAAAAATACCTTTCAGAAATTCTGAAAGGTATTTTTTTAATTAGGATATTTCACCGCTTTATCCAATTCTATAGGGTTATTAAAGGCTTTTAATTTTTTTCTTTCGTTGGCTTCTGCGGGTTTCAGCTGTTCTTTGGAGAGAACTGTTCCATCATCCAGCAGTAACTTTTTTCCTTCAGGGATTGTAAGACTTCCATTAAAAGCGTATTTAAAGGGATTGGAATAGAGGTCCAACCTTAGTTTATTTAAATCCTTCTGTGTAACGGGAATCGCTCTGGAGATATAATTATTTAATGAATTACGTTGATAATCATCCGGAATCTTTTCACTCTTAATTACATTAAAATAATAATTCTTTTTTGTATCATACAATTCCATAATCAATCCCGGTAATCCGTTAAACTTATAAGGTCCGTAGGGCATTGGGATATCTTTAGTAAACCATGCGATCCAGTTTCTTCCTCCGAACTGTGTAGTAGCTTTTTGAAGCTGGAAATTACTGGAAACCTTTATACTGTCTGTAATATTCCAGTGTTGCTTCGTTTCCTCAGATAGTTTATAAAAATTCACATCTCCGATATATTCATAGTTTTGGTATATATTATCATCCTTCTTTTTTATTAAAAATGAAGTCAGTCTATTACCTTTAAACCCATAGTGCCCGGTAGCATTAAATATTGAATCATTAATATAATTCAGTCTGTTATAATAGGCTATATCCTCTTTTGTTATATCCAGATAATAATTTTCCCTGGTGATATCTTTTGAGGTTGAATCTTTCTTGTATTTCACCTCATAGATGAACCTGTTGTTCTGAGCAAACATCATGCATGTTCCCAGCAATATAAATAATAAGCTTTTCATAACAATTTAATTTTCGGATAATAATTCCGGGATAAAGAACTCCAGATCTGCTCTTTCATACTGAACCGGGTATTCCGTGTCATTGATAAAGATATTAATTAAAAGGATAAGTCATCGTTAATTGGTTAAGGATATTTTACCGCTCTATCCAATTCTATAGGATTACTCCCTCCTTTTATCTGATTCTGAATACTTTCTGTAATTTCTTTAAAACTTATATGAACAGGATTTCCATTAGCGTCGCCAATTTTTGTTTTAATATTTCTGATTTTTATTTCCGCCAATGGATCATTATAATAATCTATTTGTAATTTCTTATATGCATCCCAGCTTATTTCTTTTCCCTTTCTTAAATAGAACATATTATTTTTACCAGACTTTTTAATTTTAATAAGATTAAAATCAAAATCCTTTTGTTCATCTGAAAGTTTAATAATTAATCCCGGAAGCCCATAAAATATATAGGGTCCCTCTTGTATTGGACTTTTAGGATCAAACCAGGCAATCCAATTTCGCCCACCATACTGTGTTGTGGCTTTCTGGCATTCCACAGCATCAACTTTCATTGTATCAGATAGAACTTTCCAGTTTAACTGATCATTAATATTAATATAATATAAATCATACATAGCAGGGTGTGTGACACTTTTGTAAACTTTATTATTGATTAAGTTTTTGAATGAATATATATCTTCAAAAATAGGCTTACGACTATTCCAATACCCATTTTTTTGCATTAATGAGTCTGCTTCACGTGCTTTTCCTGATCTGAAAACAGATTGCTTACCCAAAACATCCAGATAGTAATATTCTTGTTTTACATCTTTTTTTTGAGTTCTGAAGGTGAGCTCATATATAAAAGTAATATTCTGTCCAGCTAAAATATTCGATATGAGTAATAAGATAAAAAGTGATGATTTCATGAGGATATAAACCGTATTCAGTATTAAAAAATAAAGAAAAAGAGGCTGTCTCAAAAGGTAAATTAACGCTCTGAGAATTTCCTAAATGACAAAAGTTGTCAGGCAGGAGTCCGAGAAAGGGGGTACTTTTGAGACAGCCTCTTTAATGACCTGTCATTCAAGTTAACATCATTACATACAAGCATTATGAGATTCAACCACCTCGCCATTCTGTACCGTATACCAAAAGCCACACTCTAATCCATATTGTGCACATACATCATTAGCTCCCGGCTGACAAAAATCTTTGAAACCTCCTTGGACACTTTTTAATTCTTCTCTCGAAATTTTTTTTAATTTTTTCATAATAAATGTTTTTTTAATTACGTGTCACTATTGACAGTTCGAAACTAGAAAACAAATATCACTTTATAGAGAAATAATTTTGTATATTATGTGTACAACCTCTATTTACATTATTTACAGTCTGTGTACAAGTTAAATCCAGCAATATAAATCTCCCTTTACACTTAAAATTTTATATTTATTTCATTAATCATTTACGTGGGTATTATTTATTTTATCAATTAAAATTAAAAAGCTATTTTTGGGAAATTTGAAAATTGATTATATGAAGACTAAACATCCTAAAGGGCTGCCCTATCTCTTTTTTACAGAAATGTGGGAGCGTTTCGGGTATTACCTGATTCTTGGAATCTTTGTTCTCTATGTTATTGAGCCTACAGGCATGAAAGGCGGACTTGGACTTCCGGATAAAACTGCTGATGACATTTTCGGAACTTATATTGCTTTAACTTATCTGACACCCTTTATTGGAGGATTCCTGGCAGACAGAGTGTTAGGATATATTAAATCTATTTATCTTGGAGGTTTTTTAATGGCTGCAGGATATATAGGAATGGGAGTTTTTAAAGATCTACCCCTGTTTTATACCTCTCTGGCATTAATTATTATCGGAAACGGTTTCTTTAAGCCTACTATTTCCACATTATTAGGAAATCTTTATTCAGAAGAACCTTATAAAGCTAATAAAGACTCCGGATATAATATTTTCTATATGGGAATCAATATCGGGGCATTTATCTGTAACATTATTGCTGCTTTCATGCGTAATAAATTCGGTTGGGGTGAAGCTTTCATCACTGCGGGTGTAGGAATGCTTATCGGAATGGTTATTTTTACCATCGGAAGAAAGCATTACATTCATGCTGCACAGATGAAACCTGTACAGGAAGGAGATACCAAGCTTTCAGAAATTCTGATCAAAGTATTTGTTCCTGCTATCGTTGCCGGAGCAATAGGTTGGTTTATTCCTGGAAATATTTTCGGAAGTGACAGTACGGATGCCTTTATTTTCGCCTGTGTACCCGTTATTTATTTCTATGCATCCCTTTATTTTAAGGCTAAACCTGATGAAAAAGCCTCTATCGGAGCATTACTTTCTGTATTCCTGATCAGTATGTTCTTCTGGGCGGTCTTCAAACAAAACGGTACAGCATTGACAAGATGGGCTAATTATTACACGGACAGAAGTGTTCCGGCTTCTCTTGAAAAGCCTCTGGAAGGTATCTATATGGTGGATGGTAAGAGTTATGAAGACAAAGAAACTCCTGTTTATGATAACCAGTTCCGTTCTCAGAAAGATGATAATGGGGAGACTAAAAAGGAAATGGGAAAAGATGTATACTTTAAAAACATATCCCCAGAGCAGCGTGCTGCTCTTGAGAAAAACCCTGAAAACAAAGTTTATCTATACAATACAGAACTGTTTCAGTCTATCAATCCGTTCTGGGTTATTGCGTTAACTCCTGTTATTGTAGGATTCTGGGCATTGTTGAGAAGAAAAGGAAAAGAACCATTAACGCCTACCAAGATTGTTTTAGGTTTATTTATTTCAGGACTTTCCTGCCTTGTCATGGTTTTAGCCGTAATGGCCGGAGACAATGGCGCTGTAAAAGTATCTCCTCTATGGCTGGTTGCCAGCTACGGAGTCATTACTATCGGGGAGCTATGCCTTTCTCCAATGGGACTTTCTTTTGTATCTAAACTTTCGCCTGCAAGGATTACAGCATTGATGATGGGTGGATTTTTCCTGGCTAACTCAGTTGGAAATAAGCTTTCAGGAATTCTTGCAAGTACATGGTACAATTATGAAAACAAAACGAATTATTTCCTTGTTAACTTCGCTTTGTTAATATTTGCTACACTTTTAGGTCTTTCTATGTTAAAAAGACTGAATAAGATTATGACAGAAAAAGGGCATTAAAATGCTCAATATGATAAAGATAACTAAGCTGCGGAATAGTCCCGCAGCTTTTTTATTTAAAAATAAAATTAAAACCTTGCCAAAAACCCAAAATAAACTATATTTGTCAGTCTTAACAAAAATTAACAATAGAAATGGATAATATTGAAGCATTGAGTCCGAAACCGGATGAATTTGTAGAGAATAAGAATTCCAGGCATCCTAAAGGATTATGGGTTCTTTTCGGAACAGAAATGTGGGAGCGTTTCAACTTTTATGGAATGAGAGCTCTTTTGACGCTCTTCATGGTAAATTCCTTATTGATAAAAGAAGCTGATGCAGCGATCATCTATGGTGGATTTCTAGCTTTATGTTATTTAACCCCTCTTTTGGGAGGATTTATTGCTGATAAATATATCGGAAACAGATATGCAATCATCATTGGTGGATCGTTAATGGCTATCGGCCAGTTCTTATTATTCATCAGTGCCTCAACTTTTTCAGCGGATATTGGTAGTGCCAAACTTATCATGTGGCTGGCATTATTCGTGATCATTTTCGGTAACGGATTCTTCAAACCGAATATTTCTTCAATGGTGGGAAGCCTTTATCCAAAGCAGGAAAAATCTAAACTGGATTCTGCCTTCACGATTTTCTACATGGGGATCAACATCGGAGCTTTCCTTGGTCAGTTCATCTGTCCATACGTAGGAGACGTAAAAGATGCAGCAACAGGAGTAAGAGATATTTTCGCTTTCAAATGGGGATTCCTAGCAGCTTCTATCGCAATGGTTATCGGAACGGTAACATTCTTTATCCTTAAAAACAAATATGTAGTAACTCCGGAAGGAAGACCTATCGGAGGATTACCAAAAAACAATACAAGTGCTGACTTTGAAGAAGGAGAGACGCAGACTGCTAAATTCTCTGGCCAGGCTTTAGGAATCACTGGTGGAATATTTGTAGTTTTATTCTTCCTTTTCAGATATCTTCTTGTAGGTGAGTTTGGATTCAATTCTGTAGAAATGGGGCAATTGATTAAAGGAATCATTTATCCATTCATCTATTCAGCTGGTATTTCTCTTGCCTTCTTAATTATGTCTTCTGCTGAAAATAAGGTGGAAAGACAGAGAATCTGGGTAATTTATATCGTATCATTCTTTATTATTTTCTTCTGGGCTGCGTTCGAACAGGCAGGATCTTCATTAACATTTATTGCAGATAACCAAACAGACAGAAACATTTTAGGATGGAATATGCCGCCTTCAATGGTTCAGATCTTCAACGGAATCTTCGTTGTTATTCTTGCAGTTCCTTTCAGTTTAATCTGGGATAAATTAAGAGCTAAAGGCAAAGAACCGGTATCTCCGTTCAAACAGGCAATGGGATTAGCTTTGATTGCTCTTTCTTATTTCATCATTGCACACAATGTAAAAGATCTTGGAAACTCAGGTTTATTAGCCATCAAATGGTTAATGCTACTATACTTCATCCAGACATGTGGTGAGCTTTGTCTTTCTCCGATTGGTTTATCATTGGTTGGTAAGCTGGCTCCGAAAAGATTTGCTTCATTACTATATGGTGTTTTCTTCATTTCTAACGCTGCCGGTTATGCATTGGCAGGTTCATTAGGAGCACTTATCCCTGCAACAGGTGATAAATTCAAAAAAGCTCAAGAAATGGGTGTTAATTTACAGGATGTTTTGGATAAAAAAGTAACCCTGACAGCTGATCAGGTTGCCGCTTTTGATAAAGCTCAGTTACCACTACACAACCCTACTTTTGTAGGATTTGAAATTCACAATCTATTCGAATTCTTCATGGTATTCGTAGTACTTTGTGGGATTGCTTCTGTAATTTTAGGATTAATTTCACCTATCTTAAAGAAAATGATGCATGGTGTAAACTAATGTATCAACAAAATATCATAAAACCTCTGCCAAGTCAGAGGTTTTTTTTATTTTCGTATGATGGAAATTTCCGAAGATTCTTTATTCCAATCCGTAAAGGAAATCATTAGGCAGTCGCGCGAAAAAGTGTTTCGTATAGCGAATTCTACTCTACTGCTCACTTACTGGCAGATTGGAAAATTGATTGTTGAAGATGAACAACAAGGAAAAGAACGCGCAGAATACGGAAAATATACGCTGAAAAAACTTTCTCAGAAACTTACCTTAGAATTTGGAAAAGGATTTGATGAAAGTAACTTAAGAAACATGCGCTCTTTTTATCATGCATTTCCAATATGTGACGCATTGCGTCACGAATTGAGCTGGACCCATTACAGATTACTGATAAGGCTTGACAATGCTGATAAAATGAATTACTATCTCAATGAATCCGTTCAAAATAACTGGAATTACAGAGATCTTAAAAGACAAATCAATTCGCTTGCTTACGAAAGGGTTTTGGAACATAAAAAATCTTCTCCGGAAACTATTCACAGTGTTTTAAAAGATCCTTATATTTTTGAATTCCTTGGATTAAAAGCTGATGAACAATTTTCTGAAAAAGAAATTGAAACAGCCATTATTGACCATATTCAAAAGTTTTTGCTTGAATTTGGGAAAGGATTCGCTTTTGTAGCCAGACAACAACATATTTCAACAGATACATCGGATTTTTATATCGACCTTGTCTTCTATAATTACATCTTAAAATGCTTTGTCATTATTGATTTAAAAACAGGAGAACTTTCTCATCAGGATATCGGACAGATTGATATGTATGTAAGAATGTATGATGATCTGAAACGCGGTGAAGGTGATAATCCAACCATCGGAATTTTATTATGTTCAGAAAAGGATGAGACCATTGTAAAATATTCCGTTTTGAATGATAAAAACAATTTATTTGCCAGCAAATACCTGCTGTACCTCCCAAAAGAAGAAGAATTAAAACAAATTATTGACCAGGACAAAATCCGTTTTGAACTGGATCAGAAAGATAAAAACCCTTAATTAGAACTTAATCATATATCATTATGAGCTTAACTTTAGATGAAATACAAAATTTCAAAGGAAAGTATCCCAGACAAATCTGGAGCCTGTTTTTCTCTGAAATGTGGGAACGTTTCTGTTTCTACGGAATGCGCGGAATGCTTACTTTTTTTATTGTAAACGTCCTATTTGAAAATTCAAATTTAAAAATTGCAGAAAAAAATGAAATTGCGAACCTACAATATGCAGCAATTCAGGCTTTCGTTTATGCATTTACTTTTTTAGGAGGAATATTTGCAGATAAAATTCTCGGTTTTAGAAAGTCTCTTTTTTGGGGAGGCATCTTAATGATTGCCGGAAGCATTATTTTATCAATTAATCCTCATGAATATTTTTTTCTTGGGATATCTTTCACTGTCGTAGGAACAGGCTTTTTTAAGCCAAATATCTCAACCATGGTGGGCTATCTATATAAACCAAATGACGAAAGAAGAGACGCTGGTTTTTCATTATTTTATGCGGGAATTAATCTAGGAGCACTTATTGGAGGCTATGTATGTATTGCGATTGGTAAAGGAGAAATGCTTTCACATTACATCCCTGAAAATTTAAGATGGAACATTGCTTTCAGTCTTGCTGCGTTTGTAATGGTAATTAGTTTAATTAACTTTGTATTTACACAACGTAAACTTGGAACAATAGGATTACAACCAGGACACCCAATGTCAGACAATCCAGAAGTAAAGATTAATAAATGGAAAGAATATGCTGTCTATATTGGGACTTTTGCACTTATTCCAGTTATTCAGATAATGGTTCATAAAACAGAATATACTGATTACTTTATGTATATTATTGGCCCTCTTACTTTAGTATACCTTTTCTATGAAATGACAAAGGTAACACCATCTGAACGAAAAAAACTTTTGGCAGCATTAATTTTTATACTTTTCTCAATCTTATTCTGGGGAATTTACGAGCAAAGCGGTGGATCATTAAGTATTTTTGCAGCTAATAATCTTAATAAAGATCTATTCGGATTAGATCCAAATGGTGTAAATAATTCCGGAGGGGCATTTTTCATTATATTTCTTGCTCCAATATTTGGTTTATTATGGTTATGGCTTGGAAAGAAAAAAATTGAGCCTAATACTATAATTAAATTTGGACTTGGTTTTTTATTTTTAGGATTAGGTTATTATGTACTTTTTGCAACCAAATTATTTGCTAATCTTCAAGGAATTACTTCGCTAAACGTTTTTACTATTGCACTTCTTGTTATTACATTTGGAGAACTTTGCTTATCCCCAATTGGCCTTTCAATTATGACTAAACTTTCCACAAAAAACCTTCAAGGAATGATGATGGGAATGTGGTTCCTTGCTTCAGCCTATGGCCAATACGTTGCCGGACAAATAGGAGCAGGAATGGCTAAAGTAAAAGAAGGTTCCACCAACTATGATGCTTTGATCACTTATACTGATGGATATAAACAATTGGGATTATACGCGGTAATTGCCGGAGTGGTATTAATTTTGATATCTCCGTACGTGAAAAAATTAATGCAGGATGTAAAATAAAAAATAAGTAATTATGCTTATTTTTACATAAATATCACAATATGAAGAAAATTTTAAGCATAGTTCTCTTACTTTTATTAAATTTTACTTTTGCACAGGTAAAATGGATGACCATCGAAGAAGCTTTAAAAGCTCAAAAAGAAAGTCCAAAAAAAATATTGATTGATTTCTATGCAGACTGGTGTGGTCCATGTAAAATCATGGATAAAAAAACATACGGCCACCCTGTACTGGCTCAGGTTTTAAATGAGAATTATTATCCTGTAAAGTTTAATGCGGAAGAAAAAAAGAGTATTGAAATTTTCGGAAGAACATTTTCCAATCCCAATACTGAACATAGAAAGGGAAAAAATTCTCTGCATGAGTTTACCCAATATATGAATGTAGGAGCCGTTCCAAGTACAGTATTTCTGGATGAGCATGGCGATCCCATCACCATTCTTCAGGGAGAATTGTCTGCCAAGGAACTGGAACCTTACCTGGAACTGATTTCCAAAGATTTGTTTAAAAAAATTAAGACCAGAGAGCAATGGGAAGATTACCAGAAAAAATTCAAATCTAAAATCAAAGATTAATTGAGAACTTTGAAACACCGATTTTCTGTTTTAATGCTAAAAAATTCACTATAGAGGCTTCCAATTTTTGGAAGTCTTTTTTATTTTACCGAAATTCGGACCTTTATTTTTATGATCCGAAATAAGAATCAAAAAGTTCGAAAAACAGTATCCTGAAACCTGACAATGAATCTCGAAACCTCCATAGAATATGTAAAAGGAATAGGTCCGGAAAGAGCTAAACTCATCAAAAGTGTGTTGGGCTTATCTACTGTAGAAGATATGTTGAATTTCTACCCTATCCGCTATCTGGACAAAAGTAAAATCTATACTGTTTCTCAGCTTAGAGAAGAGACCAGTCAGGAAATACAATTGAAGGGAAAAATTACTCAGGTACAGGAAATTCAGACCGGGAAAACCAAAAGATTATCTGCAAAATTCAATGATGAAACCGGCAGTATGGATCTGGTTTGGTTTCAGTATTCCAAGTGGCTGAAAGAACAGCTTCCCATCAACAGGGAAGTTTATATTTTTGGAAAGATCAATGTTTTCAACCGTCAGTTTTCTATGCCGCATCCGGAAATTGAAGCGGAAGAGAAAAAAGAAGGCGACACCCGCCTTAAACCTATTTATCCAAGTTCTGAAAAACTAACCAAAAGAGGATTAAATCAACGATTTTTCCAGAATGCGTTAAGAAATATCTGCAAAGAAATTCCGAGTCTTATTGAAGAAAATTTTCCGGAATACCTGATGAAAACCTTTAAATTCATGTCCAGGCAGCATGCTTTTCTGAATGTTCACTTTCCCAAAGATCAGGAACATTTCGATAAAGCGGATTACCGGCTGAAATTTGAAGAATCATTTTTCTTTCAGTTAGGATACGGCTTAAAGAAGCTTCATCATAAAACACAATCCCACGGTAATCCTTTCCTGATTATTGGAGATCACTTCAATGATTTTTATGAAAACCATCTTCCTTTTGAGCTTACCAATGCACAAAAAAGAGTTTTAAAGGAAATTCGTATGGATATGAAAAGGCCGATTCAGATGAACAGGCTTTTACAGGGAGATGTAGGATCAGGAAAAACAATGGTTGCTCTTCTTACCATGCTAATCGCCATGGACAATGGATTTCAGAGCTGCCTTATGGCTCCAACGGAGATTCTTGCCCAGCAGCATTACAATGGTATCAAAGAGCTGTTGGAAAAAACAGGGATCAATATCCGCCTCCTCACAGGTTCTACCAAAGCAGCAGAACGAAGAATTATCCATGAAGAACTGGAAAATGGTACACTTTCTATTTTAGTGGGAACCCATGCTGTTTTGGAAGATAAAGTTAAATTTAAAAATCTCGGATTGGCAATCATTGATGAGCAGCATAGGTTCGGAGTGGCTCAAAGGGCTAAACTCTGGGCCAAAAATAAGATTCCGCCTCATATTCTGGTGATGACAGCCACCCCTATCCCGCGAACTCTCGCTATGAGTTTTTATTCTGATCTGGATGTTTCGGTGATTGATGAAATGCCGGTGGGAAGAAAGCCTATTATTACCGCTCACCGCCGGGAAAAAGACAGATTGTATGTCTATAACTTCTGTAAAGATGAAATTAAAAAGGGCAGGCAGATTTATTTTGTATATCCTTTGATTGAAGAATCTGAAACCCTGGATTATAAAAACCTGATGGAAGGTTTGGAGCATGTGATGGATTATTATTCAGAGTATAATGTCACTATGCTTCACGGGAAAATGAAACCGGATGAAAAAGATGCTGCGATGGCTTATTTTGCATCGGGAAAAGCTGAGATAATGGTTGCAACAACGGTAATTGAAGTCGGAGTAAACGTTCCGAATGCTTCTGTGATGGTGATTGAGAGTTCTGAAAGATTCGGACTGTCACAGCTTCACCAGCTCAGAGGGCGTGTGGGAAGAGGAGCAGAACAGAGTTACTGTATCCTGATGACTTCCGATAAATTATCAAAAGAAAGCAGAACACGTATCAAAACAATGACTGAAACCAATGATGGTTTTAAAATTTCTGAAGTGGATATGCAGCTTCGCGGGCCAGGAGATATACTGGGTACCCAGCAAAGTGGTGTGGTAGATTTTAAAAGACTGGATCTTATCAATGACTCTGCAATCATCAAAACAACAAAAAATACGGTAGAAAGAATACTTGAAGCAGATCCTATGCTTTCAAGACCTGACAATCTGATCATCAAAAATTATTATATCAGATACTACAAAGGAAAAAATAAGTGGAGTAAAATATCATAAAAAAACCGCAGAAAAAATTTCCTGCGGCCCCCTTATAAAACTGTTATTTAGAAGAAATTACTTTTGGTGTGTCCAAAAAAAAATTTATTTTAATAGTTCAGGTTTAATATTTTGTGATGTGGTGTGAAAATATTTATATAACAATATAATAATGAGCTAAAACCATTACTATTAAAATAAATTATAAAAAACAAAATGAATTATTTTTTCCAACTTGCTTATTATAAAAACTAACTGTGTTTCGGTGGAGATGAGGGAATGAAACGAATAAAAATATCTCCAACTACTTATTGAGTTTTCATGATTGTACCGTTTTGTTTAAAGATCTTCTGTGCTTTATAATTGGAAAATTAGTATAATCCATTTTGTTTAACTAACATCGTGATTTATATAATTTTGTTCTTTAGAAACAATTACTTTTCATTCACCTGTATCTTCTACTATATAATCAAATTTGTGTCTCAGTTTACTTTTACAAATGTCCGTATATTAATTCAGATGCCTTTTATATTATTTTAATGATTAGTTATAAAATTTTCACCTATTTGTGAATAGTATGCAATAAATACGATTTTAAAATTATTAACATTAAATTAATAAATCCTTTATTCATCATACTTTCAGGATTAAATTATCTTTATTCAAACCCGAAGTATGATACTGCCAGTTGATGGTAATAACTTCCGTAAGTACCTTTCTGAGCTTCTCAAAACAATCCGGTTTTTTCATAAAAATATGAGCACCTTTCACAAAAATTTCTTCTATTTCATGTTCCGGAATCGGATCAGAAAAAATAGCCGTCACCATATTGTTGAATTTTGAATTCGAACTGATATCTTCCAGGCATTCCATGCTCTCTTTTCCGGGAATCATATAATTTATAAAAACAAGTTCCGGAACTACGGCATCATCATTATTCAGGTATTCCATCAGGTTGTTCCCGTTACTGAAACATTGAACTTTTATAGAGATTTTCAACTCTTTCAGAATTTTTTTAAAAAAAATCAAGGTGTTTTCATCGTTATCTGCTACTATTACGTTCAGAAATTCTTTATTCATACTGCATTTTAGGGTTTATTACCGTGCTTTGTACTCTTCTTCGCCTGCCAATAATTTTTTGAAACTGGGATGGAGTAATTCCTGTTGTATTTTTAAATTGGGTACTTAAATGCGCCACACTGGAATAGTTCAGCTTATGGGCAATTTCTGTAAGGCTTTGTTTGTTTCTTATGATAAGAGCCTTCGCATGCTCTATCTTCTGCAGAATAATAAAATTCTCAATAGAGGTAAAAGCAACTTCTGAAAACAGATTGGAAAGGTATCCATAGCTGTGATTAAGTTTTTCAGAAATATAGATAGATGCTTTTACGGGTATAATTTCATCAGAAAAGACGAGCTCTACAATAGCATCTTTGATTTTCTGTACCAGCGCGTTTTTTTGGCTTTCTATGATCTCGATCCCATAATCTTCAAGATTTTTCTTAAAAAGATTGTGCTGTTCTTGCGTAAGGGGCTCATAGAATTCCACCTCACCGAAGTTCAGTAACCTGTACTTCAGCCCGTGTTCTTTAAGTTTCTCGTCCAATACCTTTTTACAAAGAGCATTGAAATCAAATTTAACATACATTTTCATCCTAGTATATATAAGCCATTTATGGAGTAAATATAATAATTTATTTCAAGTAAATGTGAAATAGGTGTATATTTTTAATATTTTACTATAAATACGAAAAAACTCCTGTATTTTAGAATACAGGAATTTAAACACTAAGGATGAAAAAAATATACTGATAAAAAGCTTTTCAGCTCAAAACCAAGCATATGAATGTATTGTATAAGTGATTTGGTTCTGAAGCAAAGATGAATCAAAAAAAGAAATCACCTGTTATAGAATTACAGGATAAAGTTACAAAATTTTAAGTCATTTATCTGTGAATTAGATATTCCATTTGATAATCATCCATTACAAAACCGTTTCCAATATCTAAAACCATCTCATTATATACTTTGAAATCCTGGGATTCGTAGAATTTTCTGGCATTGTTTTCTTTGTTGACATTCAGGATAATTCTTGTGTCATTGCTTTCAGAAAGTTTCTTTTTCAGGAAATCAATGGCTCCTTTTCCGAAGCCCTTACCTTTACTTTCCGGGACCAGATAAATTCTGTGCAGTTTTGTAGTATCGGGTTCATAGCTATGTTCATAACCAATAAAGCCTTCGAAAGAACCATTATTGTCGTCAAAAATTAAATAGTAATGATAATTGGGGTTATCGAGATGTTTTGAAATTTCATCCTGAGAATACATCTCTCCCAGCATATAGTTGATCTGGTCATCTGAAATAATTCCCGCATATGTACTCTCCCACGATCTTCTTGCCAATTCCTGGATTAAAGGAATATCCTTTTCTTTCGCTTCTATTAATTTCATATTCTAAATTTTGTTTTTATTCTCACTTTCAAATGCAAAGTTGACAAAAATTTTTACTCCATATTTTTATACATCAAAGATGGAAATAAAAAAGGTGAAAGTAGATCACTTTCACCTTAATATGTTTATTATAATGTTAAAATGTTACCGGAAAATCATCTTTCGTTTCCCATAACGATATTCATTATTTAAATTTTGGTCATTTCAGCTTTAATTTTTGCATGAAGACCTTCTGAAGCTTTTACCAAAGGAAGTCTAAGATAATTTTTAATGATTCCTTTTTCAGCCAATATTACCTTAATACCACAAGGGTTACCTTCAGCAAAAATCAGGCGGGTAATATCTACCAGTTTGTTGTGAATTTCATAAGCTTCTTTTACCTTACCTTCGAAAGCCAGCTGTACCATAGTAGAGAATTCTTTGGGATATGCCTGCCCGATTACGGAAATTACGCCATCTCCGCCTGCTAATGTTACCGGCAATGTATATTCATCATCTCCGGAAACTAAAGAAAATCCTTCAGGTTTCTTTCTCAGGATATCAAAATACTGAAGAATGTTAGGAGAAGCTTCTTTAATCAAAAACAAATTCGGGAATTCCTTGGCAAGACGAAGTGTAGTATCAGCTTCTACATTTTGCCCTGTTCTTGACGGAACATTATAAATAATAATATTTTTTCCTGTGGAAGCTAATGCCTTATAATGCTGATAAAGACCTTCCTGGTTCGGTTTATTATAATATGGAGACACTGAAAGTACTGCTTCAAATGCAGAAAGATCTGCTTCTTCAATCTGTTTCTTGACTTCAAGAGTATTGTTACCGCCAATTCCCAAAACCAAAGGAAGACGTTTATTATTCACCTTAATGATGTGCTCAATTACCTGTTTCTTCTCCTCTGCAGAAAGCGTTGCGGCTTCTGCCGTTGTTCCCAATACTACCAAATAATTGGTTCCGTTTTCGATATTGTACTCCACCAGTTTTGTTAAACTGTCGAAGTCTACGGATAAATCTTCATTAAAGGGCGTTACCAATGCAACACCTACTCCTTTTAAAATGCTCATCTGTTAGAATTATTTTTGCCAAATTTAATCATTTACGGTAAGAATTTGTAATAAATAATAATGTTTTATTATACATATAGTTATATTTGCATATACTAAAAGAGATTATGAAAAATAAATTCTTGTTATTAGGAATTGCCCTGGTGTCACTTACTGCATGCAAAACGGCTTCTGCGCCGCAGCTTGTGAATGTAAAGACCCAGAAAAATATTTCTATTAATAATGAGCTAAAGAATGATGAGGAGTTTGTAAAATTGATCGAACCTTATAAGCAGAAACTGGATCAAGAAATGAACCAGAAGATTTCACATACCAATGTGGATCTTACCAAACAGGGCGATAACAGCAATCTGGGTAATCTTTTAGCTGACTATACGTTTGAAGGAGGTAATGAGTGGATCAAAACTCATCTTAAGCAAAATGTAGACGCTGCACTGATCAATATCGGAGGGATCCGTACCACTATCGGAAAGGGAGATATTTTACTTAAAAATGTATTTGAAGTAATGCCTTTCGAAAATGAAGTGGTGATTGTGAAAATGAAGGGAGCAGATTTACAGGGTCTTTTTGAGTATTATGCAAAAACGCAGGTCAACAATCCTGTTTCACATTTATATATTGAAACAAAAAACGGACAGGTAACCAAATCCTTAATCAACGGCAACACAGTAGATCCGGCTAAAGATTATTATATTGCCACTTCAGATTATCTTGCGCTGGGCGGAGACAATATGAAATTCTTTGCTAAAGGAGAATCCATTGCAACAGGGATTAAAATGAGAGATATGTTTATCGATTATTTTAAAAAATCACCTGAAGTGGTGGTTAATTCGGATGTTCGTTTAAATTTTATCGGGAAGTAATAATGGATAGAAAAAGTTTTTTAAAAGCAATAGGAGGCGGATCTTTAGCAATGGCTTTAGCTCCCAATATGATGATGGCAGAGGAATTAAAAATTCTTAATTTAAAATCTGCAAATAAACTGACTATTCTTCATACCAATGATCAACATAGCAGAATAGAGCCTTTTGACGCGAGCTATACCAAAAATCCCAATCAGGGAGGTTTTGCAAGAAGGGCAAGCTTAATCCAACAGATCAGAAGCCAGGAAAGCAATGTTCTTCTTCTTGATTCCGGAGATATTTTCCAGGGAACTCCTTATTTTAATTTCTTCGGAGGTGAGCTGGAGTTCAAATTAATGTCTATGATGAAATATGACGCCTCTACCATGGGAAATCATGATTTCGACAATGGACTTGATGGATTTTTAAAGGTGCTTCCTAATGCGAAGTTTCCATTTATCTGTTCCAATTATGATTTTAAAAATACGGTTCTTGAAGGGAAAACTTCTCCCTACCAGATATTCAACAAAAATGGAATTAAAGTAGGGATTTTCGGGGTAGGAATCCAGCTGGATGGCCTTGTAGGTAAAAAACAGTACGGGGAAACCGTTTATTCCAACCCGGTTGATGTTGCACAGCATTATTCCAATTTCCTGAAAAAAGATCAGAAATGTGATCTGGTGATTTGTCTTTCGCACATCGGCTACGACTACAGAGACGAACCGGATAAAATAAGTGATAAAATTTTAGCGGCCAATACAGAAAATATTGATATTATCTTAGGAGGCCATACTCATACATTCTTACCGGAACCTCAGACCTTTACCAACAGACAGGGCAAAAATGTCCTTGTCAATCAGGTGGGATGGGCTGGTCTTCTTTTAGGTAGGATCGATTTTTATTTTGATACAAACAAAAACGTACAGCATATTTCCTGGAACAATCAGGTGATAGATAGCAGCATAACCGCATAATATGAAAAAACTCTCTATAATTTCTCTTGGTATTTTAGCATCCCTGCAGCTGACAAAAGCACAGGTTATTTCATCCAAAAAGTGGGCAGACCTGTTTTCCTATAATAATGTCTTAGCCATGAAAGAAGACAATGGAAAAATCATTGCAGCCACCCAAAACGGAATATTCTATTATACAATAGCAACAGGAGAAATTACGAAGTTATCCAAAGCCAACGGGCTTCATAATATCGGAATTACAGCTTTCGACTATAATCCACAGACTAAAACCGGACTTATCGGTTATGAAAACGGATCTATGGATGTTATTACACCTCAGGAAATCAAATATATTGTTGATATTCCCATTGCTACAGGATATAATGGAGACAAAAAGATCAACCACATTTCCATAACCGGAGATCAGGCTGTCATTTCTGTTGGATATGGAGTTTCCATCTTTAACCTTCAGAATAAAGAATTTGGTGATTCTGCATTTTTCCTGACCGGCGGAGTTTATCAGGCAAGTAATGAAGCCACCATATTCGGGAATAAAGTATATTCTGTAACAGATACAGGTTTGAAAAGCCATCAAATGAATACTACATTTCCTGTATTTTCTACCTGGACAACGGAAGCTCCCGGAGCTTTCAAACATATAGATTCAGAATCAGAACTGGTTTTCTCAACGGCTACGGCAGCTTATATTTATAATAACGGTACCCCGACACAACTTCCTACTACTTTTGAAAAAATCAGGGATGTTGTTATTACTTCAAATAGTATTGTGGTTACAGATAACAGAGTATACACCTATGGAATCAATGGAGTATCACAAAATGCGGTAAGTCTTGGTGAAGAATGCAATACTGCATTAACAGCTGGCGGAAAGATTTTAGGAGGAACGGTATTATCGGGAATTAAGGATGAAGGTAGCAATACTTTTAAACCTTCCGGTCCTTATTTCAATTTTGCTTATAATATCAATCTTTTTGATAACGGTCAGCTCCTGGTTTCCTCTGGTGCCAGAGCTAATAATTATAATCATCCGTTTATTCAGCCACAAGAACCTGGATTTTATTATTTTAATGGTACGGAATGGATTTATCCTTCTTTTTTCAATAAAAACAATCCAAACCGCCCAACCTTTATCAATGTACTGGATGCTATTATAAGTCCTTATAACAATAATGAAGTACTCTTTACCAATTATACAATGTTGGATAATGGAGTTTACAAAATGAAGTACAATGCTACCAGCAAAGATTTTGAACTGGTAAAATATTATAATCTGGGAGCACAACCTTATTACAGACGCCCAGTAGGTTTTGCTACAGACGCTCAGAGCAATCTTTTTGTATCATTTGGTTTTAATGATGGAAACCCATCTATGGGAATTTATGATAAAGCGGCTGATGATTTTGTTATCAAAAAATTAGTTCTGGCCAGTGATGGTATTCAAAAACCGGTTTTCCACGAAAATATGTTGTGGACTCCGCTACCGAGATCCAATAACTTCTGGGTGTATGATTATAAAAATGCCCTTAACCTTTCCGATGATTCAGATTATATCCTGGGAACATCTAATGGATTTAACAGTTCAGGAGGAATTTTATCCGTAGCATTTGATAAGGCTGGTGATGCATGGATTGGTACGGACGGAGGTCTGAGGATCATGTCAAACGCAGCATCAGAAATAAAAAGTGCCCAGCCTAAAGTGGAACCTATAGTGATAGAGCAGAATGGTTTGGGTGAAGAGCTTTTCAGAGAATCAGCAATTCTTCAGATTGCAGTAGATGCAGGTGATCATAAATGGGTATCTGTTGACGGTGGTGGTGTTTACTACCTCTCTTCAGACGGTCAGAGAACCATAAAACATTTTACAAAGGAAAATTCACCGCTACCTACCAATAGTGTTACCGATATAAAAGTTGATAAAAAAACAGGTAAAGTATATTTTGTAACATATAATGGTATTGTGACTTACCAGGGAGATGTAGCAGACGTGACTTCTAATTTTGGCGACGTTATGGTCTATCCTAATCCTGTTGTATATTCTAACTTCAAAGGAAAAGTAACAATAAAAGGTCTTGCAGAAAAAACCAATATAAGAATCGTGGATGCTGCAGGAAATGTAGTGCATTCTGCCGTTGCAAGAGGAGGTTATTATGAATGGGATCTCAATAATCAGAAAGGAACAAGAGTAGCTTCAGGGATTTATTTTGTCCTGATGACGAATGAAGACGGATCCGATAAAGCTACCGCCAAAATAGGAGTGGTTAATTAATGAATTCACAAAACGGTTTTTTACTTTCATTTATCAAATACGGGGAAAATGATGCGGTATTGCATTGTTTTACAGAAGAAGAGGGTTTTCAGAGCTATTTTCTGAAAGGAATTTATTCCAAAAAGAACAAAAAGAAAGCCCTGCTTCAGCCGCTGAACCAGCTCAATTTTTCCGTAAATCCAGCACGGGGTAACGGAATCCCGACTGTTTCAAAATTTGAACTGGTAAAAAATAATGACATTTATACAGATATAAAGATCAATACTGTCATTTTCTTTATTTCGGATTTTCTGAGTCATATTCTTAAGCATGAGAATAAAAATATTCCGGTCTATTCCGGTATTGATCATCTTATCAGTGAGCTGACCAATAGAAATTATCAGGCACATCTTCTATTTTTGCTGGCTTTTTTAAAAATTCAGGGTGTAGCTCCATTATTGAGCGAAGGAAATTTTTTAGATCCGGAAACCGGAACTTTTTCTTCAGGAATAAGCCATCAGCTTTTCAATGAAGAAATTTCAATGGTATGGAAAGAAGCTCTTTGTGCAGAAGATTTTTATGCCACAAAAATCCATTCTTCATTAAGAAAAGATTTTCTTGACAGTCTTTTGGTGTACTATCATTATCATATCACGGACTTCAAAACTCCGGCCTCACTTGAAATTATTCAGCAGATATTTGAATAAACAAGCTTATTGTTTTTCTGCATTATCCGGCATTTCAGTTTCGGATTCTGCCATTTCTTTTTTGGAAAATCTGGGCTGAAGAATCTTAGCAATAAGTCCCGTCCAGCCTGTCTGATGGGAAGCCCCTACTCCACGGCCGTTGTCTCCATGGAAATATTCATAGAAAAGGATATAATCTTTAAAATCCGGATCGGTCTGAAATCTTTCATACTGCCCATGAACCGGGCGTTTACCATTTTCATCCTTTAAAAATATTTTCGCGAGTCTCTTATTTAAGGCATCTGCAATCTGATCAAGGTCTGAATAATTACCGCTGCCCGTAGGATATTCTACCAAAAAATCCGGACTGTAATAGAAGAAAAAACGCTGAAGACTGTCAATAATAAGAAAATTGATAGGAAACCACACGGGGCCGCGCCAGTTGCTGTTTCCGCCAAACAAACCGCTGTCACTTTCTGCAGGGGTATATTTAACAGTAAAGTCCGTTTCATTAAGAGTTAAAGTATAAGAATTTCTTTCATACTCTTTGGATAAGGCTCTTACTCCGTAATCACTTAGAAATTCATCCGGATTCAACATCCGGTTTAACAGCCTTTTCAGACGATGTCCCCGAAGCAGAGATAAAAGATGTTTTGAATCCTGTCCCTTCACTTCCCATCTTGAAACCAGAGAAGCGAGTTCAGGTTTATTATCCAGTACCCATTTCATTCTTTTTTTGAAATTGGGAAGGTTTTCAATCATTTCATCATCAATAACCTCAACAGCAAACATTGGAATTAATCCAACAATCGTCCTTAGCTTCAGATACATATGAGTTCCGTCACTGGAAGTAATTGCATCATAGAAAAATTCATCCTGCTCATCCCAAAGACTGAAATTCTCATCACCCATATTATCCAATGAATGGGCAATCGACAGGAAATGTTCAAAGAATTTCATAGCCATTTCTTCATACACCTTATTGTAGAGGGCCAGTTCCAGGGCAATTCTCATCATATTGAGGGCAAACATAGCCATCCAGCTTGTTCCATCCGACTGTTCCAGCTGTTCTCCGTTGGGTAAAACAGAATTCCTGTCAAAAACACCGATATTATCAAGTCCCAGGAATCCACCTTCAAAGATATTATTACCGTTAAGGTCTTTTTTGTTAACCCACCAGGTAAAATTCATGAGCAGTTTTTGGAAAGCACTTTCGAGAAATTCCAGGTCTGGTTTGTCTTTTAAATATTCATCAATTTTAAAGACCCTGAAAACCGCCCAGGCATGTACAGGAGGATTCACATCACTCAGGTTCCATTCGTAGGCAGGAAGCTGTCCGTTGGGATGCATATACCATTCAAACAGGAAAAGCTTTAACTGATGTTTGGCAAAATCCGGATCTATCAGTGAAAAGCTGATAGTGTGAAATGCAAGATCCCACGTTGCATACCACGGATATTCCCATTTATCCGGCATGGAAATAATATGTTCGTTGTTGAGGTGCTTCCAGTCGTAATTTCTTATTGTTTCCCGGGACTTTGGCGGCGGCATTTCAGAAGGGTCACCTTTCAGCCATTTTTCCACATTGTAATGGTAAAACATTTTATTCCACAACATTCCGGCAAAAGCCTGCCTTTGAACCAGTTTTTCATCTTCCGAAGCAATTCCTTTCTGGATTTCTGCATAAAACTCATCTGCCTCTTTCTGTCTTTGTTCAAAAAGGATATCAAAATCTTTAAAAGGCTCTCGAATATCCTTATCTGAAAGTCTGAATTCAAATATCTTCGCTTCTCCATCCTGAAAGTCCTCATCAATAAAGAAAGAAGCTTTGGTTCCTGCATTTTGTGGATTTACAGACTGGGAATTTCCCGTCATCACAAAATTATTGATCCCGTCTTTACAGTATTTTGAATCATTAGAACATTGATAAAGCTTTTCATTATTGGTTTCATTATTACAAAACAAGGTCTTTAAGGACTGTTTTGCGTACACATTTTTAATCTCAATATCCTGATGATTGACTTTAATATGGTCTGCATCTTCCGCAGACAATTGGGGTTTATAATCATCATATCCCCAGTTCCAGGTATTTCTGAACCAAACTGTTGGCAAGATGACCAGAGATGCTTCTTTTTCAGATTTATTGATAATTGTTAATCTTACGAGAATATTATTCTGACTTTCCTTTGCATATTCTATAAAAATATCAAAATAGTCATTCTGATCAAAAATTCCTGTGTCAATCAGCTCATATTCCGGATCCTCTTTTCCTCTCTGCGCATTGGTTTTTACCAGGTCTTCATAAGGAAATGCATTCTGAGGATACTTATACAGCATCTTCATGTAAGAATGGGTAGGAGTAGAATCAAGATAATAGAAATATTCCTTTACATCTTCACCATGATTCCCTTGTCCGTTGGTGAGTCCAAAGAACCGCTCTTTCACCATTTTGTCCTTTTTATTCCAGAAACCTACAGAGAATACAAGTTTCTGAAGATCGTCACAGATTCCGCATATCCCTTCTTCACCCCAACGGTATGTTTTGGCTTCTGCAGTATCGTGGCCTGTGTAATTCCAGGCATCTCCGTCTTCACTGTAGTCTTCCCGAACGAGCCCCCATTCGCGGTTGCTTACATAAGGGCCCCATTTTTTCCATGAAACATCTGAAATTCTCTGTTTTTCCGACATAAGCGATAATTATGAGTAATAAGCAATGAGTAATATTTTGATTCCGTTTCAAACTCTAAGAACAACCTCAAATCATTAAACTTTAAACCTTGAACATTAAACTTTGAACTCCCCTATCCTCCCGTAGAAAAGCTCTCAAACGTCGTCATCCCGCCATCTACGAAAATGCTTGTTCCGGTAATATAATCTGCAAGATCACTGGCAAGAAATGCTGCTAGGTTGCCGATATCCTGCGGCTGTCCGATCCTGTTATAAGGAATAAGGCTGAGAAGAGAATTAAGAGCTTCCGGCGTATCCCATGCATTCCGGTTAATCGGCGTCTGAATCGCTCCCGGACAAATGGAATTGACACGGATTTTGTCCGCACCATATTCCTGAGCAAGCGTTTGCATCAGCATTCTGACGGCCCCTTTACTGGAAGCGTAATTAGCATGACCCGCCCACGGAATAATTTCATGGACTGAACTGATATGAATGATTTTTCCACAGGCAACAGACCGTGAAGGATCTATTCCCCTTCGCAAAAATTCTTTAATGGCTTCTCTGGCGCATAGAAATTGTCCCGTCAGATTAACTCCTATGACAACATTCCATTGGTCAAGAGTCATTTCAGTAAATTTCGCGTCTTTCTGAATCCCTGCATTATTGATCAGAATATCTACAGTCTGGTACTCAGCAATGACATCCTGAAACATTCTGATGACCTGATCTTCTTTGGAAACATCACATTGGTAGGTCATTCCTTTCCCTCCGGCATCCGTTATTTCTTTTAAAACAGCTTTGGCTTCATCCGTAGATCTTTCTGAAGAATGATTGACAATGATTGTTGCTCCTGCTGCAGCCAATGATTTTGCAATTCCTGAACCGATTCCACTGGAAGCTCCTGTGACTACAGCCACCTGATTCTGAAGTGATATTTCCATGTTTTGTAATTTGATGTTACTCAAAGTTATGGAAAGATATCAGCAGATAAAAAATTATGATTTTAAAATTTTATTAAAGTTTTTTGTACATCAGATATTGAGGTCCGCTTCTTCCGATTCTGGTCTTACCGTCGTAAATGTATCCTGCCTTAAGGTAAATATGGTAAGCAGAACCGTTTTTCTGATTGACGGCCAATACAATTTCATCGCAGGTTTTGAAGTGGTTTCTGACAAAATCACTTACTTCAAGCATCGCCGCTTTTCCAATTCCTTTGCCCTGCATCCCGGGATTCACAGATAAGGATCGTAACAACGTTGAGTTTTCATTATCAGTAATTTCCAGTTTATCTTTCCCGAAATCAAGGACAAAAAAGCCTGCAGGCTGATCGTTGTAAAATATAGTCACGGGAAATGCATCATTATCATCCCGCTCACTGATGCTTTGCAAAGCTTGTTGAGCAGTCGCTGTAAATCTCATCTGATTTTCATCCAAAGCATAGCTGACCCCGGAAAGATCTTCTGGTTTAAAGAATTCTAAATGTATCATAATATTAGTGATGGTAAATATCTTCATACATTACCCCTGCACGGATTTCCACGGGAAGTTTATTTTCCTCCGGAACAATCGGGCAGTTGTAATCGTAAGCATTATAAGCACAAAACGGATGGTAAGATTGATTAAAATCCAGCACAATGGTATTTCCTTTCGGGATTTTAAGATCCATATATTTCCCTCCTCCGTAGGTTTCTTTTTCATTGGTTGCATCACGGAACGGAAGGAAAAGATAGTCTTTGTATTTTTCCTGTTTGATCAGATCCAGGCTTTGGTATAACGTTACAGTATACGGCTTACCATCCAATGTAAAGGTTGCTTTTCCATATTCCTGATACGTTTTTGTTTTCCCTGAAGACGTAGGAAGATCAAAGGGTTTTGTATCTTCTGATTTTACAAATTGCGCAGTAACTCTGTATTTAGCGTCGAAAGGGAAGAAAGGATGTCCTTTAAAATTTTTAAAATTATCACCTCTTAATGGAGTTTCTTTTGGGTTAAGATATTCTGCATTGAGTTCTTTCTGAAACTTCTCGGCCTCTTTCTCTTCCTTTAACATCTTTTTCTGAGAAAAAAACCATAGAGGAAGCAGTAAAAAGAGTATGATATATTTTTTCATGAATTTAAAATTATAAGTAAAGCTATTGTTTATGAGATTATTTTAATAGTTCATTTTATTATAATGTAAAGTAAAAATCTTTTGATTCGCAATAAGCAACTTCTCCGTTAGATTTCATACGTTCCCAAACTTTGATCCGAGCTTCTTCCCAGTTATTATTTCCTCCTTCAGAAATAATACGTTTCATAAATAAATTTTTACAATGTAAAATCATCGCTCTTGAAATTCCTTTTCCTAAATAATATTTTTTTGAATCTGGAAACAAATCAACGACTTTCAAATCATTGCCATTTTCCATTTCTCGGAGGATAAAACTAAACTTGTCATGCTCTTCTTTCCCTTTCTCCCAAATTTCAAAAATTAATATATTACCATCGTGGTCTTCTGAATATACTTGTTGAAAACTATATAAAAAAGAATAATTTATTTCATTTTTTGAAGTGTAGAGAATGCTTGTCATTTAATCGTAAATTAATATTTTTTCAACTCCTTTATCATAGTATGCTTTTCATTAATGTACTCACATATTATTTATAATTGATTTTGTGATTCAACTCTAAAGGATTATTTTCTTCAAGAATGGATTTTTGCGCTTCTCTGATCATTTCATTCATATCTTTTTCATTTCCCTGAGGATCTGTAAATATAACTTTTTTGACGGTTTTGGTATTCCAGGGGTCATTATAATATGATTTTCCTAGCTGCTCATATTGTGTCCAGTCGATTTTAATGGTTTTTGTCCTTACATCAAACCAATTGCTGCCTTTTTTTACCTGTATTAAATTGAATGAGTAATCATGTTCTGTATCTTCAATGGAAATGATTAAACCAGGTAATCCATTGAAAATATAGGGACCATCATTAAAAGGCAATTCCGTCGTAAACCAAGCAATCCAGTTTCTACCACCATAACTAACTTCTGCTTTTTGCGATTTATATTTTCCAATAGTTTTTTGTTCCGGTATGATTTTCCAATTTAGCTGTTCATCAATCGGTAGAACATAATTTGCCTTTAAGTAAGTAATAATTTTCTCTATTTTTTTATTAATGATATCTTTTTTAATATAAAATTGATTTTCAACCCCCATTATATAGCCTCCACTTTTATTAATGAGCATCAGGGAATCAGCATTTCTGGACATGGCATCTCTAAAAATAGAAGTATTATTCTCCAAATCCAAAATCATATTTTCAGTATTAATATTTTCAGGTTTTTCCTTACTTGTTCTATATTTAGCCTCATAAATAAAGCTAAACTTTTGTGAAAAAATAGATGTTGATAGTAGTAAAAAAAATAAAATAAATTTCAATTCGTGTGGTATTTTCATAGAATCTATCGCTTTTTGAGATTATTTTAAATATATGAATATTTCAATGTAATTAATAGCTAAAATATTGAACAAAACTATATTTAATAAACTAAAAGAGCCATTTAAAATGGCTCTTTTAGTTTATTAAATATTTACAATTGACTATCAATCTCAGGAAAATATTCTTCTGGAAGAGCATCGATATACTCTTCTTTATCTGTTTGAATATTATCTTTAGTTTTATCTAAGGTATCTGGAATGGGAATGGGAACTGTTATAGGTCCCCAAGGTGTTCCATTTGCTTGCTGATGCGATGAAGTGAATGTTCCGGAATCACAACTACCCCAATGATGGTGAGCATGAGCTTGGCAGGTCCATATTCCATTTGTTTGATTAAATGTACAAGAATTAGGAATTCTAAAAGAAGGAGTATAACATACTCCAGCGGTATAAGCGTTTGCCGCAGCGTCGGCGATTTTCATAGCTACATCTTTGTTAGAGTGGCTACCATAAAAGATTCTTCCCATAATTATTAGTATTTGTTGTTTCAATAAATATAAATTTAATAAAATCACAATAAAATAACACAAAAGAGGTATTTATCTTATTTTTTTTCAATTAAAACTATAACTATATTAATATATTTGTAATGTTAAATTAATGACACCAATCTGTCAGACAATCACAATGTTTTTTACCATCACCAGCTATATAACAAACGCTTGTTCCAAATACAAAGTTGATGATTTAATTAAACGTCATAAAACATCTCTATTTCACGTTTAGCTATTGAAAGCCTATCATTAATTTCAGTCTGTAAGTCTGCTAGTAATTTTCCAACACTTTCTTGTTCACCATCAACCAATAGATTATTATATTGACTGTTAACTTCAAAAGAAAATTCTTTAGCTCTCTGTTTTAACAAAATAATATCTTTTCTTATGTTACTAGCAAATTCAATAATTGGAATTATAGCGGGATCAAAATATATGCTACCTCGTAATTTCAATGCTTCTTCAATAAAATTCTTTAGTAATTTCTCATCGATTTCTTGCCAATCAGTTTCGGAAACAGGATTACCAAATTCATCATAACTAGATTCTATTATTTCATAATTAACCCTAATAGCTTCATTAGCTATGATTGCTACAGGGTGAGATTGGTTATCTTCATAATCAATTATAATTTTAGCATTAAAATCTAAAAACTGAAGTATCTTATTTCTTATATTCATTTTTTCTTCAAAAGACTCTTTGATATAGTTTTGAACTTTAGAATAGAAATCTTGAAAAAATTCAGGTAAAAAATCCAAAATATTATAAAGTCTGCTAAAATTTTTGCTTTGATCATTAACGTTAAAAAAACGAAAACCTTTATAAACAGCCAGCCTATCAATTTCTAAAATTCTTAAATAATCTCGTGAAGGTGTTCTTCTGAGGATATGAGACTTAAATGGTTCGTTATTCAGATCTTGTCCATACTTAAAGATTTTTTCACCTTTTTCATTAAGATCTTCTAAAATAGAATTTAGATTGACAGAGAGTAACTCTAACTTGTGATAAGAATCTAACTTTTCATTTCTTATATCTTTTAGTCTGTCCTCTTTCAAACTTTTATCGAATTGGTCTCTTGCTTCGTCAATTTGTTTTTTAAAAATCGAAACTTGCAATTTATTAGCTTTATACTGCATATAAAAAGCTAATCCAGTAACAATTACAGCTGCTGAATTAATAAATGGATTTGTTATTCCTCCTATTGTATCACCTATATAGCCAGTTTCCTTGGGATCAAAAAAAGCCATAAATCCAGGTCTAGTAAATAATGGCACTGCTATTATAGAACAAGTTAAAAAGATAATAGCTATCAACACTAAAAAAATAACTTTCTGTGACAGATTGGTCTTATAATCATTATCCTCATTAGTGAAGAATCGATTGAAGATCTCCCCACTAATTTGATAAATAAAACTAATAATAAATAGTACTATAAAGAATAAGAAAAGTAAAATCCCTATGGAATTTGTTTCAAACATAAATTAACATTTTATCTATTTTTAAAAATATCATTTTAATCATTTTTTGATAATTAGGATCTTCTATCTTCAATGTATTTTACACGCAAAATTTTATCTCGAATATTGCTCATTTTTTTAAATCGTTTTCTGATGTTAGTAATACAACTAAAAGGTTTTTACAATTCGCTTGTAAAGGGGGAGTCTTCATATGTCATACGCATAGTTTTAGATTTACTTTCAGCTAATGCAATATTTGTAGTCCTATTAATGATATCATTAATATTTATGATTATTGGATCTAAAATCTCAACTTTTTTATATCCTAAATTAATTTTTTGTCCATGTAAAATTTCAGTGGAAAAATTATTTTCAGCACCAACAATTGGAGAGCCTTCTCCTCCAATTTCTTTTAACGCTTCAATTGTTTCTTGAGAACAATTAGGTATTAGTTCCATCTGTAATCCATCATTGTAATCATAAAGTATGAATCCATGTTGAATAAGATCAATTAACTCATCAACAAGTTTAAGAGAATCTTGATTAATTTGGCTAAAACTAAAATTTGAAAATTGAACGTTATACTTCTTCTCAATTATCTGTAATTTTTGAAAATACTGAATATAAAATAAAGAGTGATCTATAAGCTCTGGGAACTTTTGTAAAGATTTTGAAATTTTTTGTCCGCTTTTCAAAAATATAGTGAATTCATAACCCTCTGCGAAATTTCTCAGAAAATTATACATTTCAAGTGCATTACGAGTATTTAAACAGATTTCTTCTCGAGTATATTTAAAATTAAAGTCACAACTAGGAAAATTTTTAAAATTAATTTTAAAAATCATTTTACATGATTTCAACTTAGAATGTACCTCTATCAAAGATTCGTTTCCGTAAAGTTTTACTGGAAATTCAAAAAATTCTTCTCCATTCGCAAATCGAATATTTACAGTATCATCATATATGGCATGAGATTTAAAATTAAATTTCACTCCCTCCGTATAATTAGATAACCTAATACCTTCGAATGATATTTCAGCATTTTTTATAATATTTTCAGAAATTTCAAATTCGCCAAAACTTTTTCCTTGCATAAAATCTCTAAACTCAATCAAAAAATCATTCTCATTTGATAATGTTAAACTTAGCATACCTTCTGCAGGCGTTCCATTTAGACTTTTGAAACCTTCCACTTTGAAATTATCTCTTGAAGAATCTAACTTTGGGAGAATATTAAAATTTTGTACAAATTGCTTAAATGAATTTGCAGAAACTTTATTATTTTCTAAATCCTTTACTATATTATCTTTTAAAACTTTAACTAATTCTTCTAGTAATTTTTCTGCGGTAGAATCAATGTATTTAATGCCTTTTAGTGTGAGATCATTTATTTTATGAATAGGTAAATTAGGAGCCACTAAAAAGCATTCTTTTCGATTAGATTTCAAATTATCTGTTATTCTTTCAAATATAACTGACACATTTGGATCTTCTAAGTTATACCCTAAAAAGAGAACTGAATTTGTTGAAAGTCGTTCTTTTAAAACAGACCAATATGTACTATATTCACTATTTGATTTAAAAAAGTTATTATAATCAGACTGTGTAATAATTATACTGTCAGGATCGTTCAAATCACCGTGGATTTTGAATATTTGAGTTTTATTTTTGCTAATGTATCCCAAATTAGAACTTGATAATATAAGATCCGCTGTGGATTTATAAGCAATTTCAAATAGTCTATCATAATTGGTTGTTATAATAGTTTTAAAATGAGGTATTTCCGAAATTATTTTGTGAGTTTTGATATTTTCCGGCTCTTTATCAAATACATCTTTTAATGTTTTAATGATATAGTTTTTATTGTGCCCTCTTACTCTAAATATTTGCTCTGAAATATCTAATAGATTATAATTATTTTCAAACAATTTTTTTTCTGAAACTGTTAAGTTTTCATATAATAAATTACAAAGTTCTCTTCCTGAAGGATATCCTGAATTAAGAGACATTCCCGCACCTGCCCAAATTATCACTTCCTCTCTTCTGATAAGTTCAAATAAATTTTCTTTTTCCATCTATATATGAGGTTAATTTTGATTTAAATCTGAGGAAAGGGTCTTAATTTCGGGATAAAATTTTCTACCTATAGCAGCCGTTAATTGGTTAACGATATGCTTACCTAATAAATCGATATCTAAATCTTCAGCATCAGAATTATCATAACTAAATTCATTAACTTCTAATACATCTAAAAATTTTTTATGGTCACAGAAGTAAACTATTCCACCAGTTCTAAAACAAATAGAATCATGATCAAGTAATAATTCAACTTTTTCGTAACTGTTGATTTTGCTATTTACATTGTTAAGAATTTTGGTCAAATTGAATCTTATATTTTTCATATTGCTGTTATGTATAATTTTATATCCAACCCTCGCCATAACTACCTGTTTCGCGAAGCCATGTTTTAGAACAAGAGTTACATTTGTAATAATATTCATCAACATTTCCAAACTGTGATTTTACTTCTTTAAAATCTGTCTGCACTAGATTTTTATGAGGCGGAGTATGCCTTTGCTCCCCAATAAGATCTTTACAATCTTTACAAAGCTGAATATTATTTTCTTCTGTATTTTCTAAATTTTTGTTTCCCATTATCTAAGATTTAATTATTTTATAAAATGTTGTTTTACTGCCAATATTGAAAGCTTTCATTATTTCTTCTACTGGTAGTTCCTTCGCTTGGTAAGAAGCTTTAACTACGGGAGCAATTTTCTTATACTTTTCAGTTAATCCTTTTGGTCTCCCACCTTTTCTGCCTCTCGCTCTTGCAGACTTTAACCCGGCATTAGTTCTTTCGATCAATACGTTTCTTTCATGCTCTGCCAACACACAGAATATTTGAAAGATCAATTTTCCACTAGTTGATGATGTGTCAATATTTTCAGTAATAGATTTAAATTGGATTCCTCTTTCATTTAGTTCTGTTACAAATTGAATCAGACCAACAGTAGTTCTTCCAATTCGATCTAATCTCCATACGACTAAAGTGTCATCTTTACGTAGATAATTTAATAATTCGTTAAGCTGTGGCTTCTCTGACTTTATGCCGCTAACTTTGTCAACATAAATTTTATCAATTCTTAAACTTTTTAAAGCATCAGTTTGTAAATCGAGATTTTGTTCAAACTTGCTTACTCTTGCATAACCAATTAACATATGTACACTTTACCCATTTGCAATAAATATAATGTAATTTGATTTTATGTACAACTAAAATGGACTGAAAAAAAAGTGAAAAAAAAAATTATTAAGAAAAATCGAATAAGTACAGGATACCGACCGCTTAAGGATAATTACGTAATAAAAATAAATATTCTATAAGTAATCAGTTTACGGAAAACCGTAGAAATGAAAAGAACTCCAATTAAGGAGTTCTTTATAATCGTCTTCTTCAATCATGGAAAAGAGGCTAATCAAAATCACTGAAATCGTCTACGGGTGCATAAGGATTTACCAATGAGCTGGTCAGGAGAACAGTACGGATATCAGGATTATTTTCAGCCCAGTGAATAATCTGTTCCAGCTTTTCTTCCCTTCCTTTCATATTAATAAGATTCTGATATTTTCACGCGATATACGTCGGAAGAATTTCTCTTGATTGATTCTACAAAGAATCCTCCTTCCTCAGGAATAACTTCTTTCAGATCAAAACTTTTGCAGTCTTTTGGCAGCCCGGAAAAGATCAGGGTAAACCAAAAGTCTTTCATAAAGGGAACCGGTGTCCAGTACGGAGAAATTGAAATATTTTCCGCATGAATCATTTTGCTTCTATGCTCAGACTGATTGTCAAAAAGATAGGTTGAATGCCAGATTCTGATCAGGTTTCCTAAGAATGGAGATGCCGGAAAGCAACAGTGTACAATAACCTGCCTCTCCTCTTCTGTTTTCGCCTGAAGAGATTCAAGGAGTTCCTTGGCAATGACTGGTTTTACAATTACTTCTTCCACCTTTTTATAAGTAATAAGTAATGAGCAATAAATAATAGGATTACTTATTGCTCATTATGGATGTTAATATTCTAATTCTAATTTTTCTTTGGTGTAATTTCTTACTTCCTGGGTCAGTTCAGGGTTATCAGCCAGTTTTTGACCATAGGAAGGAACCATTTCAAGCAGCTTTCCTTTCCATTCTCCATGCAGTTTTTCAGGGAAGCATTTTTCCAGCACATTCAGCATGGCATATACGGCTGTGGATGCACCCGGTGAAGCGCCCAGCAGAGAAGCAATCGTTCCGCTCTTGTTTACGACCACCTCAGTTCCGAATTCCAGTTTACCACCTTCTTTTTCATCTTTTTTGATGATCTGAACTCTCTGTCCTGCTACTTTCAGTTCCCAGTCTTCTTCTTTAGCATCTTTGATAAATTCTCTCAAATGCTGCATTCTCTGAGACTTTGTCATGGCAACCTGCTGAATCAGATATTTTGTAAGCGGAATATTATGCCACCATGCTCCAAAAAGTGATCTTAAATTCTTCGTATTTACACTTTCAGGAAGGTCAAGATAACTTCCTTCTCTTAAAAATTTGGTTGAGAATCCTGCAAAAGGTCCGAAAAGAAGCGCTTTTTTCCCATCTATAATCCTAAGATCAAGGTGTGGAACAGACATTGGCGGAGCATCTACCGTAGCCTGAGTATATACTTTAGCATGGTGCTTTTCTACCAGTTCCTGATTATGACTTACCAGCCACTGCCCTGAAACCGGGAAGCCTCCGTATCCTTCACTTTCTTTAATATCTGAGCTGTCCAGTAACGGAAGCGCGTATCCTCCTGCACCGATAAATACAAAATCTGCCACTACTTCCTGTTTATGGCTATGGATTCTGTCTTTCACTTTCATTTCCCAAGTACCGTTTTCTCTGGGGCTGATATCTTTCACCTCGTGGTATAAGAAAACCTCAACATTAGAATCTTCCAGAAGATGTCTTCCCATTTTTCTCGTCAATGTTCCGAAGTTTACATCTGTTCCCATATCCATCTTCGTTGCAGCCATTACTTCAGACTGGTTTCTTTTACTCATTACCAGAGGAATCCATTCTTTCAGTTTTTCGTGATCTGTAGAAAATTCCATTCCTGAAAAAAGAACAGACTCTGCCATTTTATCGTGGCGTTTTTTAAGGTATTCAGCATCTTTTTCTCCGAATACCAGACTCATATGAGCACAGGAATTGATAAATTCTTTAGGTTCACGGATATATCCTTTGGTAATCAGATAAGACCAGAATTGTTTTGAAATTTCAAACTGCTCTGCAATGCTTTCGGCTTTGGTAATATCAATAGATCCGTCCGGTTTTTCAGGGGTATAGTTGAGCTCACAAAAAGCGGAGTGGCCTGTTCCGGCGTTGTTCCATGCAGCTGTACTTTCTTTGGCAAACCTTCCGAGTCTTTCGAAGATAGCGATTTCAAGATTTGGATCAAATTCATGAAGCAGCGTTGCTAAAGTGGCGCTCATGATTCCGCCGCCTATCAGTACAACGTCGTATTTAGGTTTCGGTGTTCTGCTTGTAAGCGATTGTGACATAATTTTAAAATTTTACTTCAAATTTCGGGAAAAGTTTTAAAAATCAGCACGATTTAATCCGTTATTTTTTTGCTCAGAGGACTTCTTGAGTACACAACAAAAAACCATGGAAAATTTCAATAAAGTACCATTGAAATGATTGATAATATAAAATAGCAGTACGGTTCTCTGCCAGGATTAGTCAATAAAAAAACTTAAGCATTTACTGCCTAAGTTTTTCTATGTATGTTTAACGGGCTTTTTATTCCAGCTCCATTTTAATTCAATTTTGCGGTCAGTTTTTTAAACTGCTTTTCAGCATTTTTACCTTCATACAAAATAGCATATACCGTATCAATAATCGGGAGTTTAAGGTTTTTCTGTTTCGCTGTTTTATAAATGGAATCTGCTGCGTAATATCCTTCTGCTACCATGTTCATGGACTGAATGGCAGACTTCACGGTATATCCTTTTCCGATCAGGTTTCCAAGGTTTCTGTTTCTTGAGAAAAGTGAATACGCCGTTACCAAAAGGTCACCCAGATAGGCACTTTCGTTCACATCTCTTGGTGCTTCATAAATCGCTTCCAGGAAAGTTTCCATTTCACGGATTGCGTTGGAAACAAATACGGCTGTAAAGTTGTCTCCATATCCTAATCCACTGGCAATTCCTGCTCCGATGGCAAAAATGTTTTTAAGGATCGCACTGTACTCATTTCCTAAAATATCTTTGCTTGTATGCACTTTGATAAAATCTGAACTGAATATTCCTTCAAGTTTTTCAGCAGTTTCATCTTCTACTGCTGCAATCGTAAGATAAGAAAGTCTTTCCATGGCTACCTCTTCGGCATGACAAGGTCCTGCAATAACAGCCTGGTTTCTGAAACCAATTTTAAATTCATCACGCAGATAATGCGCCACCACATCATTTACTTTTGGGATAATTCCTTTAATTGCAGAGATAAAGATTTTATCTGAATAATCACATGTCATCTTATCCAGAGTATCGGACAGGTAAATAGACGGCGTTGCCAGCACAATAACATCACAGGCAGATACCAGCTCGTTAATATCTGTTGTCAGTTTTAAACTTTTAAGATTAAAATGTGCCGCCGTAAGATAGGTTGGGTTATGCCCGCGCAGCTCGATAGCTCCTTTTACAAATTCATTTCTTACGCACCAGTGTACAACTTTGCAGTTTTCAACAAGCATTTTTACGATAGCGGTTGCAAAACTTCCGCTTCCTACAACTCCTACAGAAATATCCTTTTTATTCTTTTTTGGATTCGAAGATTCTGAAATAATTTTCTTTTTAGCCATAATTGGAATGTGAACTGCAAAGATATTAAAACAAAGACGTAACGCGGGCTTTGAAACTATGATAAAAGCCATTTTCTGAAAAAATTAACACTTCAACACAATTAAATAGTTAATTAGCCGTTAAATACAGAAAAAACTGAATTTTAAATAAAAATAACTCACAAAACTTATTTTTATTTAAATTTGCAGCTTCAAAACCGTTTTAAATTGACTAAGAGAAGAAATATGAAAAAATTTCTAAGCAGCAAGAAGAACGTAAACATTCTCCTGGGAGGACTTTTACTAGTAGTTTTTGCACAGGGTGTCTTCATTGCCAAGCTCTTTTCTGAAAGAGATGACAAAACCTACGAAGTGAACCTTGTAAAAATAAACACTGAAAAAGACAGTGTAGATTATCTAAAAATGAAAACTGATCTTACTCTTGTAGATCAGACTGTTGCCCAGCTCAACTCCTTCCTGAAGTCCAAAGACATTACCAACGAAAAGCTGATGATGCTCAGTCAGGACAGTATTTCCAATTCTATTTATCTTTCCAAGCAGGCTAACCGATACAGCCAGTATCTGATGGATCTTCAGAAAAAACTGATGCAGGTTCCTCTAGGAATGCCTACTGACGGCTATATTTCGTCCAATTTCGGGATAAGAAAAAATCCTATCCCGTTCAAAACTGTTTTTGCTTCGGTAAAATCTGGTGCAGCGACTGAGACAAAGCCAGCTGCCGTTGCAGCTGCAAAACCAGAACTAAAAGCCGAACCCGTTGAGAAAATTGTAGAGCTTACTGACAGCTATGGAAATAAAAGAGAAGTAAAAGTAATGGTGACCCCGAAAGCAACTCCTGTGGTTGCTGCTCCAGCTCCTTCAACCACGAAAACTGTTGCGGGTACTGCTACAAGAACTGCTGTTGTTGAAAAAAACAACCCACCAGCTGAGGCTGATCAGATGCAGTTCCATAAAGGACTGGATATTGCTGTTGCCTATGGTTCTGATGTAAGAGCTGCCGCTGCCGGAACAGTCATTTTCTCCGGACAGAAAGGAGGCTATGGAAACTGTGTGATTGTTTCTCATGGAAACGGACTGGCCACACTATACGGACATTTATCTGAACTTGTTGCTAAGGTGAACGATAAAGTAAAAGTAGGCCAGGTCATTGCCAAATCCGGAAACTCAGGGCGTTCTACAGGACCTCATCTTCATTATGAAGTACACAAAAACAATACTCCGATTAACCCGAAATTGTTTATGAATCTATAAAAAGAAAACTGTCTCATGTGAGGCAGTTTTTTGGTTTTAAAAATTAAAGTATTCATTTAGAGGTCTTTTTTAAACACGAAGAACACGAATAGTTTCACGATTATAATTCTCATGATCATCGATCTGCATAATCTGAAAATCTGTGAGAGGTTATTTTAACGAAAAGTTTTTAATTTGCTTTCTTTTGAGTCTAAGGAGGCAAAGTTGGAATCAGCAAGCTGATTTAACGAAGCGTTGAGGATATTCATTGTTAATTCTTATGATATAAAAAACAGCTGCACTGGCAGCTGTTTTTTTACTTTAAGATTTTAAGCGTTCCTTTCGGATGGGTGAATGTACCGTCCGGACCTGCAATATTTGAATACACGATATTTTTATTATAATCCTGAATATGGGTTACATTGAAACCAAGGTGCGGCTCATGCCAGTAGACCATAAAAACATTTTTTGCTACTTCTACGGCAGTATATTCTACAGTATCTGTACTGTTTTTTGAACTTCCGGCTGTTCCTGTGAATGTCATGGTTTTATTATCTTTAAAATCAAGAACGAATTTAACTTCTCCAAAGTCCACTTCCACTTTATGTCCGATTGCCGGATAAGGTGATTTCAGATCCCAGTCCATTTCTTTAAGATAAACCTTTACCCCCATTTCCAATTCTTCTTTTCCTGGCAGATCAGGGTATTTTTTTACCATGAAATCTACAATTGCAGATGTAGTTTTGTTTTCAGTAACTGCCTGTTTATAATTTTCCAGATAGTTTTTCACAAAATCAAGAGATTGTGGTGATGTGGAAAGCTCTGCAAAATGAGAAGGGATAACTTTTTCAGGTTTCAAACCTTTCATAGCATCAATCTGCCCTATCCATTGATCAATGGCTTTTACATTCTGAGTGTCTGCCATCCAGAGATGTGAGCCAACAGAAACTGAAATCCCGCCTACAATGGTTTTGATGGACGGAATCCAAAGAAAGCTATGTGCAGGATCTTCAGGATTTTGTCTGATTTCAATTTTGTTTCCTTCAAGATCAGGAATTGAAGTAACTGCTTCTGGAATTATAATTTCCGATGGTGCATCTGCCTTCAATTGTGGTTTCCAGACTCCCATTTTATCATCTTTTGAAGCTGATATAAGATAAGCAGTCTGTGCCGTTGAGATAATTTTAGCATTGGGAAAAGCTTTTTTAATCACATCCAATCCAAAATAAAAATCCGGATCACTGTGAGAAATAAAAACGGTTTTCAGATTTTTTCCCGTTGCTTTAATTTCTTTAACGAGCTGTTCTGCATATTGTTTCTGAAACTGAGCATCTACAAGTATCGCATCTTTATCTCCATAAATAATGGTAGACGTAATGGGAAAAATAGCTTTGGTTCCCGGATTATAAACTTTCACTTTGAGATTCCCTGCAAATATGCTGATGAATCCCAACAATGCCAATACCGACCATAATTTTTTTTGTATCATTTCTGTTCTTTTATCAATTAGTAAGCTGCTGTGAAACGTTCACGGATGTGGTTATTCTGTTCCAATTCATCTACCAGCACTACCGCTACATCTTCTACAGAAAGACGGCTTCTTCCGTTTTCATCAAATACCGGAGTTTCCAGTGAAGTTCTGTATTTTCCTGTTCTTTCTCCTACATTAGCCTGATTCATTTCGATAGCAGGACTGAAGAATGTCCAATCCAGCGTATTATTCTCTTTGATCTTGTTTAAATAATCTCTTGCCGCTGTTGCCCCTGGTTTATAAGCTTCAGGGAAATCAGGAGTATCTACAATCTGTACGTTATCCGGTGTGTAAAGGCTTCCTGCTCCACCTACTACAATCAGTCTTTTTACTCCCGACTGTTCTACAGCTTTTTCAATGTTCTCGGAACCATTTAAAAAATCGTTGTAAAGGTTAGGGTTGGTCCATCCTGCATTGAATGTACTGATTACGGCATCGCTTCCTTTCAATGCCTCAGCCAGTTCGTTTACATTGTTTACATCCACACTTTTTGCAGTTACATTTTCCTGTGTTTTCACTTTTGATGCATCTCTTACCAATGCTTCCACCGCATATCCTCTGTCTGCTAATTCTGATACTACGTGTGCTCCTACAAATCCTGTTGCACCGATTACTGCTACTTTTTTCATAATGTTTTATTTTTAATTAAATTGTAATAAATTTTGTTACATTTAAGGCTAAAAAATTTTTATTCAAACTGGTCAGTGAATTCCTGTAATGACTTGTCTCCTAAAAAGTTTACCACCAATTGATCTGTTTCTTCAAATAATGTATTTAAATGATTGTTGATCTCCTTTCCAACACTGCATGCCGGATTGGGATTCTGATTTTTTTTACCTAATACTTCCGTATTTTTTACTGCTTTATAGATCTCGGAAATAGTGATCGTTTCAGCATTCTTTGCAAGCTGGCTTCCTCCCTCTTTTCCCTGTCTGCTGATAATCAGGCCTGCTTCTCTCAATACGCTGATCTCCTTTCGGATAATCACCGGATTCACATTGATACTACCGGCCATCCAGTCAGAAGTAAGCCACTCCTGAGGACATTTCGCCAATAATGTCATAATATGTACTGCCGTAGCAAATCTTGTATTGTTCATTGTAATTACAGGGCAAAGATACACATTTTTTAAATGTAACAAAATTTATTACAGTTAAATTTTTCTTAAAGGATCAGTTTATCCAGATCCAGTAACAGATAATTGATATTCTGATTAATGGTACGGGTTGCCGACTGCATCTGATTCAGCATGGCTGCACGGTTATGAAGATCATCAGCCCTGTAAAACCCGCCATCACTGAAAATCACAGATTTATCCGCTGCTTCCCTACTATCATCAAACTGATAATGCAGCCATCTCTGTTTCATATTCCCGATAATGGAATGCTCTTCTTTATTGGAAAACTTTTTCTCTGTATACATATACCAGATAAAAGGGGGAAAATTGGGCGACTCCAGTTTTTCTCTCCAGATATCTCTCAAAAGATTTCTCTGGTGGATAAATTCTACTTTTTTACCTTTAGGATTAAGGGTAGCTAAACCAAAACCTGCTCCCAGAACCCCTCCGCCTATATCGATGGCATTACTCCAGCCTTGATCATGCACAATTCCTCCTGCTATTGAAGCTGCCGCTCCTGCAACAATTGAATATAAAATAAGCTTATTATTTCTTGATGAATTTAAGTTATCCACATAATTTCCAATCTGGGCTACTCTTTCTCCTTCACAGTCGAACTCTGCGGCTACTGCATCCAGTTCCGTAAGAGCAATCGTTATTTTGCTGTTTATTTTTGTCTTCAACTGTAAAACCTTAACCTGGGAAGCAAGGGATGAATCTTTTTTAAGATCAATAATCTGATGAACTTCATCCAGATTATCCAGTGCGTTTAAGATAAGAATACTCTGGTCAGAAAAGACCTCTTTTAATTCTTTATTGGCTGCCAGTATAGAATCTGAATTATAAGACGGAAGTTTGTTGCTGTAGTTATATTTGAACGGCGCTTTACAGTAGCTGTCTTTCAGGGTGAGAATATTCTGCTGAATAGCCTGATTCTTCCTGGAAACACAGGAAGTAAGAAGCCCGAAAACAATCAATAGGTAAAAAAGTTTTTTCATTCAGTGATTTTTTGTGTTATCAGGTATATTGCAAAATAAATTTCTCCATTTTCCCAATTCTCCTATACGAATATAATACAAATAAAAAAATTTACCCGAAATCAGGTAAATTTTTAATCTATTTTTAAGAAGGATTATTTAATATCCAGCAGTTCAACTTCAAAAACAAGCGTACTGTTAGGCCCGATTTCTTTGCTGATCTCCTGATCGCCATACGCTAAGTGTGGAGGAATGATTAATCTCCATTTGCTGCCAACAGACATTAACTGAAGTGCTTCCGTCCATCCTGAAATCACTCTGTTCAAAGGGAATGATGCAGGTGTACCTCTTTTTACAGAACTGTCGAATACTTTCCCGGAAATAGTAGTTCCGTGGTAGTGGCATTTTACAGTAGATTTGGGTCCTGGTTTCGGGCCGTCGCCTTCTGTAATGATTTCATACTGCAAGCCGCTTGGTAACTGCACAACGCTTTCTCTTTTACCATACTCTTCCATATATTCTTTACCATCTTTCAGGTTCTTTTCTGCTAATTCCTTTTTACGTTTAAATAACATATCTGCTACTCCCATATTATAATTTTTTACAAAGATAAGGCTTTTTGGGTTTGGAAAATGGGAGCACGATGAGGGAAGTTTAAAAGCCGGAAGTAAAATCCTCTCAAAGAAAATGACTTTAATTCATTCTCGTTAAAAATAAATAAACACTAATAATCAACAAGTTAAAAAGATTATTTTTCAATATTCATTAATCATATAGTCATACATTTTTGATTTTCAAAGAGCTTTTCCACAAAATTCAAATAATTGTAATACTTATTTAACACAGATTTCGAAACTTGGCGTTATAATTGGATTTTAAAAACTAAATGCCAAATCCACTAAAATATAATAAGAAGTTTGATGAACTGAATGAAGAGGAAAAAAAGCTTCTGGAAATCAATAAAAAAACAATAGCAGATTTTGTTGAACAATCCTCTTCCATCAGCGATGTCAACTATGCTACCAGAAATGCCCATGCCAAAACGTATGCGGCAGCAAAAGGTACATTCAACATAGAATCTGATATTCCGGAATCACTGCAGCCTTTTTTTGATAAGGAAAAATTTGATCTTACTATACGGTTTTCCAATGCTCAGCTGAAAATTAAGAATACAAGAAAGGATATTCCTGCCTACGGCTTTGCAGTGCAGATCAAGGATGAAAATGGTGGGCTTCTTGCCAATTATCCATTGGTGAATTTTCCCCTGTTTCCTATGAATTCTGTTTCAATTTTTTTGAAACTGTTTACTGCGGTCAACAGATTTTACACCAAAAAATGGAGCAGTTTGTTTACACTGCTGCTTCAGATGATTAAAATAACTCCTTCCCTGCTAACAGCTGATATGGTTCGTAATATGATTAAACTCCTTCGTAAAAGAAATGATTTTATTCTTTCATTCGACTATCATTCTATAGGAGCTTACCGGCTTGGAGATCATATCATCAAAATAAAACTGTCTCCTCAATCTGTGGATAAGAACATTGGAAAAAAACAAAAGGTTAAGGATTCTTTAAAAAATTATCTGCAAACCCATGACTTTACTGCAGATGTCCTGATACAGATATGTTATGACCTGAAAGACCAGCCTGTCAACAAACTGAATGTGGAGTGGAAAAACTCTTCTTTTATCAAAATCGGTGAGGTTGCAATAAATAAAGGCTCTTTGCTGGATGAGCGGGACTGTACAAATGAGCTGTTATCATTCAATCCTTTTGAGAGCAAAATATTTTTTCAGCCTGTAGGAAAAATACAGAAGCTGCGTGATGAAACCTATAAAATTTCTGTGCAGACCAGAAGGAAGATTAACAAACTGCTGCATGGGAAAAACAGCTAGATTAATGATGAATTATGAGTTTTAAATGATGAATTTTTGCATGTGATGTGAAAAAGATTGATCCAACTGAAAATAAAAGACTGTTGTCATAACAGTCTTTACATTTTATTTAAACTTTCGGTCTTCTTCCCGGATAGCCAGATCATTGATACTTGCATATCTTTTCGCCATCAGTCCGTTCTCATCAAACTCCCAGTTTTCGTTTCCGTATGCCCTGAACCAGTTTCCCTCTTTGGTCTGATACTCATATTCAAAACGAACGGCAATACGATTATCGGTGTGGGCCCAATATTCCTTTTTAAGCTTATAATGAAGCTCTTTTTCCCATTTTTTCTGCAGAAAAGCTACAATTTCTTCTCTTCCATTCACGAAGATATCTCTGTTTCTCCACTCACTGTTGATGGTATATGCTTTTGAAACCTTTTCGGGATCCTGACTGTTCCAGGCATCTTCTGCGAGTTGAATTTTTTCCAGGGCCGTTTCAAGAGTGAAAGGCGGAAGCGGATGTTTTTGTTCCATAACTTATTGTATTAAATTGGTGACTATCTTTTTTGATTTTTCAATGAGTTCATTGGATTTGAAAAGCTGGCTTTCTATGATGCTACTTTCAAAAAGCATGTAGACATGATCGGAAAGCTCATCATTATTCAGCAATTCAGAAAAGAAGTTTCTGAGATCGGCTTTATGAGACTGAATAACACTCAGAATTTTAGTATTATCCATTGGAATTTCCGATAGAATATTCAGGAAGCTACATCCTCTGAAATTTTCCTTTTCATTCATATACACGAGGAAATCGAAAGCATTGATGATCTTGGATTTTAAGCTTTTTTCTTTTGCTATAAAGTGATTGAGCTCACCAAACCAATATTCATGTCTCACCTTCAGAAATTCTACACACAGATCTTCTTTGGATTTAAAATGCTGATAAAAGCTTGCCTTGGCAACTTCAGCTTCGGAAATAATCTGATTGATTCCAGTTGAGTTATAACCCTGTCTGGCAAACAATTGAAATGTAGTTTCTATGATTCTTTCTCTCGGAGATTTCATATGTTTTTCTTTTCTGGAACAATGTATGAAAAAAAACAAATAAAACAGACCGGTCTGTACGTTTTATTTTTAAAAATTTTTCCTTGAGAATTTTTGAAAGCGCAAAGGCG